>JAPPNO010000105.1 GCA_028873845.1 Gemmatimonadota bacterium | reverse complement strand
ATCCCGTTCGGCGGGAACCGAAGGGCGGGAATCAGACCCGCAAACCCCGTAAGTCCAATTATCGCAACAGATCCGAAAACGAAATCGGACGTTGGATCAGCGTGCGCGAATTCGACCGGGCGATCGAGGACCTGTCCCACGCGGCCGCGCTGGTCGAGGGGCAACCCGACGAGGTGGAACCGGACGGCCAGCCGAACGAGCGCGGCATCCCCACGAGCACGCTCCAGTCGAACATCCACTACCACCTCGCGCTGGCCCACTACCTGAAGGGCGACTTCGAGACCGCGCTCGGGTCATACGAAGACTACTTCGCCGTGACTACCAACCCCGACCAGCTCGTCGCGATCTCGCACTGGTGGTACATGGCGCTGCGCCGCCTGGGCCGCGACGAGGAGGCCGCGGCCGTTCTGGAGCCGGTGACGGCCGATCTGGACGTGATCGAGAACACGAGCTACCACCGTCTCCTCTTGATGTACAAGGGTGAGATCGAGGCGGACGAGCTGTGGGACCCGGAGAGCGAGGATCCCGCCGGCGTGGCGATCGCCTACGGCGTCGCGAACTGGCACTTCTACAACGGGCGCGCGGAGCAGGGCGAGGAGATGTTCCGCCGGATTCTGGAAGGGTCGGGGTGGGCGGGCTTCGGGTATATCGCGGCGGAGGCGGAGGTCGCGCGCCTCGGGAGCTGAGCTACCGCCCCACGCTCGCCCCCGTCAGCTGCGCAATCGCCGCCAGCGTCGTCTGCGCCGCATTCAGCCCGAGCCGGAAGTCGTCATCCGTGTAGGTGGTCCACACATCCGTGGGCTGGTGCCAGTTCGGGTTCCACCCCGCCCCCACCTGCGCTCCCCGTTCGTTCTCCCGCAGGCTGATCGCCGCGACGAGGTTCATGAAGGGCGTGGAATCGGTGTTGGTCATGTGCGGGCCGACGGTGGCCGGGTAGTCGGTGGCGTAGCGCGCGTTCGCGAACTTGAAGTGGAATGCCAGGTTCATCGACTCCTGGACCAGCTCCGAGTTCCACTGGAATTCGATGTTGACATCGGCCTCCGGACGCTGGTTGCGGCTGACCCGCCCGTCCGGACCCGGCGCCCCGTGGTCCCAGAGCATCATGTCGTGCTGGATCATCCCCAGCCAGCGCGGCTCGGGGTATTGGCCGGAGCCCGGCGGATCCTCCACGCCCTGCACTGCTCCACGTACGCCCGCGCACCGTTCAGCCCCGTCTCCTCGTTGTTCCACAGGATGAAGCGGATCGAGCGCTCGGTCTCCACGTCCGGCGAGCTGAAGATGCGGGCCAGCTCCATGACCAGCGCGGTGCCGGAGCCGTCGTCGTCCACCGCCTCGTTCACGCCATGGCCGTCCATGTGCGCGCCGAGGATATACATCTCGTCCGGGTGCGTCGTGCCGACCTTGGTGCAGTAGACCTGGGAGCGGTCGCCGTCGACCGGCTCCTCGCGGTTGAGCTCGCGGATCCGCTCGTCGGGCTGGGCCATGAGGCCGCGGTTGACGCCGGTGCGGCCCCGGTAGCCGAAGATGGTGCTGCCGCCGGCGCCGCGTCCTCGGCGCCCCACGAGACCTCCGGTCGCCGTGGTCAGGTCCTCGGCCTGCTGGCGGGGAGGGGGACGGCGGGGGGCGCCCTGGCCGGGTGCGCGGCGCGGGGGCTCGGCGAACCGTCGCGGCGCATATTCGTAGTGAACGCGCTCGGTGTTCGTGCAGCCCACGTCCTGCAGCCAGGCCTCGATCCAGTCGACCGCGTCGCGGTTGCGCTGCGTCCCCTGGCGGCGGTCACCGAACCGGGTCAGGCCCTTCAGCGTGGCCTTGTAGTCGCCGAGGGTGAGACGGGCGACGAGTTCGGCCACGGGGTCGGTGTCCTCCTCCGGGTCCTGGGCCGCGACCGGTGCCGGGGGAAGCACCGCGGCAAGTACGGCGAGCGGGAGCGCGTACGCGACCGCGTGCGATCCTCCGGCGCGGCAGGCCGCGGCATGCGCATCCCTCCCGGGGGCCGACGGGCCGCCCTGATTCCCGGCGGCAGCAATTGAACGAAGCTTGAACATGGTTCCTCCGAGTTCTGGTCCGGGGTGGCGACCCGGGCACCGCAAGGCGCGCTGCGGCTCCGGGGTGGGCAGGAAGTGACGAAGGGAGAATAGCAGAGCCGTTTGCCCCGTAGCAACGCAGAGCGAAGCCGGGCATCTGTTAGCTTAAGCGGCGCCCTCGGCCGGCCGCAGGCTCTTCGCGTGCGGCGCGAGGGCGGCCGATTCCCTTGAACCTGTTTGAAGAAAGGAGTTGGGCGAGCCCATGCAGGTGTTCCAGCAACTTGGCGAACACGATTACGAGAAGGTGGTTTTCTGCAACGACAACGACTCGGGACTCCGAGCGATCATCGCGATACACGACACGACCCTGGGCCCCGCGCTGGGCGGCGTTCGCATGCTGCCGTACGCGACGGAGGCGGAAGCGCTGGAGGACGTGCTGCGCCTGTCGCGGGGCATGACCTACAAGGCCGCGATCAGCGGCGTCGACCTGGGCGGCGGCAAGTCGGTCATCATCGGGGATGCGAGGACGGGGAAGAACCCCGCGCTGCTCAGGGCGATGGGCCGATTCGTCAACACGATGGCGGGCGAGTACATAGCGGGACAGGACATCGGCACGAATTCGCATGACATGGCGGTGATTCGCGGAGCCACCAGGCACGTGGCGTGCGTGAACGAGTCGGCGGGCGGGGCGGGCGACCCGTCGCGGACGACCGCGTACGGCGTGAGCTGCGGGATTCGCGCCGTCCTCAAGGCGACCAACGGGAGCGACTCGATCGGCGGGCGGCACATCGTCGTGCAGGGGCTCGGCAATGTGGGGTACGCGCTGGCCAAGTTCTGCCACGAGGCGGGCGCGCGGCTGACGGTGTCGGAGATCTACCAGCCGCTGGCGAAGAAGGCGGCGAGCGAGCTCGGCGCCGAGGTGGTGGACGCGGACGCGATCTACGACGTGGAGTGCGACGTCTTCTCGCCCAATTCGATCGGCGGCGTCATCAACGACGACACCATCGCCCGCCTTCGCTGCAAGGCGGTGGCCGGCGGCGCCAACAACATCCTGGCCGAGCCCCGCCACGGGGACGAGCTGATGCAGCGCGGAATCGTGTACGCGCCCGACTACCTGGTCAATTCCGGCGGCCTCATCCGCTGCCAGGAGGAGGTCTTCGGAAGGCCCACGGAGGATTTCACGATCTACTCCAAGGTCACCCAGATCTTCGACCAGACGCTGCAGGTGATCGCCCTGGCGGAGGAACTGGGAATCAGCACGGCGGCCGCCGCCGACTGGATGGCCGAGGAGAGGATCGCGGGAGCGGGTTAGCCGGGGGCGGGCCGCGGGTTGGACGGGGTACGGGCGAGTTCTACACCTTCTGCACGTGCTCCGGGCCCGGGAATTCTCCCCGGCGCACCTCCTCCGCGTAGCCGGCCACCGCCTCCCGCACCTCGTCGCCCAACTCCGCGTAGCGCTTGACGTGGGGTGGGGCATCGTCCCCGTCCAGCCCCAGCATTTCGTGGATCATGAGGACCTGTCCGTCGCAGCGGGGGCCCGATCCGATCCCGATCGTGGGCACCGAGGCCGCCTCCGTCAGCCGCCGGGCGATGACCGCGGGCATCATCGCCAGCACGACGGCGAACACCCCCGCGTTCTCCAGCGCCTTGAGTTCGCGGATGAGCGTCTCGAACGCACCCCGACCCCGGTCACGCCCTCGGCCCGCTCCCGATCCGCTTGCCGATTGGTGCGTGTAGCGCAGGTGTCCCATGACCGGTACCCCCGCCGTGGCCAGCGCCTCCACGGCGGGTGCGACCGCGGCGCCCCCCTCCAGCTTCACGGCGCCGGCACCCGTCTCCTTGAGGATCCGTCCTCCGTTGCGCACCGCATCGGTGGGCGAGACCTGGTAGCTCAGGAAGGGCATGTCCACCACGACCATCGCCCGCTCCGTGCCGCGCCGCACCATGCGCCCGTGGTAGATCATCTGGTCGACGGTCGCGCCGAGCGTCGTCTCTTCTCCCGCCAGCACCGTCTGAAGCGAATCCCCCACCAGGATCGCGTCCACGCGCGCGGCATCGGCCAGGGACGCGAAAAGGGCATCGTAGGCCGTGATCATCACGATGGGCTCGCCCGCCTTCTTGCGCCGCGCGAAGTCGCGGGCGGTGACGGGGTTCGCGGTTTCGGCCATGCTCACACCTCGTAGGGTTCTCCCGTCGCGGCGTCCATCACGCTGATCGCCGCGGTCGGGCAGTTCTCGGCCGCTACAAGTATATCCTCCAGCTTGTCGCCCTCGGAATCGATGACCTCGGCCTGGCGGCGGGCGTTGTGGGCGAATACGCCCGGGGCGAAGGTCAGGCACAGGCCGCTGCCCACGCAGCGGTCGTGGTCCACCTCGATGTGCAGCGGGGGAGGCGGGCGCTTCATTCCAGCCGGGTGAACCGCAGGTTCCTGACGCGCCCCGCGTCGAGCATGAACGACCGGAACCGGCCGGCGGCGAAATCGGCGAAGCGGAAGGTCAGCCCCTGGCCCCGGAGCACACCGTCGTCCGCCTGCAGCATGGTGACGGGGTCCCACCTTCCCGCCCGCAGCGTGAGTCCCTCGGCGCCTGACGCGCGGATGTGATAGGTCGCGTCCAGTTCGGGGCTGTAGAAGGACCCCGCGTAGCGGTCGCGGCCGGTGATTTCCTCGCTCGGGGCGGCCGCTTCGGTCTCATCGGGCGGGGTGGCCGCGCTCGTTTCCTCCCCTGCCTCCCCGGCGTCTTCCGCCGGCGCCATGCGGTCCTCCAGGTACACCTCGGCCGTGGCCGCGATCAGGCCCGTCGGGTTGATGCGCGAGCGGTTGCAGAGGGCGACGAAGGAGTAGCCGGTTTCGGGATAGCGCGTCATCGCGGTGCGGTAACCGACCCAGGCGCCGCCGTGGCCGACGGTCGCCAGCCCCCGGTGCTCGCCGTGGGAGATGCCGAAGGCGTACGGAATGGTGTCCCCCGAGTTGAGCACCCCGCGCCGGTGCATCAGCGCGACCCAGTCGGGGCCTCCGGTCTCCAGGTTGCGGTCCCAGGCGACCCAGTCCTCCACCGAC
This sequence comes from Gemmatimonadota bacterium, assembly GCA_028873845.1. Classification (GTDB taxonomy): domain Bacteria; phylum Gemmatimonadota; class Gemmatimonadetes; order Longimicrobiales; family Gaopeijiaceae; genus Bin94. Next base: position 20,181 of record JAPPNO010000105.1, on the reverse strand, counting down.
GTGAAGAGGCCGCCGTCCCCGACCATGTCCAGCGTGGTGACGTTGATGCGGAAACCGTCGTCCGTGGGTGAGTAGCCGATGGCGCGCCGGGCGACGATCTCGTTGTGGTCGTCGTGGAAGTGGGTATCGGTCATCCCGAGGGGGGCGAAGAAATGGCTCTCGGCGAATTCGCGGAGAGATTGGCCCGTGACGCCGGCCACGATCTGGCCGAGGAGGAAATAGCCGGCGTTGCTGTAGAGGTATTCCGCGCCCGGCCGGAAGTTGAGCCCGCGCTGGCGGTTGATCGCGGCGAGCACCTCGGGGTTGGTGTAGAAGTCCTCGTCGCGGTAGCCTGCCAGCCGCATGAGTCCGACGTAGTCGCGCACTCCCGACGTGTGATGAACCAGATGGCGCACGGTCGGGGGGTCGGGGTAGTCGGGAAAGTCGGGGAGGTAGCGGCGGACGGGGGCATCGAGGTCGAGGTCGCCGCGCAGGGCCAGCAGGGCGATCGCACCCGCCGTCACCTGCTTGGAGACCGAGGCCATGCGGAACACGGTCGAGGGGCGGTTGGGAATCCCGTGGTCCAGGTTGGCCATTCCATAGCCCCCGGAACCGATGAGCCGGCCGTCCCGGATGACGCCGACCGAGCAGCCGGGGCCGTCCCCACCGGCGTATTCGGCGAAGACCGCGTCGACGGCGGGCGGAAGTTCTCCGGGCTCGCCGGGCGGGCTGCAGGCGGCGAGGAGCGCGGCCACGGTCGTCGCGACAATCGGTTGGCTTACCTTCATGCATGGAATCTGGACATCATCGCGGCCGTCCGCCAACCGCGGACCCCACCGTCCGGTACCGGGAACGCGCCGGCCGGTTCGACCGGGAGGCGGCGGAAAGACTCGGCTCGGTGCGGGTTTACGGCCGCCTCCGGCTGGGGCTCTTCGCGGCCGCCATCGCCGGCGCCTGGGTATTCTTCGCCGCCGGGCGGGGCCCAGCCGCCTGGACGTTCATGGCCGCCGCGGCCCTGACCTTCGCGATTCTGGTCGCCCGGCACCACGTCGCGCAACGGCGCCTTTTCCGCGCCCGATCGATGGCCGACTTCAACCGGGAGGGGATCCTGCGCATACGGCGCCGCTGGTTCGACCTGCCCGATCCGCCGGCGGTCGAGGCGCCGCGGGACCACGGTTACGCCGACGATCTCGACCTTCTCGGCCACGGGTCGCTCCTGCACCTCGCCGGCGTGTGCGGTACGGCGCCCGGGCGGGAGACGCTGCGGCGCTGGCTGCTCGAGGGCGCCGGCCCGGAGACGATCGCGCTGCGCCAGGAGGCGGTGCGGGAGATGGCCGGCGCGCACGACTTCCGTGACCGCCTGGTGGCCGAGGCCCGGATGATGGGGAGCGGGGGGGAGGGAGACGGAATCGACGGGTTTCTGGCGTGGGCGGAGGGAGGGGCGTTGCTGGAAGGGCGGTCGTGGGTCCGGGCGGCGGGCATCCTGCTGCCGGCCGTCAACGTGACAGCCATCGTCCTGTATTCCCTGGGCATGGTCCCGCTGCCGGCACTGGTGTGGCCGCTCGTCGTATCGACTTTGCTGTACACCGGGCTCCGAAGGGGACTCAACGCGGACTTCGACGAGGCCGACGATGGGGAATCCGGGGTGCGGCGGTTCGCGCCGCTTCTCGCCGTCCTGGTCGACGCTCCCCTGCGTTCGGCGTACGCCGTGGAGATTCGCCGACGACTGGGAGCCGCCCAGGCCGGTCACCCGTCCGCGGGGCCACGGGCCGCCCCATCCGACCGCCCGGCCTCCCCCCGCACCGCCCCCCGCGAGATCGCCACCCTGCGCCGCCTCCTCGACCTGGCCGATGCCAGGCGCTCACCCCTCCTCCACCTCCCCCTGGCCATCGTCCTGCTCTGGGATGTGCACGTCCTCGGCGCGCTCGAACGCTGGAAGGCGCGGTCGGGCCACCGCGTGCGCGACTGGCTCGACGCGGCCGGCGAAGCCGAGGCGCTTGCCGCTCTGGCCACCTTGGCCGCCGATCACCCCGAGTGGTCATTCCCGGAGATCGAGCCCGGCGCCACGACCCTTCGCGGGGAGGCCGTCGGTCACCCGCTCCTCGCCCCGGACGCCTGCGTCGCCAACGACGTCGAGGTCGGCCCCGCCGGCTCCTTCCTGCTCGTCACCGGCTCGAACATGTCCGGGAAGTCCACGCTGCTGAAGGCGGTCGGCCTGAATGCGGTGCTTGCCCAGGCGGGCGCGCCGGTTTGCGCCGGGCTTCTGCGGATGCCGCCGCTGCGAATCGTGACGAGCATGCGCGTGGAGGACTCCGTGGTGGACGGCGTGTCGTACTTCATGGCGGGCCTTCACCGGCTGAAGCTGGTCGTCGACGCCGCCCGGGACGGGCAGGAACCGGCCCTTTCAGCCATTGCATCGCCCGCGGACCCGACTCCGGACGGCACCCGCAAGCCGGCCACCCCCACCCCCCACACCCTCTACCTGCTCGACGAAATCCTCCAGGGCACCAACAGCGCCGAACGCAGGATCGCGGCCCGCACCGTGCTGCGACACCTCCTCGCCACCGGCGCGATCGGGGTGGTGACCACCCACGACCTCGCCCTCGCCGATGCGGACGACCTGGTCGAGCGGGCCGTGGCCGTGCACTTCACCGAGTCGGTGGGCGAAGGGGCCGACGGACTGACCTTCGACTACCGGCTCCGCGACGGGATCGCGACCTCGACCAATGCGCTGAGGCTGCTGGAGCTGGTGGGGCTGGGGGACGGAGGGACGGGAGGAAGGGACCCGGGAGACCCGTAGTCAGTTCATGGTCCGGGCGACGCGGAAGCCGAGATCCTTGTTCCGGGCCCTGGCGACGACCCCGAAGCGGAGCGCGGAACGGAGATACTTCGGGCTGAGGTCGTAGGAACCGCCGCGCGCCACACGCCGGGAACAGTCCCCCTGCAGCCGCGCGCTCCCATCGGCCGGCGCGCCCGAATGGCTGCCATTCCAACAATCCTCCGTCCACTCGAAGACGTTGCCCAGCACGTCGTACACCCCGAATCCGTTGGGCTCGAACGAACCCACGGGGGCCGTGTACACATTGCCATCGGTGCAAGCCACGAAGAACGAGTCCGCGGCATTGGGATACGCCTGGTGCGCCGTCGCATCCGCACCGTTCGCGCTTCGGCACTGCTCCATCCCGGCTTCACCCCAGTAGCGGGGCGCTTCCGTACCCGCCCGCGCCATGTACTCCCACTCCGCCTCGGTCAACAGCCGGTACGGCTCCCCCGTCTCCCGCGACAGCCACCGCACGTATTCCTGCACGTCCTCCCTGCTCACATTCATCACCGGACGGCTTCCCCGGCCCCAACCCTCGTCGCGAGGACGGAATCCCCCGCACCCCCCCGCGTCCACACACGCTTCCCACTGGGCGAACGTCACCTCGTACACTCCGACCGCGAACGGCGAGGCGATCGTCACCAGGTGCTGCGGCCCTTCCTCGCTCTGCCTGCCTTCCTCCGATGCCGGCGACCCCATCATGAAGCTCCCCGCCGGCACGACCACCATCTCCGGACAGGACGCGCAGTCGCGGAACCGCTCTCCGGGCTGGCGCCCGTCCCCTTCCTGGGCCCCGGCGCGGGAAACTCCGGTCAGCAGCAGCATCGCTGCGAGCGCGCTTCGTATGATCGTCCTCATCGGGGGCCTTCCTCCAGCCGGAAATCGAGCGGTTGGTGCGTCATCGCTGACAGTCTACGTCGGGGGATGCGGGCTGCGCACCCTGCGGGGCTTCCATGCATCCGGCTACCTCACTTCGCTCGGCAGCTTCTTCACCACAATCGTCGGCACATCCAGCTCGTCGACCTCCCAGTACGCGACCAGGCCGTCGGGGCCGAACGCCCTGGGCATCGTGGTGGCGCCTGCCGTGAAGGTGCCGACGTACTGCCGGTCCGGGCCGAAGACATCGATGGGGCCGTCCGTGTCCCACGGCTCCTCGCCGGGCCGCCGAATCCACAGGCCGCCCTCCCATGTCGACCGAATCTCCCGAATCACCGAGACCTCCGGGTAGAACTCACGCTCCTCGATCCGTTCGCGAACGTCGTCGGTCATGCCGCCTTCGATTCTCTCGAATGTTCGCGTGAGCGTGCCGATCTCCCGTTCGATCGCGGCCGACCGGAGGCGTCGGGTGACGGCTTCGGGTTCGACAGGCCGCCGGATCACATCGACGACCGGCCCGCCCGGCCTGACGAGCTTGATGGCATAGGCCGAGGAGTCCGCGTAGGCGATCAGGCCGTCCGGCAGAATGTCCCAGCGCAGGGTGGGCTCGAAGAACATCCTGTCCTGGGAACTGGTCAGCGCCGTTGACATGATCCTGGAGGGATCGCTCAGGATGTCATCCGCGGAGACCTCCTCGGCGCGATCCTCGCGGGTTACGCGCCATGCCTGCAATACCAGACCGAAGGCGAACGCATCGGCGGTCAGGTCGATTCGGCCGATGCTGAATCCGTCGAGTCCCTCCTCCGGGGGCGACTCTCCGGTCAGTTCGGCCAGGGCCTCGCGGATCGGCGAGGTACTGCTCGATGATCCCCGCGCGTACAGGGCGCCGCCGCTCGGATCCGGCCTGATGGACGTGAGTGAAACGTGGCTCGGCACCCTCACGGAATGATCGAACTCGCCGCCGGCGCCGAACACGTGAATCGCGTTGTTCTGCAGGTCGTTGACGGCCAGGCGGCCGTCGCGCCACACCACCAGGCGGAAGGTGAATCCGAACTCTCCCGGTCCCTCGCCCTGGCGGCCGACGGTTCTGACGAACCCGCCCTGCGGATCGATCACCACGACCGTGTAGTTCCCGGAGTCCAGGATATGGAGATTCCCCGCAGCGTCGAAACTGACCGGGCCCCGGCCGGCGAACTGCGCCCAGTCGGGAGCGTTGAGGCCGCCTGCGCGGTAGACCTCGGGGAAGTCCGCGGCGAGGGGGCGATCCTGGGCGGCGGCGGGGGGTGCGGTCGCGATCAGGATGAAGGTCGTGGCGAGGGCGGTGGCCGAAACGGTGAGGAGGGGTGCCGGGAACGGCACGGTCCGGGTGCTTCGGCCTCGGTGTATCGCTGGGGTGGTGTGGGTGATCATGTTGTTTTCCGTTCCCTGATGCCCAGGGCACGCGCCGACCTCCGTTTGGGGGATTTGGACGATTTCGCGTTTCTGCCTGTTTACTCGGTGCACGGGGTGGGAATGGCCGCCTCGACAACCTGCGGACAGGCAATACCTGCCTGGTAGACGCACGGAAGAGACATATGGTTGTCGAGCGATGGATCGCCGGGAGAGGTCAGCGCAACGGCGGGGTCGGATCGATCCGGCGATGCCTCGTCGTACCCGGCATGGTCCATGGAGGGGCCCGAAGATCTCTCAGGAACCGTCCCCCACGAGCTCGTACACCACGACATTCTCCACATCCATGTCGTCCAGCTGGACGCCGAGCACGAGGCCACCGGCCACATCCAGGATGCGGAACCGCGGTGGAGCCTCCACCGTGCCCAGCCACTCACCGTCGGCGGAAATGACGGTGTAGTGTGGAATTCCCGCGCGCGGACCACCCGGCCGGAAGGATGGCAACCACACCCTGCCCTCCGCGTCGCCGAAGGGTCGGGTGAAGAGAGGCATCGGCTCGCCGAGGACCGCTCGATAGGTGGCCATGTCGTCATTGGTCATGCTATCGATGCGGGCCGCCGACGCGCCCGGGTTGGCCAGGCGGTTGCCCGCCCGGGATTCCGCCTCGATACCTTCAATCAGATCCTCGGTCAGGGGAGCCGCCTCGACCTGCCAGCGCACGATCTGCGCAGCGGCTCCGTCGGGAAGAAACCAGGTGACCTGCGGCCGGTCGGAGCGCGCGTAGACGAACCGGCCGGAGGCGACCGCAACCAGGCCGGCCGCACCGACCGGGTTCCACCGCAGGCCCTGTGGAGGACGAGAGACGTAGTCGTAGGACGCGACCGTATCGAGGGCACCGGTCGCCATGTCGAACACGGCCATGTGCCCCGGAAGCCATTCCTCTTCGAAGCCGGGCATGAACGCACCGGTGGTCATCAGCAGCTGTCCGGATGCGCCGACTCCCGAGACACTCAGCCCGTCCGCGCGCCGGATGTCCACCGTGCGTTCGACTGAGCCGCCGCCGAAGATGGTCAGGCGGTCCAGAAACATGTCGACCGCCAGAAACCTGTCCTGCCCCAGGGCGAACGTGGCCCCAACGTAGGCAACGTCTCCCGGTCCTTCGCCCGGCCCGGCAAGCACCTCGTGCGAAGATCCCTCCGGATTCAGCCCGACCAGTTCCCGGTTGCCGATGTCCGAGACTACGGCGCTGCCGTCCGGGAACAGGCTGCCCGGATGGATCCTCTGGAACGCGTAGTCGCCGGGGTCGGCGCCGTGGCTGTAGCGTGGCTCCGCGGCGAACCGGAAGGGTGCCGCGGTGACCGGCATCCCGTCGTATTCGACGATCCGCACGTCGGCGCTGTCCTCGATCTGGACGGGGACGCCGGCGGTCTCCTGGGTTTCGCTTCCGCCTCCACAGGCGCTGAAGCCCACCGCAAGTGCCGGCGCCAGCATCAGGATGACTTCGTATCTGTCTCGCATTGTCCAGGTCTCCTATCGCTCGACAAGTTCATACACGACGACATTCTCCACATCGTTTTCGTCCATCTGGACCCCGAGCACCAGCTCGCCGCCCACGTCCAGGAGGCGGAACCGCGGCGGGGCCTGCACCGTCCCCAGCCACTTCCCGTCGCCGGAGATGACGGTGTATTGCGGCGTGCCCTCGGTCAGGTTGCCCGGCCGGTAGGATGGCAGCCACACCCTGCCTTCGGAGTCACCGAAGGGAATCGTGAACAGGGGCATCGATCCACCGATGACCGCCCGATAGGTGGCCATGTCCTCATTGGTCATGCGATCGATGTCGGCCGCCGCCGCGCCAGGGTTGGCCAATTGGTTGCCCGCCCGGAGTCCCGGCTCGATGCCTTCAAGCATTTCCTCGGTCAGGGGAGCCGGTTCGGCCTGCCACCGCACGATCTGCGTGACGGTTCCATCGGGACGATGCCAGGCGACCTGCGGCCTGTCGGAGCGTGCGTAGACGAACTGACCGGCTGCGACCGCAACCCGACCGACCGCACCGATCGGGTTCCAGCGCAACCCCGGCGGAGGACGGGAGACGTAGTCGTAGGACGCGACCGTATCGAGGGCACCCGTTTCCATGTCGAACCGGGCCATGTGCCCCGGAAGCCATTCCTCCTCGAAGCCGGGCCAGAATGCGCCGGTGGTCATCAGCAGCTGTCCGGCTGCGCCGATTCCGAGGACATGCAAGCCATCCGCTTGCCGGAAGTCCACCGTGCGCTCGACCGAACCGCCCGCGAAGATGGTCAGTCGGTCCAGGAACATGTCGACCGCCAGAAACCGGTCCGGCCCCAGCGCGAAGGTGGCCCCGACGTAGTCCACATCTCCCGTCCCCTTCCCCGGCCCGGCAAGCACCTCGTGCGACCTGCCGTCCGGACCCAACGCGACCAGTTCCTGCCTGCCAATGTCCGACACCACGGCGCTGCCGTCCGGGAAGAGGCTGCCTGGATGTATCCGGCGGAAGGAGTGGTCGCCCGGGCCGGCGCCGTGCCGGTACCGCGGTTCTGCCGCAAACCGGAAGGGAGCGGCGGCATCCGGCATCCCGGCGTACTCGACGATCCGAATGCCGGCGCTGTCCTGTATCATCGCGGGAGCCGGCGACTGCGGCAGGTCAAAACTCAGCCCCCGGCCGGGCGTGAAATACAAGAGGCCCAGCGACACCCCGAACGCCAACGCCACGGAGCCCGCCACACGGATCCTGCCCGGCGCGGGCGAAGCCGGGGGGGGCACCAGCACCGTTCTCAGCCTCTTCTCCAGCCGCCTTGAGTCCATGGAGCTGTCAGCCGTGCTCGCCAGGGCTGGAGCCCGCGGGATCGGTCCAGCCGACATGATCTCGACCACGCGCAGCAGTGACCTGGCGTAGCGATCTCGCGTCAACCTCGACGCGGAGACAGCGAGTACATCGCAGCTCGACTCCTCCGCCGACCTCATCCTGCGCTTCGCCCACCACACGACCGGATTCCACCAGTACGCCGAGCACGCCAGCAGTTCCACCCCGCGCACCAGGTAATCCCGGCGCCGCACGTGGGCCAGCTCATGGGCCAGCACCGCGCGAAGCTCCCTCTCATCGAGTTCGTCGAGGAACACCGACGGAATCAGGACCCGGACGCGGCCACCCGCCCACCACACCAGAGGGCGCAACCGCGCATCCGTGGTGTAGACTCCGGGCACTCGCGGCAAGCCCAGCGTGCCGCCGATCTCGGCCACGAGGCGTTGCAACTGCGGGGCCGGCCGGGCGGCCCCGGTGAGCATTCGGTGAAAACGCACGGTCCGCCCGACGATCCACGCGAGGAACCCGGCGGAGCCCAGAAGCCACAGAAGTACGGCCAGCGGTTTTCTTTTCTGCGTGAGCCAGCCCCAGGGAGCCATCCCATCGCCGCTCACCTCAGCCTCGGCAACCACCACCGGCGGGTCGACCTCGGATCGCCCCGCAACCTCCCCCGCCACGTCCTCCGGCGGAGGCCGAAGCGGCACGACCGAGGGCTGCCCCGCAACCTCGGACTGCCCCACAATCTCCACCGCCCCCTCCTCCGGCAGAACCCGAAGCGGAACGACCGCAGGAACCAGCATGGCGCCGAGGACCATCAGCCACAGGGCGTGGACGGAGGCCGGGCGTTTCACGCGCCGCTGGACCATCCAGACGGTCCCGGCCAGCGCGATCGCGAGGGCCAGCTTCGTGGCGCCGATCTGCAGCAGGATATCGATCACTTCCACTCCTCCAGAATCCCCCGGAGCCTCTCGATCTCCTCCTTCGGCAGCCTGTCCGCCTCGAGCAATTGCGTGATGATCGGAACCACCGAGCCCCCGGTCAGCCGGCCGGCAAGCGCGTTGAGCCGGTCACTCGCGTACTCCTCCCGGGTCGGGACGGCGGAGAACAGGTAGACACCCACGTCCCGGTCGCGGACCACGAAACCCTTCCGCATCAGGCGTTGCAGCAGACTCTGGACGGCGCCGTGCTGGGAGCGGGCCGGGTCCGGGTAGAGTCGTTCCAGGATCTGGCGCGCCGTCAGCCGGCCCTTCCGCCAGAGCAGCTCCATCACGGCCAGTTCGGAGTTCGGTATTCTCGGCAGCCCCATGATGCGGCGTTCTTCCCGGTTGCGGGATCGGTGGTACGGCAATCTGCATTAACAGTACTACAAATCGCAGTATACGGTCAAGCGCATACTCGTCCGGCCCCTCGCCTTCGCGGCCCACTCGCCGATAGACGGAGCCATCCGCCGAGAAGGCGTTCCCTGCCTCCCGAGGCTATCTTCGAACAGGCTCCACAGGCCAAGTGGGAGTGTTGAATACCCCTACGGAGATGTCCGGAGAGACACCACAATGACCGATAGGCCAACCGCGTGGCCCTGCCTCGCCATGATGCTCCCCGGTTTGCTGGCTCCCGGGGCAGCCGGCCTGGCGCTGCAGGACACCAGCCAAGCCGTCGCGGAGTTCCCCGACTTCGTCCCCGTGGGGCGGTTCGGTGTTCTGGACGGGGACTCCACGCTGATGTTCGGCCGCCTGTCGGGCCTGGCCGTTGACGTCGAGCGGGGCATCGTGTTCCTGGTCGACGAGTTGGCCCACAAGCTCTCCGCAATCACGAACGAGGGTGAGTTTCTCACATGGGGTGGAGGGAGAGGCCAGGGTCCCGGCGAACTGATCGGCCCGAAGGCGGTGGAGGTCAGCGGATCGGAGGTGCATGTGCTCGACGCGTGGAACCACCGTGTGACGCGCTACGAAATGGGGCCGGCCACGCTCGGATACACTGGCCAGACGCGGCTGCCCACGTCCGGGGGCTGGGAGTTCTGCCTGTTCGACGGCGACTACCTCATCCTGAAGTATGAGCTCACTCTCGGCGGTCGTACGATCCACCGCTTCGATCGTGCGGGAGACGTCAAGTCCTCCTTCGGCGTGCCGTTTCTCGAAGGCGACGCGGCCATGCTGAACCTGACCGACGTGGGGCTCCTCGCCTGCGATCCGGCGAACCGGAGGATCTATGCGGCCTCCACCGCCGTCCCCCGGGTGCACGGCTACAGCGGCGACGGCACTCTGCTCTGGATCACCGAGTTGCCCGGGGTGGAAGGGGCCGTCATCGAGCGAACAGCGACCGGGGTGAAGTGGAGCCTGCCGGAGGGGAAGAGCACCTTCGGGAGCGTGGTCACCCTTTCGATCCTCCTACAAGGCCACCTGCTGGTACAGTACGAAGAGCAGGAATGGGAGCAGGGAGTCGGGTATGGCCCCGAGGTGGGCTCCTTTCTGATCGACGCTGCCAGCGGAGCGATCCTTGCCGTATCGGAGTACGGGGAATTGCCACGCATCAGCACCTTCGGCGGAGGCTACGCCTACGGAGCGGTTGCCGCACCGGTACCCGAGGTCAGGGTGTATGAGTGGCGGGAGCGGAGAAGGCAATGAGTGGAACCCGGTACACTTGCGTCGCGAAAGCCGTGCCCATTCCCATCCTCCCCGTCGCGCTGACGCTGGCTGCCACCGCCTGCGAACCAGCACCACCCCGTCCCCCCCCGTCGCAAACCCAGACCCAAGACAGCGCCGGCATCCTCATCGTCGAAAACGCCCGTCCCGAGACCGGCTCGCGACTGGGATGGCTGGTGAGCCAGGCGCCGGCCATCTCGATCGGAACCGTGGCGGGCGGCGAGGACTTTCAGCTTCACCAGGTGGGCGACGCGCTCAAACTGCCCGACGGCCGGATCGTGGTAGCCAACGGGGGCTCACACCAACTGCTGGTTTTTGACGACAACGGCAACTACCTGGAGGCGTGGGGACAGCGGGGAGAGGGCCCGGGCGACTTCAGCACGATCCAGGGAAGCGACGGACTGGGCCGTAGCGTCTTCTGGATGGAGCGCTGGCCGGGCGATTCGCTGGCCGTGTGCTCCGGCAGCAGCCAGGCCGTCAACAACGTCGTTTCGATCTGGGACACCCGGGGGCGCCATGGCCGGACACTCAACTTGACGAGAATCAATCGGTCAAAGTGCCGCGACGTCCTTGCCGGGGGAGCGATTCTGGCATCCCGCCGGGTCGGCAGCCCCACCGCGCTGCCGGAGAAGGGCATGAATCGCGACCAGGAGGATTTCTCCATTCTTGCCGGAGACGGGTCTCCGCTGGGAGCGCTCGGCCGGCATCCGGGTGGCGAGACCTTCTGGTACTTCGAAGACCACATGGGGGACGGCACCGGCATGGGACTGTTTGATCCGCCCTTCCGGAAAACGCTGTGGTGGGCGGCGTGGGGCGATTTCGTGGTGCTGGCCCCCACGGATCGCTACGAACTCAGGGCCTACCGCCACGACGGATCCCTGGCACGCATCGTGCGCCGCCAAAACGACGCGCGCAGCCCCACACAGGCCGACGTCGAGAGCTACCGCGAAGCCTACACACCCAAGCGTGAAGAGACCATCCATCTCCTGAAGCAGTACAACGCCACCGTCGACGCGTTCCCCCTGCCCGAGTCCTTCCCCGCCTTCACCGCGATCGAGGTGGACGCTCTCGGCTATCTGTGGGTTCGCGAATACAATCCTCCCGGCGACGATGATCGCGCCCTCTGGACGGTGTTCGACTCCGAGGGCTTCGTGCAGGGATTCGTCGAGACGCCGCCGCGGCTGGTCATCCACCAGATCGGCGAAGACTTCATCCTCGGCAAGGTGCTGGACGAACTGGGGGTGGAGTATGTGCAGCTTTGGGGACTGGACCGGCGTGGGGCCCGGACGGGGAGGTCACCTTGATCGACATGTTCCGCGTGACTGAGCGAGATGGCGAATCATCGAAGATGCCGGCCGCATTTGGTCCAGGGGGCCTGATAGTGTTCATCGAACGGGACGAAATGAATGTGAGGTCGGTGGTGGTGAAGCGGGTGGTGGGACGATAGTGACTACGGGAAAAGGACAGGTGACCCGCTCTACTCACGCCCCCCCTCTCGTCGACCTCCGCGCCATCGAGTTCCGGTATCCCAAGTTCCTCCTGGGACCGCTCACCCTGCAAATCGACCCTGGCTCCGCGGTGGCGCTCGTGGGACCCAACGGCGCGGGCAAGACCACGCTTCTCGGCATCCTCTCGGGCCACCGCGTGGTGTCGGCAGGTACGGCGTGGATCCTGGGAAGGAAGCGGGACCGCGTCGACCCGAGCATCCGCGAGCAGGTGGCGATAGTCCCGACCCGACTACTCGGACTCCGATGGATGACCGTGCGCGAGCACTTTGACTTCCTCTCCCACTTCCATTCCCGGTGGGACATGGCGCAGGCGCTGGCGATGGCCGAAGCGCTCGATCTCACCCTGGACCACCGGCTGCGGGAGCTCTCGCGCGGGCAGAGCCTGAAGGTCTCCCTCTGCGCCGCCCTCGGCCAGGGAGCCAGGCTCCTCCTCTTCGACGAGCCTACGGCGGGCCTCGACCCGCTGGCCCGGCACGAGGCGCTCAGGCAGATTCACGCCCATATGCAGGGACACCCCGATGTCGCGGTCGTTCTGGCCACGCACATTCTTGAGGACCTGGACGAGATTCCATTCACCCACCTTCTCGTCCTGAAGGACGGGAAGGCACTGAACCCCGTGGGAGACGGCGGAATGATCACAACCGGCGCCGACATTCGGAAGACAGCGAAACGGATGTTGCTGGGCAAGGCGGGGCAATGAGACGCGACGCCGTCCTCAGACTCTTTCGCCTGCACCTGTACCGGACCGTGAAGCCCTTGTGGAAGTTGGGACTGGTGACGGTCGGTGTCGTGATGATTCCGGTCTTCCTGGGGGGCGGGCTGAACCCGGATATGACTGTGGGACTTGGTGCCGTCTTCCTCATTTACCTTCCCTGCAGCCTGGCCCTGAACATGACTCAGGAGAAGATCGACGGTTCGCTCCGCTTCCTGTCTTCCCTTCCGATCACTGGTCGGGAACACGCTGCCAGCCGCTTTCTGGCCACAGCCGCCCTGTCGATGCCCCTGGTGATCTGGCTGGCCGCGCTGCTCTCGCTTTTCCGGCTGGAGTCCCTTCCTGGGGGGCCGGTGGTGACGGGGATCGGAATGGGAGCGGCCGTGTTCCTGGTGTCCCTGGTGGCGATCGCGTTTCAGTACAAGTACTCGGGCCCGAAAGCCCGATCCGTCTTCGTGTACGTATCGGCAGCCTTCGTGGCTGTCATCTGGATCTCCACGCTGCTCGATGGATCGCCCGCGGAGTTCCTCACCCCGGCGGTGATCGCCACCGGGGCGCTGGTCTCCGGGATCGGGGCAGCGGCCGTCGGCTGGTTCGCCGTCCGTACGATCGTCGAATACGCGCCCACCTATGATCGCGACAAGGACGAACTGACGAGCGGAGTGAGCGGATGACCGGCTTGGCGGGACCGAGACGACCGGCGAGGTGCCAATCCACCCGGCTTCCACGCCACCCCTCCCTCGTCCTCGCGCTTCTCTGCGCCCTGAGTCCGGGCATCGCGGCACCGGCCGCACCCGCACGGGCCCAGGTCTCCCAGGACCCGACGGTGACCACGCTCACCGAATCTCCCGACTGCGACTGCCGGATCGAGCTGTCCAGGGTGATCAGCCTCTCGGACAGCCTGCACCCGGGTCTATTCGCGTACAGCCCCCTGGTGATGCGCGATTCGCGCGGCGTCTGGTACGCCACGTCGAACACCGACGGGCTGAAACAAGTCGGGGTGTTCGATCAGGAGGGCCGACTCATCAAGGTGATCGGCAGGTTGGGGGAGGGTCCCGGCGAGTTCACGCACGTCAACCATATCGTCGTGGGTGCTGGGGACACGCTCTACGTCTACGACCATTCGCAACTGCGGAGATCAGTCTTCGATCCCAACCATGAATTCGTTCGCACGGAGCGGATTCCCGCCTTCATGCGCGACATGGTGCCGCTGCCGCCGGGCCGCATGATCGTCAATTCGACCATCAGGACCGCCGATGGGGTCGACTGGCCGCTGCACCTCATCGGCGCTGACGGCGGCGTTCTGCAGACTTTCGGCAACGAAACGGCCTCGCGTCGGCCGGACGACTCCTTTCTCGAACTGCGATCCATCACGGTTGACGGTGAAGGCGTGCTATGGGTCGCGCCGAGGAACAACTACGAATTGTCCACCTACTCGATGGCGGGTACACGACCTGAACCGACGAATCGGCGATACCGGAGACAGGTCGACTGGTTCCAACCCTGGACGGAGCCATCGCGGGGGGCGGAACCGCCGAAACCGAACGTGCAGCAGATCGCGTTCGGCCCGAAAGACCCGTCGCTGCTGTGGGCGCTGATCAGCGTCGCCGACCCTGAGTGGGCGCCGGTCCCGCCACAGAGGTCGTCAAAGGAATTGATCGATTCGCTGTACGACAACATCCTGGAGGTGATTGACGTGAAGAGCGGCTCGGTCCTGGCGTCCAGGCGCTTTGGACCGGTGTTGTCCCTGACGTCTCAAGGACTGATACCCGCACTCAGGATCGACGGCGCGAACAAGGTCTGGATGGACGTCTTCGTCCCCACGCTACACAGGAGGTAGCCCCCGAAACGCTCGGGCGATCCTCCCCAAAACCACCCAACAAGTAATGCGGAGTTTACATATTGGAAAGCGCAGTTTCCATTTGACTGGTTTGGCTTCGGGAAGCGGCCACACCGGGCCCCCTCCCCCTCACCCGTACATCGCGTTCGGCAGGAACATGGCGAGCCCCGGCAACATCGCAATCAGAACCAGCGCCACGAGCATCGCAACCCAGAAAGGAACGATGCCGCGGAACATCCTGTGGACCGGCACGTCGGGAGCGACGCCCTTCACTACGAAGATGTTCAGCCCGACCGGGGGCGAGATCAGGCCCATCTCCAGCGTGATGACGACCATCACGCCGAACCAGATCATGTCGACACCCAAGGACTCGAGAATCGGCTGAACCAGGGGAACGGCCAGCACCAGCATCGCGAATCCGTCGAGAAAGGTGCCGAGCACGATGAACATGGCCAGTACCAGCAGGACGACCTGAACGCCCGAAAAGCCCTGTTCGGCCACCCACTCCGACGCCACGAACGCCACGCCGGTCAATCCGAGGAAGACCTTGAACACGAACGCCCCGAAGAGCACCAGGAAGGCGGTGCCGCTGGCCTTCAGCGTGGACCCAACCACCTCGGTCACGGTCTCCCGGTTCAGCGCACGCCGTACGCAGGCGGCGATCAGCGTCAACAGCGCTCCCACTCCGGCCGCCTCGACAGCGGAGAAGACACCGGCGTAGATGCCTCCGATGGTCACGATGACGATGCCCACGATCCAACCGGCCCTCCCGGTGGCCCGGAGTCGGTCCCGCCACGCCACGGGCTCCTCGGCGTGCGGCGCCTTGCCGGGGTCGCGTCTTACCACGATCGAGACGGCGAGCACGAACAGAAGCGTCAGCAGAATCCCTGGAATCACCCCGGCCATGAAGAGGCGTCCGATGCTCTCTTCGGTGATGATTCCGTAGATCACAAGGCCCGCCGACGGCGGGATCAGTATGCCGAGCGTTCCGCCGGCGGCGATCGCTCCCGTGGCCAGCGAGTCGTCGTACCTGTACCGCCGCATCTCGGGAAGCGACACCCGGCCCATGGTCAGGGCGGCGGCCAGGGACGAGCCCGAAAGAGCCGAGAATCCGGCGCATGCGACGATCGACGCGGACGCGAGGCTGCCGCGCACACGCCCGAGCCAGCTGTGAGCGGCGCGGTACAGGTCCTGGCTCATCCCGGAGACCACTGCCAGACTGCCCATCAGCATGAAGAGCGGCAGGATGGTGAGGGGGTACCGCGAGGCGACCGCGAAGATCTCCCCCGCCAGGACCGGCACCGCGGCGCCGGGGCGGATCAGGGCGATTCCCGCCGCGCCGACGATCAGCATCGCCAGCCCCACGGGCACGCGGACCAGGAGGAGAACGAAGAGCGCGAGGAAGCCCAGCAGGGCGATGCCCGTTCCGTCCATCATTCGGCCGGCTCGTTGGGATCTTCGGCGTTCCATGCCGCCAACCCCAGGAGGAGCTGGGTCGCGAGCAGCAGTCCGTAGGTCGCCAGAGACGCGCCCAGCGCGTAGTAGAACGGCATGTGAGGGATCGACACGCTGCCGGTTACGGCACCGCAGGCCAGGCCGCAGCTGCCGTGTGCGAACAGGGCGTAGGCGGCGATCGCAGTCACTCCCACGCCAAGTAGCCGCGCGACCGCGTCCGTGATTCTGGTCACGGGCCGGCCCCAGAAGCGCGCGATCAGGTTTACGCAGACGTGAGATCCTTCGCCCGCGCCGTAGGCGATCGCACCCGCCACAACGACGGTGAGCGACATCGTCGACAGATCCTCGATCCAATGGAGCGAGTCGTTCATCACGTAGCGCCAGAAGACCTCGGCTACGGTGACTGCCAGGAGCACCGCGAGCGCGATCCCGCCCACGGCCACGAACGCCGTCCCCAACCGGCGGCAATACGCTTCGGCCCGCGCGAAATGGTCCCGGCGGTTCTCGAAGACGGTCACGAGAAGGTCACGTCTCTCCACAGAGCGACCGGTCTCGACTCCCTGCCCCGCTTTTTCCGGCACGCCGGGCCGTGCGACGCTCAATCACCGTGCGCCATTGAACAGCCGTATGACCTCGCCGACGGTCATGTCGCCCACCTCCCGCGCAAGCCCTTCGTCACGAAGAGAGGCGATCGCGCGTTCGAAGCGGCGCTTTTCGCCTTCCGGCAGATCGATGATCTCGACACCCGCCTCCACGGCCAGCTGCAGACCCTCGGCGCCCGCGCGCACCCATGCGTCGGCTCCGGCCATGGACAGGGAGTCGTCCGCAACTCCGTCGATCCAGCCCTGCTGCTGCGGAGAAAGAGCGTCGTAGACCCCCCGGTTCATCAGCAGGACGAACGGCAGCCCGGACAGGGGAAGCCAGGTGGTCAGGTAGGAGGCCGGCTCGTGGAGCTGGAACGCGACGATCCCGGAAGGGGAGATGGCGACCCCGTCGATGACTCCGGTGGTCAGGCTCTGGTGGACAACCGTACCGGGCTGCATGACGGCGCTCGCGCCGAGGGCTTCGATGAACGGGATGGCGCTCCGGGTCGAAACACGGATCTTGAGTCCGCGCATGTCTTCGAGCGTCCGGACCGGCCTGTCGCGGGTGAGCAGCACCGGCGCGTCGTTGGCCCATATCGCCAGCACTCTGGCCTCGTACTCCGGCTCCAGAACCGACCTCGCACGCCGCATGGCCTCGGTACACTCCATCGCCGTCTTGCAGACGCCGGGGTAGGCGATCAGGTCGGTCTTTGGAAAGACGTCGGCGGTGTAGGCGGGCACGGCAAGGGCGATATCGGCCACGCCGCTGAGCAGCATCGAATACTGGGCCGGCGCGGAAGAGTTGAGGGCCCCCGCGGGAAACTGCCTGACGGTCAACTTGCCGTCCGAGAGCTCGGACAGTTCCTGGGCCAACGGCGTGAACATGGCCTCGTTGAGGGCGTGATCCGGTGGCAGGAAGTGCGCCAGCGACAGCTCCCGGGTGTCGGGCGCAGGCCCGCATCCGCCGACGATCGGCAAACCAGCCGCGAGGGCGAGGAGTCCGCGGATGAATCCCGCCGAGCACCGGGCGATGTCTCTGTCACGGGCTCGCGGGATCAGCCTTGTCGCCGCCACTTCAGGATCCATCCCCGGCATCGGCGGAAACGCGGAGAGTCAGAATGTCCATGTCGTGAAACTGCTGGTGCCGCACCGAGGACGCGAGGTGTCTGAGCAGCCGGAGCGAAATCTCATGCTCCACCCGGGCCACTCTGGTCTGCTCCCCCAGCCACGCCAGGCGGTCCTGAAGATTGAGTTCGCCGCTGCCGGCCGCGCCCACCCTGAACTCCAGCACCGCCTCTCCGTCCTCCTCGCGCGCGGTCAATAGCAGTTCGCGCCTCTCACGCCCGGGCGCCTCCTCCGCACCATCCGTTTCCCCACGCGACTGCATGAGGGTGAGCAACGTCTCCTCGCTTGCCGCATCGAGGCGCTCCACGATCGCTTGCAGGCCGCTGCGGGCGGCGAACACCTGAGTGAACTCCCTGATCCGGGGCAGTTCGGCCACATCGAGCTTGCCCCTGAACCGGCTCGTGCGCCGGACCGAGAGCGCGGTGAGGAGCAGCGCCAGCAGTCCCCCCGTGGTCAGCCCGTTGCTCAACAGGCCCCCTGCGAACTCCGCGAAGAATGTGGGAAAGATCATGTCGAACTCGAATGCGACGCCCGTCCAGAACGAGACGCCCGCAATGAGGCCGTTGCGGGGATTCGTGCCCATGCTCCTTACCGCTTCGCGCATCCCGACCGCGAACAGCGTCGCCATGACCACGGCGATGGAAGCGGCCACCACCCCGGCCGGGATGGCGAGGAAGAGCGCGAGCGCCTTCGGCAACAGGGCCACGGTGAGGAAGACCAGCCCGGCAGCGACGCCGGTGCTGCGCGCCGCGACGCCGGTGACCTCGACGGCGGCCACCGCGCCCGCATGGGGCGTGTTGGGCATCGTTCCCGCCAGCCCCGCCAGCAGATTCCCGGCGCCCTCGGCGGCCACGGCCCGCTGCACCGCGCGATAGTCGACCGCCCGGGACCGGCGCCACGCCACGCGCTGGGCCCCGACCGCGACGGCGATCGACTTGGTCGAGCCGACCAGCGCGACGAAGAGGAATGCCGGCAGCAACGCCCAGAACGGCGGTCTGAAGCCGAGGTCCAGTCCGGGCAGCCGTCCGTCCGGGATGCCGAACCAGGCGGCATCGGCGACGCGTGCGGCGTCGTAGATTCCGAAGAAGGCGCTCACGAGGGAACCGGCGACGATGCCGGCGGCCGGGGCCCAGAGACGCAATGTCCCCTTCGCCTTGAGGGCGATCCCCACGATGGTCGAGATCGTCACGACGGCGCTTACCAGTCCGGCGTACGGAGGGGCGCCCGGCGGCAGCTCGTTCAGCATCTCGAAGAGAATCGGCATCACGGTGACGGGAAGGAGCATGATCACCGTGCCCGTGACGATGGGCGTGAGAACCCGGTGCAGCAGCGAAAGCCGCGCGGAAAGCGCCCCCTGGGCGACCGCCGCGATGACGACCAGGGTGGCGAGCAGCGCCGGTCCCCCCTGAATGAGCGCCTCTGCGCAGACCGCGATGAAGATCGCCGAGCTGATGTGCGTCAGAGCGTAGCCCGACCCGATCCTCCCCACCCGCGTTCCCTGCAGGATCGCCGCTACGCCGCATGCCAGAACCGATGCGAACACCGCCCACACCACGAATTCCTCGGCACCGCCCGCGCGAAACACGATCGTCGGCATCAACACCGCCCCATTCAGAGCCAGGGCGGCGAGCTGCGCGCCGAGCGCAAGCGCGAGCGGCCGGGGGATCCGGTCGCCGACTTCGTAGCGCAGGTCTTCGTTGGAACGCAACCGCGAACGCTTCAAGTGGCTCCCCTCGCCCGGAGTATGTCCTTATCCGCAGGTAACTTGCCGTGCTCCACGCTGAGTCGGTATCGTACACCGGGCCGCATCCACGCGGCAAGCGGGCGCAGCTCCCGCACACGCCAACCAACCAACCCACAGATTCCAGAGGAGTCGCAAAGTGGCAGCCTACACAGTGATCAGGACGAAGGTTCACGATCCGGTAGCCTATTCGGCATTCGTGCAGAGAGTGACGGCCCTGATGCCCGAATTCGGCGGCGAATTCGCGGTCCGGGCCGACAGGTGCGTAGCGCCCGAGGGCTCCGCGCCCGATATCGTCGTCATCCAGCGTTTTCCCGACATGGGGTCCGCGCAGGCGTACTACGACCACCCTGAGTATCAGGAGGCCCTGAGCAACGTACGCGGCGCCTGCACCCGGGAAGTTGTGATTGTCGAGGGGGTCTAGCAGCCTGTGGGGGGGGCGACCCATCCCCTGCGCCTCCGTGGGTCAGCAGTCCGTTGATTAGAGCCGTCCAAATGCGGGAGGGATCCTTGTACAAGCGCGCCATTTTCGTCGTTGGAACCGCGGTGGCCGCAGCTTCCATGGCCGCGCCGCCCGCCCGGGCCCAGGACCCGCCGCCCGATCCCGACTCGGTTGTCAGGTTGAAGCCGCTGGTCGTGACCGCCAGGAACCGGGAGGAACTCCTTCAGAGCGTCCCGCTGGCGGTTTCGG
>JAPPNO010000100.1 GCA_028873845.1 Gemmatimonadota bacterium | reverse complement strand
GGACTCTATGGACGCCTATGGACGGCAATGGATTTCAACAGTCCGCCTCAATGGCGGATTGGGACACCGGCTCATGGGGTCCGGCGGACGGACACACGACCCACCTCTCGGCCGCGGATTCCGACGGCATGTACGTGGCGCTGACCCAGACCATCGGTCCGAACCTGGGGTCCAGGGTCGCCACGCCCGGGCTCGGGTTCCTGTACGCCGCCACCCTGGGCGGCTACCTCGGCCGCATGGAGCCCGGAGAGCGGGCCAGGTCCAGCATTTCGCCGCTCATGGTGCTGCGGGACGGCCAGCCGGTGCTGGTGCTGGGGGCCGCGGGGGGCGCAAGGATCATCTCGGCCGTGGTACAGGCGGTGCTCCGGGTGGTGGACCAGGGCATGACCCTTCCCGATGCGCTCGCCGCGGCCAGGGTTCATCCGATCGACGGGGGCATTGCCATGGAGACCTCGCCGGGGATCGGCTGGACGCCGGATGATGTCGCCGAGGTGAAATCCTGGGGGATGGTGGTCCGGGAGGTGGAGAGGGAGGGCGCCTTCGGGCGCATCCACGGGATATGGGTGGATCCCGCCACGGGCGAGGTGGTGGGCGTGGCGGATCCCGATTGGGAAGGCGCGGCTGTCGCGGTGGAGGCGACCGGACGGTAGCCGGACGACGCTCGCCGCCGCCCCGGGCCGGGTTCAGCCGATGGGGATGAGGAGGCCGGCGCGAAGGGCAAGGCTCCGATTCTTGCGAAACGGTTCGTCTCCCGTGTCCGCGTATGTGAGTCCCGCGTTGTAGAGGAACCCCGCGAACAGGCTCATCCTCTCGGTCACCCCGATCTCCAGGTTCGACCCAAGGGCCAGTCCGTAGTCCCGTGGGTTGAACTCGTCGTCGCGGCAGGGTTGCTCGCGCGTGCACGACATCAGCCAGCCCAGGGTGGGACCGACCAGGATGTGGACAGCCAGGGGTTCGATGACCAGCGGCACCCTCACGTCGATCAGGGCCGCGAGCTCCAGGTAGTTCAGGCGGATGGACCCCGCGCTCAGACCTTGCACGTCGGCCCCGCGGGGGGCGTATGACCCGCTCACCTGGACTTCGAGGCTGTTGACCCTCTCCGGTGGGGTCAGCCGGAACGTGGCCGAGAGGCCGTAGCTGGGCCTGACAACGCGAATGTAGTTGAGCGGCAGGAGAGAATCGTTTGCCTCGTTGCTCAGAATCGCCAGGTTGAGGCCGCCATGGAGCGAAAGGGTGGTCTGGGTGGACGCGCTTGGCGCGGGGAGGAGCAGGCCGGCGGCAAGGAGAATTCCGGGCAGGCGTTTCATGAGGACCCTTTCGATGAACGGGAGGCGTCGGTGCAAGCTAAGCGTCCGGCAGCGCGGGAGAAACCGAGGTGCCCATCCTGCGCGGGCCCGCGCACTTGCCGCCGCGCGGTGCCGGGCCACTTTGTGTTGGTGCTTCCTTCCACATACGGAGAGCCTCGATGACCAATACACCCCGGCACGCGCCGTTGGCCCTGTTCGTCCTTCTGCCCGTGGCGGCCTGTGCCCCCGAGCCGTACGACACGATTCTGCAGGGCGGCCGCGTGCTGGACGGCACCGGCAGCCCCGCCCTGGAAGCGGACGTCGCCATCCGCGACGGTCTCATCGCGGCCGTGGGCGACCTGGACGGCGCGGCCGCGGGCA
Organism: Gemmatimonadota bacterium; assembly: GCA_028873845.1. GTDB lineage: Bacteria > Gemmatimonadota > Gemmatimonadetes > Longimicrobiales > Gaopeijiaceae > Bin94. Next base: position 23,802 of record JAPPNO010000100.1, on the reverse strand, counting down.
CGATTCTCGATGTCACCGGTCTCTACGTCAGTCCCGGCTTCATCGACACCCACTCGCACGCGGGACCCGGCCTGGCCACCGAGGAGTTGAGCCACGGCGAGCCGCTCCTGGCCCAGGGCCTCACGACGGTCGTGGTGAACCCGGACGGGGGCGGTCCGGTCGACCTGGCCGCGCAGCGGACCGAGCTCGAGCAGCACGGACTCGGCGTCAACGTGGCACAGCTCGTCGGGCACGGATCCGTGCGGCGGCAGGTGCTGTCCAGCGACGACCGGGCGCCCACCGATGCCGAGCTGGACGAAATGCGCGGACTCGTTCGCGCCGCGATGGAGACGGGGGCATGGGGTCTCTCGTCGGGCACGTTCTACGCCCCCGGCAGCTTCGCGGAGAACGCGGAGCTGATCGAACTCGCGCGGGTGGCCGCGGAGTCCGGCGGGATATACACCAGCCACATCCGGGACGAGTCCAACTACACGATCGGTGTGGTGGCGGCGGTCGAGGAGGTGATTGACGTGAGCCGGCGGACGGGCATCACGGGAGTCGTGACCCACATCAAGGCGCTGGGGCCGCCGGTATGGGGTTCCTCCGAGGCCATCGCCGAGAGGATCGACGCGGCCCGTGCGGAGGGACTTCCGGTCTTTGCCGACCAGTACCCCTACCTGGCTTCGTCGACGGGACTCTCGTCGGCGCTGCTGCCCCGCTGGTCCCAGGCAGGGGGGAGCGATGCCCTCGCGGAGCGGGTGGCGGACCCCGACACACGGGCCCGCATTCGCGAGGCGATGGTGGAGAACCTGGCCCGGCGCGGGGGCGCAGACCGGATCCAGTTCCGGCGTTTCGCGGAGGACCCGTCGATCGAAGGGCGCCTCCTTTCGGACGTGGCCGCGGAACGGGGCGAGGACCCCGTCGATACCGCGTTGGAGCTGATCATCCAGGGTGGTCCGTCGATCGTTTCCTTCAACATGAGCGAGGAGGACCTGCTCCGTTTCATGACCCGGGAGTGGACGATGACTTCGTCCGATGGCGGATTGCCCCGGTTCGGCGTAGGGGTGCCGCACCCCCGTTCCTACGGGGCGTTTCCGCGCAAGATCGGCAAGTACGTGTTCGAGGAGGGCGTGATGACGCTGGAGGCTGCGATCCGAACCATGACGTCGCTTCCGGCCGATGTGATGGGCATCGAGGACCGGGGCCGGATTGAGGAAGGGATGGTCGCGGACCTGGTGGTCTTCTCGGAGCACTTGAGGGACAACGCCACCTTCACCGAGCCCCACCAGCTCTCGGCGGGCGTGGTCCACCTGTTCGTGGCCGGCGAGGCCGCGATCCGCGACGCGGGGTTCACCGGTGCGCGGGCGGGGCGGGTGTTGGTGAAGGGGGTGGGGCGGTAGCGCCGGCCCGGCGCCTCACGGCCCTCAGTGCCCGGGCTGCTTCATCCCACGGACTATCCGACAGGGAAGGTCACGCCGCCCTCTACAGTCATGGCGCGGTTGTGGCCCGTCCATCCCAGTTCGCCATCGTAGATGGACCGCAGCCCGCGGGTGTACAGGAACTCCAGCGACAGCCCCATCGTCCCCGTCAGGGACAGCAGGACCCCTGCTCCTCCCGACACCGCGAAATCCACCGGCTTGGTCGGCGTGCGCAGTTCCTCCCCGGCGCAGGTTCCCGTTTGGGTGACCGGCTGCAGGACCAGGACGATCGTGACATCGCAACCCGTCTCCCATGCGATCGCGGGCCCGGCGAGCAGGTACAGGGAGCTCCGCGAACCGCCCAGCGGGACGCTCGCCTTGCCAAGGGCCGCCAACTGCACGTAGTCGAGCGACAGCGTTACGTCGCCGATCTGGATCAGCGAGAACGTCGCGCCCTTCTGCAGGTACGAGCCCTCGAACCGCAGCGCCAGCGGGCCCGTCACCGGCAGGGTTAGAGCCGCGCTGGCCACGAAACCCCGCCTGCCTTCCTGGCTGTTGACACCCACTCCGCTCACGACCAGGTCCGACAGACTCGCGCCGGCCTTGACGCCGAGATCGACCTGACCGGCCGCGGGGATGGCTGCGAGCCCCGCGAGCAGGGCAGCGAACGCAAAAGGCCTGAGACGATTCATGGCGGCCCGGGCGGAGGAGAGGTGGCGGGTGGTGATCTCGTCCCCGAAGTTAGCGGTTCGAGGCCAAGGCCGCCCGAAAGCCGTCCGAATCCCGTCCTGCCCACGGGCTGCCGGCCGTTTCCGCCGATCTCGGCGTCGAGGGATCGAGCTCACTCCGGCACCACCCCGTACCGCCGGAGCACCCCCATTGTCGCCTCGATCGGCAGGGCCTCGCGCGTCCCGAAGCGGCTGCTCACCGTGACCGCCTTGAAGATGGAGTTGTAGATGGCCTCCTCGGTGGCCTCCACGGTTGCCTGGAAGATCCCCGAGATCGCGTTGTTGGCCAGATCGTCCACCGTCCGCACCGCTACGCCGGGGACTCTCCGCACGCCCGGGGCGGTGGAAAACGCGATCACGTAGTCCCCCGACCCGTTGCTCGCATACGAACCCGTGCGCGACAGCCCCATCACGGCCCGCATGGCCACGCGGCGGAGATTCCGCTCCGACAGCGGGGCGTCGGTCGCCACCACCATCATGATCGAGCCCTGCGACTCGCCTTCCTGGCCCCCGCCCCCCCGCTCCACCTGCCCGCGGAACGAGTATCGCCCCAGCTCCCGCCCGACCGGCGCCCCGGCGATCTGGAGGATGCCACCGAAGTTGGACTGCACAAGCACCCCCACCGTGTAGCCCCCCAGCGACGGGGGCAACACCCTGGAGCTGGTCCCGATCCCGCCCTTCCAGCCGAACGCCGACGTGCCCGTTCCGGCCCCGACCGCCCCCTCCTCCACCGGCCCCGCGGCCGCCCCGTCCAGCGCCGCCCGCACGTGCGCGGCGGTCACGGGCCGGCCGCGAATGTCGTTCAGGCCCCCGTCGTTCGTCTCGCCCACCACCGGATTGATCGACCGCACCCTCTCCATCCCCTCCATCTCCAGTGCCCATTCGACCATTGCGTCGGCCGCCCTCCACACGCACAGCGTGCACGTCAGCAGGATGGGCATTTCCAGCTCGCCCAGTTCGCCGACCTGTGTGACGCCCAGCAGCTTGCCGAAGCCGTTGCCCACGTGCATGGCGGCGGGCACGCGCTCGAAGTAGAGGTTGCCGCCGTGCGGGCGGATCGCGGTGACGCCGGTGCGGATGTCGTCCCCCTCGACCACGGTCGTGTGGCCGACCAGGACGCCCTCCACGTCGGTGATCGCGTTGTGACGGCCGGGTTCGAAGATCCCCACGGCGATGCCGAGGTCGCGGGCGCGGGGCCGGCCGGCTTCCTGGGACGCGGCCGGTTCGGCGAGAAGTGCGGGAAGCGCCATCAGCGCGGCGGCGAGAACGGGGAGGACGCCCCGCCGGGGAATGATCGGTTGGGGGACCGCGAGGTGGGCGGCCCCGAGCTTCCTCAGGGAATCGAATGCCGGGATCGTTCGTGAGGCCATATGACCATATCTCCTAACCGTAGAGCCATATTGCATCCCTCCTCCGCGTGGACGGGGGGCCGCTCCGTGATTCGGGTATTCGTGGATCAGAAACTCGCCCTCCACCGCGTGGGAGGGGGCCGCCTGGCCGGGTGGATTCCGTGTGGGGGTCGCCGGACCCGATCCGCGCGCACACATGCCGTCACAGCGCCCCGGCAACCATCGCAGCCAGCAGGAGCGGATGGTACAGCAGCGAACCCAGAAAGACCCGGCTGCAACGCTGCTTCGTGGGTTTCAGCAGGAACGCCACTGTGACCGCCAGCATACCCGCGCCCAGGACCAGAGCCCCGGCCAGGTAGGCGTTGCCGCTCATCTCCAGCACGGTGGGCAGGACGCTCAGCGGCAGCAAGGCCACGGCGTAGCCCACCATGAGTCCTGAAATCAGCCGGTCCGAGCCGGGGGGAATGAGCTGGAACCCTGCGCGCGCGTAGTCCTGCCGCAGATTCCAGCCGAGCGCGAGCACATGAATGAGCTGCCACACGAAGAGGATCCCGAAGAGGGTCATTCCGCGGGCGTCGATGGTCCCCGCGTGTGCCGTCCAGCCCACCAGCGCGGGGAGCGCCCCGGGCACGGCGCCGACGGGAGTCGCGACCGGGGACTTCAGCTTGAGGGGCGTGTAGACGGCGTCGTACAGGGTCGCGGCGGCGGCCGTGACCAGGGCCGGGAGCCAGCCCAGCCAGAACCAGAGATGCCCCGTGCCGGCCACGATCAGCAGCCAGCCGAAGATGCGCGCGTGTCCCGGGGCTACCCGTCCGGAGGGCACGGGGCGCCCACGGGTTCTGAGCATCGCGGCGTCGGGCTCGCGTTCCAGGTACTGGTTCAGGGCCAGCGAGCCCGCGGTGGCCAGCGTGATCCCGACGACCAGGTGGAGAAGCGCGGGCAGGTGGACGGTGGGGATCGCCGCCATGAGGTACCCGGCCACGGCGGTGACCGCGACGAAGATCGTGATCCCGGGCTTGGTCAGCTCCAGGTAGGCCGCGGCCTGCCTGCCCGCCCCCGCCCGGATTCGCTCCTCTACGCTCACCCGGGGGACCGGCCCGGTCGCGCGGCCATCAGAGCAGCCCCTGCACCAGGCCGCCGTCGATCTGCAGCGTGTGCCCCGTGATGTAGGAGGCGGCCTCGGAGGCCAGGAAGACCACGGCGTTGGCGAATTCGTCGGGGCGTCCGATGCGCGCGGCCGGAATGTCCGTGGTGATTCCTTCCAGCACGGCCTCCCGGGTCGCCCCGCGCGCCTCGGCCTGGCTCGTCAGCAGCGATTCCACCCGCGCGGTATGGATGAATCCCGGCGCGGCCACGTTGCAGAGGATGCCTTCGGCGGCCAGGTCGCGCGAGATCGTCTTGATGAAGCCCACGACCCCGGGCCGCGCGGTGTTGGAGAGGAGCAGGCCCCTTACCGGCTGCTTAACCGCCACCGAGGTGATGGCCACGATCCGCCCCCACCCCTTCTCCCGCATGTGGGGCAGGGCGGCCAGGGTGAGCTGCACCGTCGACATGAGGTTCAGGTCGAGGGCCGTGCGGTACTCCCCGGGGGTGAAATCGTCCACGCCGCCGGGAGGTGGCCCGCCCGCGTTGGCGACCAGGATGTCGAGACGGCCGAATTCGGCGGCGCAGCGGTCGGCGAGGGCCGAACAGAAGGCTTCATCGGCCACGGTGCCCGCCATGGCCACGATTCTGCGCCCCGTTTCGCCCGCGATCTCGCGTGCGGCGGCCTCGAGCGCGCCGGGGGACCTGGAGTTGATGAGAACGTCCGCGCCTTCCCGTGCCAGCCGCTCCGCGACCGCCCGGCCCAGCCCCCTGGATGCGCCGGTGACGAGCGCGGCCCTATCTTTTAATCCGAGATCCACGGAAACTCTTCTTCCCAGTTGTGAAAAGCCGGTACGCTGCGGGGCCGAAAGGTGATCCGGCCCCGGCGGCCAGGCAAGTCGGTGCCGCCGTGCAGGGGCCGTTGCGGCACATGGCGCGATCGAGGGGAAACCCTCTGCCCGCCCCGGTGGTACTAAGGATGTACGCGAAGCAGGACCGAACCCGCGGAGCAGTCAGCGGAGACAGATGAGCACCCCCAACGTCAGAACCCGGCGCCGGAAGGAACGGAAGCTCTGGAGGAACGCCCTGGTGGTGTCGCTCCTCTTCCACCTCCTCGTGCTCGTGGTCGGTGGCCCTCGCCCCATTCCGCTGTCCCCCTTCGCCGCGGCCGGCCCGAAGGCGGGTGATTCCCGTGCGGCGCGGGGAGGGATGCAGGCCATGAACATCACCGTCCCGCCGCCCCGTCCGATCGTTCCTCCTCCGCTGCCGACGGTGAACGATGTCGAATTCGAACCCATGGAGTTCGACTCCGAGCCGCAGTTCGACCTGGCCGCGGTGCTTGGGGAGAGGCCGGGTGTGGGCCCGCCGGGCCTCGATGGAGACGGCAAGGGAGACGGGGGCGAGGCGACGGAGGGCCGTTCGACGGTGACGCCGCCGAGACACAAGCACGTCATCTACCCCCCGTCGCACAAGGCGCTGAAGGGGACCGAGGTCATCGTCTGGGTGTTCGTGAACGAGCACGGCCAGGTGGTCGGCGATTCCACCCGGCTGGAGCCGCCCACCCGGGACCGCGGCCTGAACCGACAGCTCATCCGGGAAGCCGCGCAGTGGCTCTTCTACCCGGCGACCCAATACGGCCAACCGATCGCCGCGTGGGCGTCCATCAGCATCGGCCTGAGCGGCACCGGTCGCGATCCGTCGCGGGACTAGCCCGTGTGCGGAATCCCCCGTTCGACCGGCGATGCATCCCCGTCGGGCGCTTCGTGCTAGCTTGACCCCATGCAGCGAGCGGCCAAACGAATCCTCTGGGTCGACGACGAGATCGACCTCCTGCGTCCCCACCTCCTCTTCCTGCAGCAGCGCGGCTACCACGTCGACGCCATCACCAACGGCGACGACGCGCTGGCGCTGCTGCGCGACCACGCCTACGACCTGATCCTGCTCGACGAGCAGATGCCGGGGCGGCGCGGCCTCGAGGTCCTGCGCCTGATCCGCCGCGACGACCCGCTGGCGCGCGTGGTCATGGTCACCAAGTCCGAGGAGGACCACACCATGAACGAGGCCATCGGCCGCCAGGTGGAGGCGTACCTGGTCAAGCCGACCAGCCCGCGCCAGGTGCTGTCGGTGGTGACGCGCATCCTCGAGGGCTCCACGATTCAGCAGCAGCGCGCGGCCCAGGATTTCGCGTCGCGCTGGCCGAAGCTGTCGGAGAAGAGGGAGCGGGCGTCCACCGCCGATGACTTCGCCCGTCTGTACCAGGAGCTGGTGGACTGGCACCTCCGTCTGGAGCGGGCCGGCGAGACCGGTCTGCTCGCCACTGTCGAGTCGCTTCAGCAGGATCTGCGCCACGACTTCGGTCCCTGGGTCATGCGGCAGTACCCGCGCTGGGTGCGGGGCGGAGAGGGGGCGCCGGTGCTCTCCGTCGACGTGGTGGAGAAACACCTGGTCCCCCTTCTGGATACGGAGCCCGTCTTCCTGGTGGTGCTCGACTGCATGAGGCTGGACCAGTGGCGGGCCATCACGCCTCTGGTGGGCAGGTACTTCGACATCGACGAGGACTGCCACTACTCCATTCTGCCCACCGCCACCCCCTTCGCCCGCAATGCCATCTTCTCGGGCCTCTTCCCCGACCAGATCGCGGCCCGACGGCCCGGCTGGTGGGACGCCTCAGACGACGAGGGCTCGCTCAATGCCTTCGAGGACGAGCTGCTGCGCGACCAGCTCCAGCGGCTCACGGGACGGAAGGTGTCGGTCCACTACGAGAAGGTCTTCACCGACCGGGACGAGGCGCAGGTGCGCGGCCGGCTGCTGTCGGCCCTGCGGGCCCGGGTTTCGGTGGTCGCCATGGTCTTCAACTTCGTGGACCTGATGACCCACGGGCGCTCCGAATCCCCCATCCTGATGGAGGTGGCCAAGGACGAGGCGGCACTGAGGCAGCTGACGCGTTCCTGGTTCGAGCGTTCGACCGCCTTCTCGGTGCTGAAGGAAGCCGCCGCGCGCGGACACCGGGTCGTCCTGACCACCGACCACGGCTCCATCCACTGCAGGCGTCCCGCCACCGTCTACGCCCGCCGCGACGCCAGCACGAGTCTTCGCTACAAGTTCGGCGGCAACCTGCGCGCGCGTGATCCGCGGTCCGCGTACTCGCCCAGGAGCGTGGCCACCCTGCGGCTGCCGAAGGGGCCGGCGGGAATGAACTGCCTGGTCGCGCTCGACGACTACTTCTTCGTGTATCCCACGAAGCTCCGGGAGTACCAGCGCCGCTATCGCAACTCGTTCCTGCACGGGGGAATCTCGCCGGAGGAGATGATCGTTCCGGTTTCGGTGCTGAGGCCGCGTCCGCGGTGATCAGACCGTACCGCCGCACCAGGCGGTTCCGGAAGGACCCGGCCCGGCGCCCCGGCGCCATCGGCGCGCGCATGCAGTCCTTCGCCGGCAACTCGCACGACTGATTGAAGATGGCGGGCTGGCGAAGAATCCTCTCGTACCTGGGGCCGCACCGGGCCGCCCTGGCGCTGACGGCGCTGGCCAGCTTTGCCTATGCACTCCTCGACGCCTTCTCGATCGTGGTGCTCATTCCCTTTCTGGGCGCGGTCTTCGGCGCGGCGGGCGGCGGAAGCGACACTGCGGGCGAGCCCGGCCGGATCGAACGGGTGCTCGACTTCACGGTGGGTCGGTTCATCGACCTCGACGGCGACCCGCAGACGGCGGTTGCGGGGATCATCGCCTTCATCCTGGTGCTCGTCGTGCTCAAGAACGCGGCGGACTTCGCGCGGGCCTGCCTCTCGGCGCGGGTCGAACAGGGGGTCACGCGCGATCTGCGCAACCAGGTATACGGTCACTTGCTGGAGCTGGATCTCGCCTTCTTCGGCCGGGTGCGCACGGGCCAGATCGTGTCCCGTCTCACGCACGACGTCGAGCAGCTCCGCACCCTGGTGACCGCGGAACTCATACGGTCGCTGTCATGGGCGCTGGTCTTCTCCGCCACGCTCTACTGGATGCTGGTCGTGTCGGCGCGGCTGACCGTGGCCGCCTTCATCGTGGTGCCGCTGACGATGGTGATCTGGGGGCCGCTCGTCCGCCGTCTCAGGAGAGGCGACCGCGAGGTGCTGGACATCGCGGGCGAGGTGAGTTCGCACATTCAGGAGACCGTTTCGGGGATCCGGATGGTCAAGTCGGCCGCCGCGGAGCCGCGGGAACGGGAGCGTTTCCTGAAGCTGACCACGGGCTACTTCGACACCTTCCTGCGCACGGTGCGGATCCGCGCGCTCGCCGGCCCGCTGACCGAGGTCTTCGTCGCGCTGGGCACCGCGATCCTCCTCTGGTACGGTGCGCGCATGGTCGTGGTCGACGGAACGCTCACCGCCGAAGCGTTCGTCGGGTTCATCTTCCTGAGCACGAAGCTCTACGCGCCGGTCAAGTACCTGAGCAAGCTGCCCACCCTCATTCAGCCGGGCCTCGTCGGAGCGGAGCGCATCTTCGAGTTCCTGGACGCGCCCGCGGGGATCACGGACCGGGAAGGGGCGCGGCCTTTCAACGGGGTGCGGGAGGGGATCCGTTACCGGGGCGTGCACATGGAGTACCGGGCCGGGGCGCCGGTGCTCGAGGATGTGGACTTCCTCGTGCCGGCGGGGGCGGTGGTGGCGCTGGTGGGGCCGAGCGGGGCCGGCAAGACGACCATCGTGGACCTGCTCGCCCGCTTCTACGATCCCACCTGGGGCGCGGTCGAGATCGACGGGACCGACATCCGCGACCTGCGCGTCGCGTCGTTGCGGGGCGGGCTCGGGGTGGTGCCGCAGGACACGGTCCTCTTGCACGACACGGTTCGCGCCAACATCGCCTACGGGACGGACGGCGCCACGCAGGAGGCGGTCGAGGCCGCGGCCCGCGCGGCACACGCGCACGACTTCGTTGTGGACCTTCCCGACGGCTACGACACCGTGGTGGGCGAGCGCGGCACCACGCTGTCGGGCGGACAGCGCCAGCGGATCGCGATCGCGCGGGCCGTACTGCGCGATCCCCCCGTCCTGGTTCTCGACGAGGCCACCAGCGCGCTCGACACCGAATCGGAGCGGGCCGTGCAGGACGCGATGGAGGCGCTGCTCGCGGGCCGCACCGCCTTCGTAATCGCGCACCGGCTGTCGACGATCCGGCGGGCGGACCGGATCGTGGTGGTCGACGGGGGGCGAATCGTGCAGCAGGGGACGCACGAAGAGCTCATGGCGGAAGGCGGATTGTACCGCCGGCTGCGGGAGCTGCAGTTCCGGTGAACGGGCCCGGCGGGTCGAAGCGGTTGCGGCACCGGCTGGAGTACGTGGCCCTGCGCGCGGTGATCGCGGTGTGCAGGGCCGTGCCGGCGGGCGTGGCGGACCGGCTGGGGGCCGGGTTGGGGTGGGTGGTGGCGCGGGTGTGGCGGCCGCGCTGGGATGTGGTCATGCGCCAGCTGCGCATGGCATTTCCGGGGGCGGACGAGGGGTGGCTGCGGCGGGTTGCCCGCCGTTCGTACGTGCACTTCTGCGCCGAGGCGGTGGGGATGTTCCGGCTGGTGGGCGCCCGCCGGGACGAGATCCTGGGGCGGACCCGCCTGAACGGCGAGGAGGTGCTGCTCGAGGCGGCGCGGGAGGGGCGGGGGGTGATGCTGGTGAGCGGCCACCTGGGCAACTGGGAGGTGGGGACCGCAGGGGTGTTGGCGCGCGGATACTCCATGGACATCGTGGCGGCGCGGCAGCGAAACGTTCTCTTCGACCGCTACCTGACCCGGTCGCGCGAACGGCTGGGCATGAGGGTGATCCCCCGGGAGGCGGCGCGGCGCGGTGTGCCGGCCGCGCTCAAGCGGGGTCGGCTGGTCGGGATCATGGGCGACCAGGACGCGAGGCGGGCGGGAATCTTCGTGGACTATTTCGGCCGCCCCGCATCGACGGCGCGGGGTCCCGCGGTGCTCTCGATGCGTGCCGGGGCAACCGTGGCGACGTTCTACACGATCCGAAGAGCAGGGTGGAAACCGCGCTACGACATCCATATCGAGCGCTTGAAGGCGGCGGAGGGAGGCCGGGGCCGTGCGGCTGCGTCCGCGTTGACCCAGGCCTTCACCGCCCGGCTGGAAGAACGCGTGAGGCAGCATCCGCAGCAGTACCTGTGGCATCACCGGCGGTGGAAGACGCCGCCGCCGCGCTAGGATGCGCGGGAACCAGGACAGGGCCACTATGTATAGATTCAGACACGACTCCACGAACCTGTGGACCCGTTGCCGCCCGAATGCGGCGAAGATTCCCGCAACGGTCCCCCGGACCCCACGGTCGGCACCATGATCCGCATCTGCATTCCCTGCCGCGACGAGGAACGCACCATCGGTGTGCTGCTCTGGAAGATCCGCGAGGTCATGCTCGAAATGGCCCGCGACTTCCACGTCTACGTCCTCGACGACGCCTCCCGCGACGAGACCCGCGCGCAGCTGGAGAAGTACAGGCTGGCGCTGCCCCTGACGGTCCTCGCCGAGCAGAGGCCCATCGGCTACGGCCGTGCGCTGGAGAAGCTGCTGAAGACGGCCGCCGGCGGAACGAGGTACCCCAAGCGGGACGCGATCGTGACCATGCAGGCGGATTTCACCGAGCACCCGAACCACCTTCACCCACTGGTCAGGACCTTCGAGGGAGGCGCGGACATCGTGGCCTGCGAGGCCGGGGGACGGATCGCCGGTCATCCGTGGACCGTTCGCCTCGCGCGCCGCCTCGGCCGGATTGCGCTGGGACGCGCGGCCGCCGACTCGGGCGTCGACCCGCTGATGGGCTTTCGGGCGTACCGCGCGGTGGTGGTCAGGAAGGCGCTGCGGGCGGCGGGGGGACGTCCGCTCATCACCACGGAGGGCTGGGCCGCGAACGCCGAACTCATGAAGGTGCTGGCGCCTTTCGCCCGGCGGATCGCGCACGTGCCGCCGGAGTTGCGTTACGACATCCGCTGGCGGAGTTCGCGTGTGCGCGTGCTCGGCACCGTGCGGCAGATTCTGCGGGTGAGGAAGGTCGCACCGCTGGAGGCCGAGGGTCATGGCGCGGCATAGGGGCCGGTGGATGAACGCGTGCTCGGCCTGTGCGCGGGCCGCCGGGGTGAAGGGGGCGGCGGCGGGGCCGGTGCGCGGGGTGGCAGGTGCCGCGTTGGGGCTCATGCTGCTGATACCGCCAACCTCCATGGCGCAGCAGGGGGCGGCCGCGACCGGGGATTCCCTGAGCGCGTCCGAACAGGAGGTTCTGCGCGTGCCGCTCTGGATGGGCGAGGCGTTCAGGTACAAGGTCAAGTACGGGATCTTCGGGGTCGGCGAGGGGCACATGGGCGTATCCAGACTCGATACGATCGGCGGCCGGACGACCTACGTGGCCGAGATGCACATCAAGGGCATGGGGATGGACCAGAAGCTCTACAGCTGGATCGACACGGAAAAGCTGTTTTCCCGCCGCTTCGTCAAGGAAGAGGAGGATCGTCCCCGCGAGTACGACTTCTATCCCGAAGAGCGGCGCGTCCACCAGATTCAGCATCTGGACAGCACCTGGTCGATCGGGACATCGGAGCCGCTCGACGACATCGCCTTCGTCTACCTCGCGCGGGCGCTGCCTCTCGAGGTCGGTCGGATCTACGAATACCACCGGTATTTCAAGGAAGAACGCAATCCGATCATCCTGGAGGTTCTGCGCCGGGACACACGGAAGGTGGGGGCCGGAGAGTTCAATACCATCGTCGTGCGGCCCATCATTCCCGAAAGCAAACTGTTCGCGGAGGGTGGGAACGCCGAGATCCACCTGTCCGACGACGAGCGGCGAATCGTGGTGTACATGAAGGTGGACGGGCCGTACCTTCCCTTCAATTTCACCTTGCACCTGGAAGAGTATCAGGAGGGCGGCGCGCTCGGGGACGACGGCGATACGGAGGAGCGGAATGGTGGCGAAGACGGCCCCGAGAGATCCGGACCGCGGCATCCGCCCGTCACCCGTTCCCGCTGAACCGGGCAACGTACGGAACACCAGCGCATCATTTTGCGACAATGTAATGTCAACATTACATTATGTCATCTATAGTATACATTCTGCGGATTGTATCCATGTGCCGCGAAGATTCCGTCCACGGATTGCCGGAGTGCTCCCGATCCTCCTGGCACTTGCCTGTCTCGCATCCCCCCTCCCCGCCTCCTCCCAGCGTCCTTCCCCCGACACGCTCTCGACCCCCGCCCCCGTCCCCTTCGGACCCGGCGAGGAGGTGCGGTACAAGGTCAAGGTCGGCATCTTCTCCATCGGCGAGGCGGTCATGCGAATCCCGCGCATCGACACCATCGGCGGCGCGCCGGCCTACGCCATCGAGTGGACGATCGACGGCGGCTTCCCCGGCTTTCGCATCCGGGACCGGTTCTTCAGCTGGGTCGACACCCGCACCCTCGCGTCGCTGCGCTTCAGGAAGGAGACCCACAACGGTACGCAGAGCCGCGCGCTCGATTTCTTCCCCGGGGAGCGCCGCTGGCAGCGGACCGACATCGACAGCGCGGGGGTCCTGCCCACCGCTCTTCCGCTCGACGATGTCTCGTTCGTGTACTTCGCCCGCACGCTCGAGCTGCAACCCGGGACGACCCACCGCTTCGACCGCTTCTACGAGGAGGAGGCCAACCCCGTCGTCCTCACCGTCCTGAAGAGGGACACCAGGGAGGTGGGCGCGGGCAGGTTCGAGACCATCGTGATCCGGCCCGTGATCAGGAACACCGATCTCTTCGCCGAGGACGCCAACGGGGAAATCCACGTCTCGAACGATCACCGCCGGCTGATCGTGTACATGAAGGCGGACCTGCCCCTCGTGAACCTCACCTTCCACCTCGAGGAGATCCGGGAGGGGGTGCCGTTGGGGACCCGGAGCGGTGGTTCGGCGGACGAAGGAGGCTACCGCTGATACCGCGTCGGCGCGCGGTGCGTCTCTGGGGGGCCTGGGTGCTGGCCATCGTCTACTTCTGGCTGGCGCGGCCCGACACGGCGTCGATGTGGATGGGGGGTGCGATCATCCTCTCCGGGCTGGTCGTTCGCGGCTGGGCCGCGGGGGTCCTTGAGAAGGATCGCGAACTCGCGGTGTCGGGACCGTACGCATTCACCCGCAATCCCCTGTACCTGGGCAGTTTCGTCATTGGAGCGGGCGCGGCCGTCGCGGGTGGCCGCCTCTGGATCGGTCTCCTCTTCCTCGCCTTCTTCATCTGGGCCTACCGGGGACCGATGGCCCGCGAAGGCGGGAGGCTGGAGGAGCACTTCGGCGACGCCTACAGGCGCTACCGCAACGCCGTTCCCGCCTTCCTGCCGCGGGTGACGCCGTACCGTCCACCGGCGGAAACCGTGCCCGTCTCGACCCGCTTCTCCCTTGCCCGCTACGGGCGCAACCGCGAATGGGAAGCGGCGCTGGGAGGAGCGGCCGCGATGGGGCTGCTGGCGCTCAAGGCGGCCGGCCTCCCCGTGTAGCCGTCAGCCGCTCACCGGCGATGGCCCCACCGGACCGCGGTTGCCGCCGCCTCCGGTGTGGGGGCCGCTCTACTCCGTACTCCCGGACTCCGTCCCCTCCACCTCCACCAGGTGCAGCGTCGGTCCCGCCAGGACATTGCCCTTCACCTTGACTTCGAATTCGTATCGCCCCGGGACGGGGAAGACCACATCCTCGAGCGGCATGACCAGCCGGGTGCGGGGGGGCGGCCGGCCGGCGGGCCTGGGGGTCACCTCGGACTGCCCTTCGACCGTCAGCGTGGGCCGTCCGTCGGGCCCCCGGACATCGACGCGAAACGAGTGGCGGCCGGCGTCGCTCCGGTCCCACTCCAGCGACAGCACGAGGGTCATGCGATCCTGCCGGGCCGGAAAACCGGGGGCGTACAGATCGTGGAAGATGCCGTGCAGGTTGAGTTTGCCGTCGGGAGTGGCGGCGGCGTGATCGCACACGGCGGAGGTGAGGATTCTCATCGGTTCCGGGGGTTCGGCCTAGGTTCAGCGGGGTGGTTTCTTGCCATTGCCGCTTCTTCGCGTAAGTTAGGGGCTTCGTTCGGGCGGCATCGCGTCGCCCGGACAAGGGCGGGCGGGTCCCGCCGGACCGACCAATTACAAGGAGGAGTAGTGGCGAAGCAAGAGCCGATGGATCGAGCGCGGGACGAGTTGTTCAGTCATATCCACCGTTGCGGCGTTCTCCAGGCGCACGAAGAGGACCAGGATTCCTGGATGACGGAGACGATCGAGTACCTGGCGGAGCGCTACCCGGATCTGGGTGTGCAGGAGCTGACGCAGCTGAAGGCGGTGGGAATGCAGTTCTGCAAGCCCGTGATCTCACGGCTCAAGCGCGAAGAGCCGGCCGTTCAGCCCGCGGTGGACGAGGAAGACAGCGAGGCGCTGCTGGGAGCGCCCCGAGAGGCCTGACCAGCAGCCCCGACAGATGAACGAGGCGGCCCGGCGGGGATGCATCGCCGGTCGGAAGCGGAGGGTTTTCCACGGGCTGCCGGATTTTGCGGAGACAACGAGACATGACGAGTCGTCGTGACTTTCTGAAGACTTCGGCCGGGGTGAGTGTGGGTGCCGCGGTCGGCATGGGTTCGCCCCGGTCGCTGGCCGGTGCGCCCGCGGTGCTGCGGAGCCGGATCACCCCCGTGGCCATCGCCAGCGGGAACGGAATGGAGGCCGTCGCGACGGCATTCCAGGCTGTCAGCGCGGGCGACGACACGCTGGACGCCGCGGTCAAGGGCGTCAACATCGTCGAACGCGACCCGAACGACCGGTCCGTCGGCTACGGAGGGCGCCCGAATCTGGACGGCGTGGTCCAGCTGGACTCTTCCGTCATGCACGGCCCCAGCCGGGGCGCGGGCGCGGTCGCCTGCCTCGAGGGGATCAAGACGCCCTCGCGGGTCGCCGTGGACGTGATGCGCTACACCGACCACGTGCTCCTCGTCGGCAAGGGGGCCCAGCGTTTCGCCGTGTCGATGGGACACAAGGTGGAGGACCTGCTCACCGATGCCACCCGTCGCCAGTGGATCGAGTGGCGCGCGCGGATGAGCGCCACCGACGACTACCTCACGCGCGAGGAAGCGGGCACCGGGGCCGATCCCTTCGAGGACGGGGAGGACGAGGGACTGGGAATGCTGGACTCCCACGACGGCGTCCGTCCGCAGGGAACGATCAACTGCAACGTCATCAACCAGGACGGGGACCTTTCGGGCGTCACCACCACGTCGGGGCTGGCGTGGAAGATCCCGGGCCGGGTCGGCGATTCGCCGATCGTGGGCGCGGGCCTGTACGTGGACAACGATGTCGGGGCCTGCGGATCGACCGGGCGCGGCGAAGCGGTCATCAAGACGTGCGGCTCGCACTCGGTCGTCGAGCTGATGCGCTCGGGGATGTCGCCGGTCGATGCGTGCCTGGAGGCGCTCCGGCGCGTCGTGACCTTCACCGCCGAGGCGCGGCTCCGCGACGGGCAGGGACGTCCGAACTACAACGTGAACTACTACGCCGTGAACAAGGACGGCGAGTACGGGGGCGCGGCCATCTGGTCGGGTGCGCGCTTCGCGGTCTGCACCGGAGGCGAGAGCCGCCGCGAGGACTCCGCCTACCTCTTCGAGAGGGGCAGTTGAGCGCCGCCGGCGCGGGTCGCGACCGGGAGAGCGGAAGTAGCCCGAAGGAAGCCGAAGCCCGGCCCGGACCGCGTCCGGTCGGGTTCGGGGTCGAGGAGCTGGCGGAGGTGAAGAAGATGGAACGGCTGCACTGCTCCGGCCGGCAGGTGCCCTCTCCGATGGGCGGGTTCCTCATGGACCTGGGCGTCCGGCAGGAGCCCGACGGCACCAGCACCATCCTCTTCGAGTGCAAGACGTCCGCACTGCGGTATCAGCTCCCGCTCCGGATCAGCACCTGGAGGGAGCGAAGGAAGGTGAGGGTCCAGGCCGACGAGGGGTTGGACCCCCTCTGCCCGCGCGGCGAACTGGGACCCCCGCTGGTGCGCCGTGGAAAGGACTTCTTCTGCCCGCGCTGCAACATCATGTTCGGGAGGGTTCCGTAGCCGAACCGTGGCCAGAGTCGCGCTGATCGGGGGGGACGGGATCGGCCCCGAGGTGATCGGGGCGGCCGCGGAAGTGCTTGCCGCCGCCGCGGCCGGACACGGCCTCGACCTCACGCTCGATCACTGGGACCTCAACGCCGACCGCTTCCTGCGCGAAGGCGTCACCATCACCGACGAAGAGCGCGACCGCCTGATCGGCGACTACGACGCCGCGCTTCTGGGTGCGCTCGGCGACCCCCGCGTCCCCGGCAACGAACACACCCGCGACATCCTCCTGGGCCTCCGTTTCGGCGCGGATCTGTACATCAACTTCCGTCCCTGCAAGCTCCTGGTCCCCGCCCTCTCCCCGCTGAAGGATCCCGACCCCGCCACCGACGTCGTCTTCTTCCGGGAGAATACCGAGGGGCTCTACGTGGGTGTGGGGGGGAGCTTCAAGCGCGGCACACCCGACGAAATCGCCACCGAGCAGAGCGTCAACACGTGGAAGGGCGTGGACCGCATCGTGCGGGCGGCCTTCGGGTACGCCGCGGCGACCGGGCGGGAGCGCGTGACGCTGGTGGACAAGGCGAATGTCCTGTTGCACGAGGGAGGGCTCTGGCGGCGCGTCTTCGCGGAGGTGGGGGCCGGGTACCCCGGCATCGTCCGGGACGCGATGTACGTCGACGCCATGGCGATGGACCTGGTGCGGCGGCCGGAGCGCTACGAGGTGGTGGTCACCTCCAACCTCTTCGGCGACATCCTGAGCGACCTGGCGGCGCAGGTGACGGGGGGGCTGGGGCTGGCGCCCTCGGGGAACCTCAACCCGGGGTCCTGGGCGCTCTTCGAACCGGTGCACGGGTCGGCGCCGGACATCGCGGGGCGGGGGATCGCGAACCCGCTTGCAGCGGTGGGATGCGTGAGCCTCGCACTCGAGCATCTGGGCCAGGGCGAGGCGGCGGCCGCTGTCGACGAGTGCATCGTGGCGTCCATCCGGGAAGGCGTCACGACGCCTGATCTGGGAGGACGCGCCACGACGCGGGCGGTCGGGGAGTGGATGGCCGGACGGTTGCGCGGGTAGTGGCGGTGCGCCGCGGGCGGACTCCGGCCAGCCCCTCGCGGGCACTGCGGAAAGGCCTCGGCCGACCCGCCCGCGACACCTGAGCTCGGCGCGTGACTCCGTTCGTCTTGAACCCCCCCTTCACTCCGCGGTAGCTTTCAGCCCCTTCACGGGGAACCTGCCGGCGCGGGAGAGTGCCGAAGCGGGTAGGGAACCCGTGGAGCAGGGGACATTGGGACGGGTAGGGAATAGTCCGGGCGCGAAGGATTGTGCGGGGGCCGAGCAAGTAAACCGACAAGGGCGGTGCAGACCGCCACGGGAGCGATACATGGGAACGCAGGGATTCGGGAAGGAGGTCGTCTTCCTTTCGGGGAAGCGCACCCCCTTCGGCACCTTCGGGGGCTCGCTGAAGGACTTCACCGCCACCGACCTCGCCGCGCATTCGGCGGGCGCCGCGCTGGACGCTGCCGGAATCGAACCCGCGCAGGTGGGCCACGTCTTCTACGGCAACGCGCTGCAGACCTCGGCCGACGCCATCTACCTGGCGCGCCACGTGGGCCTGCGCGCGGGAGTACCCCAGGAGGCCGGGGCGCTCACGGTGAACCGGCTCTGCGGAAGCGGCTTCCAGGCCATCGTATCGGGGGCGCAGGAGATCCTGCTCGGCGGCACCGAAGTGGCTCTCTGCGGAGGCTCCGAGTCGATGAGCCAGGCACCGCACGTGGTCCGCGGCGCCCGCTGGGGCAAGTTGCGGCTCGGTCCGGCCGGAAAGGGGTTCGAGGACGTGCTCTGGGAGGCGCTCCTTGACTCGCACTGCGGCCTCACGATGGCGCAGACCGCCGAGGAGCTCGCGGAGCGCTACGGCGTGACCCGTGAGGAGGCCGACCAGGTGGCGGTGAACAGCCAGCAGCGGGCAAAGGCGGCCTGGGATGCGGGCCGCTACGACGCCGAGGTGGTGCCGGTTACCGTGCGGACGCGGAAGGGCGAACAGCAGTTCGCCGTGGACGAGCACATGCGTCCCGACACGACGGTGGAGGCGCTCGGACGACTGCGGCCCTACTTCAAGAAGGACGGCCTGGTTACGGCGGGGAACGCCAGCGGGATCGGCGACGGGGCGGCCTCGGTGGTGGTCGCCGAGCGGAGCTGGGCGGACGCCAACGGTGTGAAGCCGATCGGCCGTCTGGTATCGTGGGGGTTCGCGGGTGTCGATCCGAGGATCATGGGGCTGGGGCCCGCGCCGGCTTCCCGGGTGGCGCTGGCCGCCGCCGGGCTCGGCTTGGAGGAGATGGACCTGGTCGAGGTCAACGAGGCGTTCGCGCCCCAGTACAAGGCCGTCGAGAAGGAGCTGGGCCTCGACCCCGAGCGCACCAACGTGAACGGCGGCGCGATCGCGATCACGCATCCGCTGGCCGCTTCGGGCGCCAGGATCACGCTGCATCTGCTCCACGAGCTGCGGCGGCGGGGGGCGCGGTACGGTCTCGGGTCGGCTTGCATCGGGGGGGGGCAGGGCGGGGCGGTCGTGGTCGAGGCGTACTGAGGGGCGACAGGGCGCGCCGATGAGTTCCGGGGGGCCGCTGACGCGGCGGGACTTCGACGAGGTCATGCGGCGGGCGGCCGAGCTGGCCGCCGACGATCCCGGGAGCGCCGCCGACGCCTTCAGCGATGAGGAGGTGGTGCGCATCGGACACGAGGTGGGACTCCCGGAACGGCATGTGCGGCGGGCGCTGGCCGAGCGGCGGACACGGGGGGGTGGGGTGGAGGGGGGTTGGAAGGGCGGACTCCGGATGCTGCTGGGGCGCGACGAGGTGGCGGCCAGCCGGACGATCACGCGGCCCAGAGCGCGCGTCCGGCATGAATTGGACGACTTCATGGTGGGAGGTCAGCTGCTGCAGCGGGTGCGCGGCAAGGACGACATGCTCCAGTACCGGCCGGCGGTCGACTGGGTGTCGAGGGTGGCCCGCGCGGCCAGCTTCAGGTCGCGGCAACACTACATCGCTTCGGCTCGGCTGGTGGAGGTTCGGCTGGAACGGATGGGGGCCGAATCGACACAGGTGGATATCCGCGTCGATCCGGGAATCGCGGGCAACTACCGCAACTGGTGGGTGCTGGCCGGGTGCATCGGGGGAGTGGCAGGGGGCGCGGGTGTCGCGCTGAGCATGTCTCCCTCGCTGCTGGCGGTTGCAGCGATCGGCGTCGCCGGAGCAACTGCCTCCATTGTGACCTCGGTGGTCGTGGCGCTGATGGCGGGGCCGGGCTTCCGCCGCCGGGTGGCCGACGTTGAATCCGAGGTCGAGGGCGTACTGGACGGTCTGGAGAAGGAGAAGGGACTCGAGCCGCCGCCGCCCGCGTGGAGGCGGTGGGTGCGGCGCCATTTCCACGGGGTGGCGCGCGAAATGATGGACACACAACAGGGAGATTCGAATTGGCGATCGAAAAGGTAGGCGTGGCCGGCTGCGGCCTCATGGGGAGCGGCATCGTGGAGGTGTCCGCGAAGGCGGGTTGCGACGTGGTGGTGCGCGAGATCGACGACGGTGCGCTCGCGGCCGGGAAGGCCAGGATCGTGAAGTCGCTGGACCGGGCCGTGGGGAAGGGGAAGCTGGACCCGGCGGCGCGTGACGAGGCGCTGGCGCGCATCACCTTCACCACCTCGCTGGACGATTTCGCGGACCGCGACCTGGTGATCGAGGCGATCATCGAGTCGCTCGACGCCAAGAACGAACTCTTCGGCTACCTCGACGGCGTCTGCCGCGAAGAGACGATCTTCGCCTCCAACACGAGTTCGCTCACGGTGACGGACATGGCGGCGGCCACCTCGCGCCCGGACCGCTTCGTCGGCCTCCACTTCTTCAATCCCGTGCCGGTCATGAAGCTGGTCGAGGTCGTCAGGACGATCGTCACCAGCCAGGAGACCTTCGACGCCGCTTCCGCCTTCGCCAAGCGGGTCGGGAAGGTCCCCATCGCCGCCCGGGACAACTCCGGCTTCGTGGTCAACCTGCTCCTGGTCCCCTACATGCTCGATGCGATCCGGCAGCTGGAACGCGGCGTCGCCACCATCGAGGACATCGACAAGGCCATGACCCTGGGGTGCGGCTACCCCATGGGCCCCTTCACGCTGGGCGATTTCGTCGGGCTCGACACCCTCATGCACGTCGCCGAGATCATGTACGGCGAGTACCGCGAGGAACGCTACGCCGCCCCGCCGCTCCTGAAGCGCCTGGTGGCCATGGGAAGATACGGACGCAAGTCGGGTGCCGGATTCTACGACTGGACGCCGGACGGGCCCGTGGCACTGAAGGTGTGAGCATCCGGGGCGGACAGCGCACCCCCAGGTGGCCGGCCCGACTTGGCTGAGCTAACTACCTAGCCAAGCAGGTTCGCCAACTCGTGGGTCGCTATCGGCGCGTGCGACGCTGCCGCCTGCGTTCGCGGCGAATCGCGGCTTCCCGCCGCCGCTTCCGCTGTGCGCTCGGCTTCTCGTAGAACCGGCGCTTCCTTAGCTCGGAATAGAGTCCGGAGCGCTGCACCTTGCGCTTGAACCTGCGAAGAGCCCGTTCCAGGCTCTCGTTTTCCTTGACGAATACTTCCAACCGGATCACCCCGCCGTGAGGCTGTTCGTGTTTGCCGGGACCGATCGCGCGTTCAAAGGCCGCCTGGAGTCTCGCTCCAGCGGGCCGCGTCTTTCCGAAGAGGTCCCTGGACGGACGCTAATGATAGACCCGGTTGGGCCTGGCTGGCAAGTCGCCTGGTAGTTCCCCGGCCGGTAGTTCGCCGGTAGTTCCCCGGCCGTCGTCTCCCCAGTCGTTCTCCGCCCCGGTCGTTCTCCGCCCGGTCGTTCTCCGCCCCCTTGCGCCGTCCGTAAACAAATGCTTACCATTGGCCCCCCCCAATTTCAACCGGCTCGTTCATGCACCCGATCTTCACGACGGAAAGCCGCCCCGAGGCGATGGCCGATGTGCCGGGGATCTGTGAACTTCCCCTCACGCGCGCCGTGGTGCAGTACCGCGATGCCCACGAACTGAATCGTTCCGGCGGCCGGATCCAGGACATCGGGCTGGCGGTGGTGGTCGAAGGACGGTTTGCTTCCTCGGTGCGCGCCATGGATCTCGGTTCGGCAGAGGTGAAGTACCTCAATCTCGCCTCCGAACTGGTCGTTCTGGACTGGTTGTACGATCCCACGCTGGCGCACATCCGTGCCCTGGCGGGGGCCGAACGGGATGCGGCGGCAACCGCGGGCCTCGATCCGCCGGGCGAGCTCAGGCGTTACTGCTTCGACCTGGCGCTGCGGGTCCTGGACCGGCGCGGCTTCTCTCATCTCACGCGGCCCACGCTGCTCAGAATCGGCTTCCGCGATCTGTGCAAGGATCTGGACCTGCACGAGAGCACGGTCGTGCGCATCGTCACCGGCAGGGACGATGTGACCCGCGTCCACCTCGACTACGACGCGAACGCGCTCGTCTTCCGCTCTGCCGGGCCCTCGCTCGGTGCGGAGGTGAAGGCCGCGATCCGCGAGATCTTTCCGGGGCTCCCGATCCGGCGGCCGGCCGCCGCCGATGCGGACGGGCCCGCGGCCTGGCAGGTCCGATTCGGCGTTCCCGTGACCTTCACCGAACTGCGAACGAGCCTGTTGGCCATGCGGCGGGGCCTGAACCATCTCTTCGCCCGTTTCGAGCCCGAGAGATACCGGTCGGTCGAAGGCCTGCTGGACACCTTCGGCGAGCGCGCCACCCTGGACCTTCTGGCTCGCCACGGCAAGCAGGGGGACTGGCGGGAGACACGGGAAGGGAGTCCGTCCCGGAGAAGGGGCGCATCGGGGGCGGGGTTTGACCAGACCACGGCAATGTCGGTCCACTGAACGGACGATGCAGACCATGGACCAGAACGTCGCGAAGGCCTGGACCGCGCCGCACGACCGCCCCGCCGAGACTCCGGAGGTGCTGTACTTTCGGTATCTCGCGTACCGGCGGCGCCACGCCGACCGGCTCGTTCGGCTGATACCCCGCGAATCGGTCCGCGAGCTTTACGGGAAGGCGCGGGAGTGGGCGCTCGAAGAAGGGGTGCACGACTCGCGCGACCCGATGGCCACTCTGACCCGCTTTGCCGAGCATCTCCTGCCCCTGCCGCCATTCGAGGTGTGGATGGCCGACCGTGCGGCCCACCCCATCCGTCACATTGAGGATTCGAGCCACACCTCGCCGGTGTCGCCGCCGGCCCAGCCCGCCAAGGTCGAGGAACGGCCTTTCCAGTACGAGGGCCGGACCTGGGTCGCCTCCCTGCATGTCTTCGCGGTAGGCACCCGTTGGCGGGGATTCCTGCGTTTCCGCCAGTCGGGCCACGTACGCCGGTATCACACGGCCCACATTTTCCTCGAGAGATCGGCCCGGGAGGTGCGGAGGAGCTTCCGGGGGTTCGACGGTGCCGCGTTGGGGGCGTTTCTGCGTTCCGTGCTGCCCTGACAGGAGGGATCGGAACGGCCTTCCGCACGGACCGATTGGCACCTCGTTTTTTGCGAAAAATCCGTTTCTGTTTCCCATTCTGTCATGCATTCGCCGAATGTATACAAATCGTTATCGCCTTAGCACTTAGCCCGTATCGACTGTGTGACGGACAGGTTGGGAAACTCCCCCGGAAACAGGTGGTTTACCGGTGAGTGGGCGTTTTCGTAACTTGTTGCTGGCCAACGAGTTACGTAATCCTTGGGTCCAGGGGGGCCTTCCTTGCGAATCCACAGTGCGTCCCATATTGTTGATCGCCTGCCCAAATCGGCTGAAACGACGGAAACGGAGACCGTGCGAGTCGCCCGCTCCGCGGTTCGGTTCCGATCGAAAAACCGAACAAATCCATCTTCTCCAACCACAGGGATCCAGTGCTCATGTGGAACACGCGTTCCGTTCAGTTGAATGTCCGCCTCCCGCAGGATGTCGCCGCCGAAGCCGAAGAGGTCCAGCGCTCCGATCCCGACTTCCTGAGCCGGATTGTTCAGTACGGCCTGACGCGGCGTGCCATCTACCGGAGCCTTCGGGAGGTGGAACAGCGAGAAGCACCGATGAACCCCCTGGCGGCGGATGCCGCGCCCGGTTTCCTGCAGCCGTAGTCTGGCAGCCCGTGGACAAAATCCCCCCGGTATTCGAACGGCGATGCATCCGCGCTGGCCGCTTCGCTTCACCTGTCCACGCTGT
>JAPPNO010000125.1 GCA_028873845.1 Gemmatimonadota bacterium | reverse complement strand
ATGGTGGCGATTCGGCCGGCGCGGGTGCGGGGGAGGTAGTGGGATTGGGGGGGGGTCATGGGTGTGGCCCGGGGGGAGGGGTGGCGTGCGGAGTCTGGTAGGTTACGGGTGTGGGGGTTGGGGGACAATGGGGGGGAAAGTGATTGGTGGGGTTGGGCGCCGTGGCGGAGTGGCCGCGGCGGCCGGGTGCGGGCTATTCTCACTTGGTGTGCCCGGGGATTGGGAGACCGTAGATGACGATTCGAAAACCGCTGCCACCGGCCAACGCGTCGTGGCCGCGTCGCGGCGTTCGCGTCGGCGCGTGCCTCATGCTCGCGGCGGGCGGGTGCGAGCCGCAGAGTCCGGAGGTCGGGACCCTGGCCGGTGCGGCAGCGGACCTCGCTGTCGACACTGTGACCGTCGTCCACAGCGACCTGTTCTTTCGCATCCGGAGCGTGCGGCAGATAGCCGACGGGGGTCTTGCGGTCATGAACCGGGGGTCGCGGAGCCTGCTGCTGCTGGACTCGAGGGGAGACCCGGCAGGGACGATCGGCCGCCTGGGAGAGGGCCCCGGCGATTTCCTTTCGGTGACGGATCTGGACACGAAGGGTGATTCGATCCTCGTCCTCGATGCGTTTGCGCGCCGGGTCCAGCTTTTCCATCGCGCCTCACTGGTCGACACGTGGTCGCTCCGCGAGATCACCGGGACGCTCGCGCAGGTCACGTTCAGCCCGGATGGAGCCCCGGTGGTGTCCGCAACGCGGGAGTCGCCGTACCCCGACCCGGAGGATGCCATGAAGGTCCTCAGAGAGCCGGTCGAGCTTTATCGGATTGACGATCCGGCAACGGAAATCGAGATACCGGTCGAGATACCGGGCGATGAGTACTTCGTGGTCTTTGTCGCGGCTCGTGGGGGGTGGCGGTATGGGGTTCCGGCATTCGGCGCAGGGGCAACCTACGATTTGACAGGGACGGGCGTGGTCGCTGCGGATGCGCGGAGCGGCCGCGTGGTGTCATTCCCGTGGGGTGGGCAGGCCGTCCGCACACTGCGACCGTCTTCGCCGCCAGAAGCTATGTCGGAGCATCAGTTGGACCGGCTTTGGGCTAGCGCCGACACGGTTGCCCGCCGGCTGCCCGACAGGGACGACTACATGACGTACGTGCGGGAGGCGGTCGAGGTCTGGGGCGAATCGGTGCCGCGTCCCTACTATTCCGCCGTGATCAGCGACGGATCCGAGACGCTGCTCCGGCACTTCACGTCCGGGCCTGCCGACTTGTCGGAGTGGTCTCTTCTGGCCGAGGACGGCGAGCTGCTCGGCACGTTCAGCCTTGACCGCGACACGCAGCTCTTCTCGCTTCAGAACAGGGAGATTCTCGGCGTGGGCAAGGACTCGCTGGACGTGGAGCACGTGATTGTCGGTCGGATCCGGGGGCCTTTCTGAACCTGGTCCGGAGCGCTTGTGATGCGGGGTCCAGGCGCTCGGCTGGGGCGTGTGATTGAGGAGCCGGGCGACCTTCGTGGCGAGTTCCGAGGACGTGAACCCCGCCGGGTTCGGCGAAAGGGCGAGGAGGGCCTCCAGCGCCGCCACCACATCCGCAACCCGGCGCTCACTGGCCGAGCTGAAAGTACGCGCGCAGTACCACGCGATCCACTCAGCCGTAGCTGCCGTCCAGAGAACCTTCGAAGAGGAGTCCGTCGGCATCTCCCGTCCCCGCCCATCGCTCTCTGCCTTTCGTCTGATCTCACCCATCTCCGTCAATCTATGGCCCCGCGTAGGACTAAGACGCGTCTTCCCGCCCCGGCGTCTCCCCGTTCCCGATAGTCGGGCGACTTTGTCCGCCGCGGGCGCGATGTAGCCGAACTTCTTGCCGAGCGCCAAGATCCGCGTGCCCCGCGTTCAGGTGATGGCCCCGACCAGCACCGTCCATGTGCCGGCCATTCAGACCCGATCCGTGCGTCAAGAAGTACCCGCCCGACGCCAGGAAGGCGAAGGCGGAGTGGATGTTGGCCACGATAGTCAGGTAGAGAACGATGATCCCGGTCTGTTGTCCGTAGAGGAAGAAGTCCTCCATGCTGGACGTGCCCTTCCGGTTGGCCAGAATCCCGATCACGACGGTCGCGAGCAGGTAGATGAAGATCAGCGAGGTGGAGACGACCCAGGGTTCCATGTGGCTGCTATACCTTCTTCCGGAGGGCCCACACCAGCACGGCGATCATGAGGCAGTACACACCGAAAAGGTAGGCGAAGAGGAAGGGCGTGCCGAGGATGAGCGGCTCGGTGCGGTTCATGAGGCCGTGCACGATGGGGGGCTGGGCGAGGGCCATGGCCGCGAGGAAGG
>JAPPNO010000127.1 GCA_028873845.1 Gemmatimonadota bacterium | reverse complement strand
TTCAGACGCATCGCGAACCCGTCGAATTCATGGGGTCCTGGTGCAGTCTGGTGGCGCGCTTCCGGTCGGAAATCAGCGAGCCGCGCCCCCGCAGGGAGCTCGGTTCCGAACAACTGAGAGCGATGAGTCGCATGCTTGACCGGGCGGTCGGTTTCCGGCAGTCACACCCCGAGCTCGAACACCGCTGGCACGACGTGAGCTTCTACGACCTGGTGCACGACCCCCTGGCGGTGGTGGGCGGCATCTATCGTCGCTTCGGGTGGTCGATCGAACCGCAGTCGGTCGAAGCGATGAAGACCTGGTTCTGGAAGCAGGAAGAGCAGAGACGCGCGGAGAAGCGGCACACCTATGACATCGCGGACTACGGCTTGACCGAAAGCATGGTCAACGACGCGTTCGGCAGGTATCGGGAGTTTGCTGCGGGGCGGGTCGGGCGAGCGGCGCGGGCGGGCGGGCCGTAGGAGTCCGTGGATAAGGCCGCCCGAGCACAGAGAGCGAACGAGGCGCCGGGCTGGCAAGGCGCGACGAGAGGTGAATAGCAGGCTATTCGCCCGAGGAGCAACGCAGAGCGACGCTTGGGCGCCACCAAGTGTATACTGTGAATGACATAATGTAACGTTGTCTTTACATCTGAGACGGGTGAAGCGGAGCGGCCAGCCCGGATGCATCGCCGTTCGAATCTCCCATGGCCGCGAACGGCCACCCCGCGGGGGCTGAAACGTGCCGGAGCGACCGGCATTGTTTCATAGGAATGCCGGGGGGTTTTGTCCACGGGCTCCCAGGCAGACCCGTCCGATCACCGCAGCAGCGCTACTCCTCCGGATCCGCCGCCACGTGGTGAGCCCCCCTCCCCCGCCCCCGGACCCTGACAGGTCCCTCCCGTCGCAGTGAGCGCATGAGCTTCAGCACCTGAGTCCTGGAGTACCCTGACAAACGTCGGATCTCCGCGTTTGTCGGACGGCCCCTCTTGGGGCGAATCATGAGGAGTCGAAGCCTTACGGACTCCTCGTCCAGCCAGATGTCCTGTTGTTGTCATCGGCGGATTCGATCAGCGCAGAGTACCGACGCGCCAGGCGGTATGTTGTTCCACGGCCCCTTCCCTGGGGAACGAGGAATCCACGCATCCTGAGAGAGACCAGGATGTTCGCGGCCTCGTTGGCGGATAGCTGGAGGATCCTGGACGCCGACCACCGGTCGAGAACGGGTCGCCGTGCCAATCCACGAAGGACGATCAGATCGTCGACCCCAGGCTCTTCACCTCGGCTTCGATTGTCCTGAACGAATCGGGTAAAGTCGGTGTGTGTCCGAGTGGGCAAGACCAGCTTGACGTGGGACTCGTCGGCCTCGTAGCGCGGCAGATCCTTCCCAAGCGACAGGGACTCCTCGTAGATGCGATCGACTCCGAGACCCGGCCGACTCACGAGACCGATCGTTTGCGGAACGTCCGCAAGCAGGGGGTTTCGCCGAACCGGGGGATGGCGGAGGAAGTTCTCTGCCGTCACGCCCCCGATGAACCCTCCGAGGCCGGTGATTTCCACGCGATTGCCGGAGAGACGCAGATGAATGGACTGGTGGCAATTGACGGCGTGACCTTGACTTGGCGCCCCACTAGCGCCAAGAATCCTCTCGTCACACAGCACCAGCACCGGCTGAACCATGACGAACGCCCTCCTCGTCTACCCGAAGCACCCTCCCACCTACTGGGGCAACAACTACGCCCTGGATCTCCTGGGCATCAAGGCGGCGTTTCCTCCGCTCGGCCTGCTCACCGTCGCCGCGATGTTTCCGTCCCGGTACAACCTGCGCGTGGTCGACCTCAACGTGACCCCGCTCGAGGACGCCGACCTGGAGTGGGCGGACCTAGCCTTCACGTCGACCATGATTCCGCAGCGCCCCTCGCTCGAGCAGGTCGTCGAGCGCTGCAACCGCGTGCGGGTTCCGGTCATCGCCGGCGGGCCGCACCCCACCACCTTTCACGAAGAGATGGAGGGAATCGATCATTTCGTGCTCGACGAGGTCGAGGAGACGTTCCCGACCTTTCTTCGCGACCTGGAAAGCGGCACCGCGCGGGCCGTCTACCGCGCCCCGAGGAAGCCGGACATGAGCACGGCTCCGGTTCCCCGGTTCGACCTCATCGACATGAAGGAGTATCACTCGATGTGCCTGCAGTTCTCGCGGGGATGCCCCTTCGACTGCGAGTTCTGCGACATCACGAAGCTTTACGGCCGCGTATCCCGCACGAAATCGCCGGAGCAGATGGTGGCCGAGTTCGACCGCCTGTACGAGTTGGGGTGGCGGGGTCCGCTTTTCCTGGTCGACGACAACTTCATCGGCAACAAGCGCGAAGTCTCGAGGCTCCTTCCCGTGATCGCCGAGTGGCAGAAGGAACGCGGCCATCCCTATGCGCTGTTCACCGAAGCGAGTGTCAATCTCGTCCGGATGAACGACCTGATGGACGACATGATCGAGGCTGGCTTCGACGCCGTCTTCCTGGGAATCGAGACGCCCAACCCTAAGGCTCTGAGGAAGATGAAGAAGCCTCAGAACCTCGATGTCCGAGACGAAAACTACCTGTTCACGTCCGTACGCAAGATTCAGCAGAAGGGAATGATGGTTCTGGGCGGCTTCATCCTCGGCCTCGACGACGACGATGACGACGCCTTCGACGCCCAGATCGAGTTCATCCAGGAGGCCGGGATTCCGATCGCGCTGGTCGGGTTGCTGACCGCACTCAAGGGAACGAACCTGTGGACTCGGCTGGAGCGCGAGAACCGGTTGCTGGACAAGCCCGTCGAAATCGACGCCACCGCCCTGAACTTCAAGCCGCAGATGGATCCCCGGACGCTGGTGGAGGGGTACCTCCGCGTCGTCGGAACCATCTACGATTCGACGCTGGAGAACTACTTCGACCGCTGCCTCACCATGCTGGACAACCTCAACCCGGTACCGCACATCTACAAGCCGGTGAGCAAGCACCTGCTCTACGCGGGCATCATGCTCATCCGGAAACGCCTGACGCCGGAACAGTTGCCGGTGTTCTCGCGCTACATCGCCAGGGTCTCCCGGGACCATCCGCGGCTCCTGCCGCTGGCAATCCGCCTGGCCGCCATGGGTTATCACTGCGAGAAGCTCACGCGCCAGCAGACCGTGCTCCGCGAATTCAAGGCGTACCTGGATTCGGCATTGGCGTCCTTCAACGAA
This sequence comes from Gemmatimonadota bacterium, assembly GCA_028873845.1. Taxonomy (GTDB): domain Bacteria; phylum Gemmatimonadota; class Gemmatimonadetes; order Longimicrobiales; family Gaopeijiaceae; genus Bin94. The sequence goes on along the minus strand of JAPPNO010000127.1, from coordinate 22,687 downwards.
GCGAGATGGGGACCTGAATCGGGAGCGGGAGTGGAGGATGAACTCAGACGGGAGGCGCTGCGAGGGGCGAGGACTCGCAAGCGTTCGATCCCCGAGGAATTCCGCCACGACGGGGATGGGATCTCCGAGAGCATGGAGGCTTTCGAGCTTGCGGTGAGTTCGGAGGGTGGCCCGGCCTTGCCGGCCAACGGCAACCTGCCTGTCGCGGGATAGTCGTTCCATTTCGGAAGACCGGCTGAGCAATGGCTCTACTCCGGGTCCGCCGGCACATAGTGAGCACCCCTCCCCCACCCCTGGACCCTGACCAATCCCTCCCGTCGAAAGGAGCGCATCAGCTTCAGGACCTGGGTCCTGGAGTACCCCGACAGGCGTCGGATCTCCGCGTTTGTCACGCGGCCCCTCTCGGGGAGAATCGTGAGGAGTCGAAGGCGTCGTTCCCCCAATTGGGACTCTACCCGATCTCCGGCCTCCGCAGGTGCCACTCGGTGCCCTCCTGGAACGCATGCACCACGCTCAGAATCCTGTCGTCCGCGAAGAGATCTCCGATGAGGGTCGTGGTGAGCGGCATTTCCGTCGGATTTTCCGAATCCGGGTTGCGCACGCCATAGTCGTAGGGAACGACCGCCGCCGGGTGCCCGGTCTGGTTGGTCAGCCCCACCTGCCCCGATCCACTGACGAACATGTCGAAGTCCTGCATGACCTCGGCCATCTCCTTCATGAGGATGAGGCGGCGGCGCTGGGACTGGACGAAGTCGAGGGCGGGGATGTCCCGGCTGCCCCGGAACCGGCCTCGACGGCGGCGCTCGGCCTCATCCGCGTCCGCCGGAATCGGGGGCAGCTCTCCGTCCGGCGCGACGTGGAAGTCGAAGGCGGCCGAGGATTCCACTCCCAATGCATTCGACCGCCCACTGGGGATCTCAGGCATCGGTTGCGGGTCGGCGCCCAGCCCGCGGAGTGCCTCTACGAAGGACTCGGGCGCATCCTCGGTGTAGCCGATGCGCATGGCGCCCAGGTCGGGCGCAGGGTCGAAGCGGAAGGGCGCGGTGAGTGATCCCGGGTCCTTCTCGTCGGCGCCATGCATCGCGTTGAAGACGAGCGCGCAGTCCAGCGCGCTGCGGCACATCGGCCCGGTCTTGTCCATGCTCCACGACAGGACCATTCCGCCGTACCGGCTGACGCGCCCAAAGGTGGGGCGAAGAGCGGTGAGGCCGCACCGCCGCGCGGGCGACACAATGGAGCCCTGGGTCTCGGTCCCAATCGCGAAGGCGACGCACGCGGCCGCCGTGGCCGACCCGGGACCGGCTGACGACCCGCTCGACCCTTCGTCGAGGTTCCACGGATTGAGGGTTCGGCCGCGGTACCAGCGATCGCCCCGTGCGAACTCGCCCGTCGCGAGCTTGGCGATAAGGACGGCGCCGGCGTCCCGCAGCCGCACCGCGACCTCGGAGTCGAAGCGTGTGAACTGGCTGCTGAAGTCGGCCGCACCCCAGGTCGTGCGGGTCCCCGCGACGGCGAAGAGGTCCTTGATCCCGTAGGGGATGCCGTGAAGGGGGCCGCGCCAGTCGCCGGCGGCAAGGTCCAGGTCGGCCTGGCGGGCTTCTTCCTGCGCGCGACCCTCCAGTATGGTGACCGCGCACAGGAGCACGGGGTCGAGCCGCTTGAGGCGGTCGAGGTAGACTTCGGTCAGCTCGGAAGAGGTGATTTCCCGCGCCCGGATCAACGCCGCGAGGCGGTGCACGGGCAGGAAGGCGACGTCCTCTTCGCTTGTGGGTACCTGGCCGCTCCAGCGCTCGATGTCGATTTCGGTGCGCTCGAAAGGACTGTCCCCGCTGTCGCGCCACAACTTCTCCATGAGGGCGCCGGTTCCTCCCGGGTAGGCCTGGAACTGGAGCGCGGGGGGCTCGCCGTTGCCGAGGGGGATGGGGGGCGGGGGCTCCTGTTGCGGCGTCTGGAGGGGGAGTGCGGAAGGTGCCGCGACACCCGGAGATGACTCCGAGCCGCCCAGGGTTTCGGGCCGCAACGTACCCGCGGTCGCCGCTGCGGCGGCGGTTGCCAGAAACCGACGGCGTTCGATTGACCTGCTCATATGCTCATATACTCGTTTCTGTGCGATGCTCGCACCGTTTGCGGGACCCCGCTCGAGCGTCCGAAGCGTGCTTCTTCGGGCCGTCCCCATGATTCTGTCGCCCGATCGATCAGCGGGAAAGAGCCTCAGGTCCGCCGGCCACAAGTGTCCGCGTGACCCCGACTTGACGGGTGGCGGCGTAGATCCTGTGCAATCGGATGTGACCGCTATCCACCCGACACCGCCTGCATGAACAGCACCGTGTCCCCCTCTGCCACCAGCGTGTCCCATCCGTCCGCATGCCCCCCCGGCGAATCGTCCCCCCCAGCGGGCGGACCACCCAGCCATCGCGTGTTGGTCCCGTTGTGAAAGCACAGCACATGGCGTCGCAATGCGCCCGCCTCGTTGAAGAGGTGGGGCCTCAGCCGCGGTTCACGCTCCATCAGGTCGGCGAAGACCTCACGCAGACTGTCGCCACGAACTGCCAATTCGCGCACCCCGCCCGTGACCGGCTCCAGGAGCGAGGGCAACGAAACCGTGACCGTCGGCTTCACACCGACAGCCCGTTCTCGTCGCTCCGTCCAGGCCCGGCCCCTTGGCGCTCTCGGTTCCTGCGCGGATTCATCCACCGGCTGCTATTCGACCCAGGCCGAGACGTGCAGAATCCGCGGCAGGCTCACCGGCAGATTCGCCCAGCTGTCCCCCAGATCCCGGCTCACGTGCAGCGTCCCCGAGGTCGTCCCCATGTACACGCCGCCCGGCTCCAGGTTGTCGACCGCCATCGCGCCGCGAAGCACCCCTCCGTAGGCGTGCGCGGCGGGAAGGCCCTCCGAGGCCGATTGCCAGCTGTCACCCCCGTCCGTGCTCCGAACCACCTTCAGCGCCCCCCCGACCGGCAACCGGTACTGATCCGCCTCGAGCGGCACCGCGAACAGGTAGCGGCTGGCCCGGTCCAGAACGATCGGGAAGCCGAACGAGTTCGCCAGTCCGTTCTCGTTCTTCTCCCACGTCTCCGCCCCGTCGCCGCTCCGGTACATCCCCGAATGATCCTGCCGGTAGATCCGCGCCGGATCGCCGGGATCCTGTGCCAGACCGTGCACGCAGTGCCCGATCTCCTTGAATTCCTCGTCCTCGTGCGCCCAGTACACGCCCCGGTTCTTCGGGATCCAGGTGGCGCCGCCGTCGTCGGTGCGAAAGACGCCCACCGCCGAGATGCCGCACCACATGCGGTCCGGGTTGGAGTGATCGAACAGAAAGGCATGGCAGCAGAGCCCCCCCGCCCCCGGCATCCACCCCCCGCGCGTTTCGTGCTCATTGAGCCCCGGCACCGGCTGCCAGGAACGGCCGCCGTCACCGCTGGTGAACATACCCGCGTCCTGCACGCCCGCGTACAGCGTCCCCCGGTGCTCGCGCAGCGTCCAGATCTGGCGCAGCCTGCGGTCGCCGACATCCGGGTAGGCCGGCCCGTCCTCGACCTGTTCCCACTCCCCGCCATCGGGCGACAGAAAGACCGCCGGGCCGTAGACATCGCTGGCCACCGCCACCACAAAGTCCCCGCTCTCGCGGCGCAGCCCCGCCGTCACCTTCCATCCCTTGAAGAAGGGCCCATCCATCTTCCATTCGCGACGATCGCCGCTCGTCACCCAGAATCCGCCCTTCGCGGTACCCACCAGGAGGCGCACACTCATCTCGCCAGTTCTCCTCGCTTTTTCGGTCTCCGCCCGTGCATGTGACCGTGTCGCAGGGCCCTGCGGGACCGGGCGTCGGCACATCCCGCAGACAGCCGGGTTAGTTTTCACTCCGGCGGCGGCATACGATCGCCCCTTCGCACAGCCGCGCGCAATCGGAAAACCGATGCAATCATGAACGAGTCCCCCCCGGTCGTGCTCTTCGACGGCGACTGCAGCTTCTGCAACGCGACCGTGCGCTGGACCGTCGCCCGCGACCCTCTCGCAAGGTTGCGATTCGCCCCTCTTCGGTCCGCCGCCGCCCGCCGCGCCGTAGCCGCAGTCGATCCCCACACCGACTTCGAGGCGCTCCCGGACGCCCTGGTCCTGCTCGACCGCGACGGCGTCCACACCGCCTCCACCGCGGTGCTGCGCATGACGCGCCACCTGCGCTTCCCCTATCCGGCCCTCTCGCTCGCCCTGATCGTCCCGCGCGCCCTGCGCGATGCCGCCTACCGCGTCTTCGCGCGCAACCGTTACCGCTGGTTCGGTCGCAACGACGAGTGCCCGCTGCCCCCGCCGGGGTTCGCATCGCGGTTCCTGGAGGATGACGCCTGACGGGCGGACCTCACACCAGGCCACCCCCCCACAACCGCTCCACGAACGCCCCCGCCGGCAGTACCTCGATCCCGTCCCGGGTCCGCCGCGGGCGCGCTTCCAGGCACACGATCACGCGGCGCCCGGGATCCTCTTCCGCCGCCACACTGCGCAGGCCCCGCAGGTGATGCCGCCCGATGACCGCGCTGGCCTTGGCCTCCACCGCGAGATCCATGTCGCCCAGCACGAAGTCGACTTCGACACCGCTGGGAAGACGCCAGTGCGTGAGGCCGCCGTCGAACCCGGTGTAGGCGACCCAGGCGGCCAGCTCGTGGTGCACCCAGTTCTCGAAGGCCTTGCCGTACAGCTCGGACCCGCGCTCCAGGCGGCCGCGCCGCGCCAGTCGGTTGACCACACCCACATCCGAGAAGTAGAACTTGGCCGCCGCGGCCAGCCGCCGCTTGCGGCGCTTGCGCCAGGCCGGAACCCAGCGTCCCAGCAGCGTGTCTTCGAGGATGTCGAAGTAGGACCGGACCGTGCGGCTGGACACGCCGCACTCACGGGCCACGTTGGAAAAGTTGACCGGCTCGGTGTCGCTGAGTGCCGCCGCATCGAGGAAGCCCGAGAAGGCCGGGAGGTTGCGGACCAGCCCTTCGGCCGCGACCTCTTCCTTCAGGTAGTCCGCGATGTAGGCGTCGAGGAGCGGGCACGGCCTGGTCGACTGGCAGATGCGCGGCAGATAGCCGGTGTTCAGGATGCGGTCCAGGTCGAAGGCGCCGGCGAGCTCTCCGGCGGTCATGCCTCGCAGTTCATAGCGAAGCGCCCTCCCGCCAAGGAGATTCGCCGCGCCTCGCCGCACCTTTCTGGCGCTCGATCCGCAGAGCGCGAAGTGGAGCCCCAGGTTCTCCATCATCCAGTGCACCTCGTCGAGGAGGGCGGGCACCTTCTGGACCTCGTCGATGATGATCTGCCGGCCCGGGTCCGGCGGCTCCGCCTCGACCTCCTGGCGCAGGAGCTCGGGGCGGGTCACATACCGCCTGAACTCGTCGCTCTTCAGCAGGTCGATCCAGCGGCCGGACGGGTAGCTGCGCTTCAGCAGGGTGCTCTTGCCGGCCTGCCGGGGTCCCCAGAGGAAGAACGTCGCGGTTCCGGAAGGCGGCAGAACGAGGGTTCTCTTGAACATACACGTCAAGATATCATGATATTTTGAAGTGGCAAGTCAGGAATTCCCGCCACGCAACACCTACGCACCCTCCCACCCACCGTTGCACCCCGCCCTCCCCAAACGCACATTCCCGCTTGCTCCCTGTCGGCAAACCACGTCCGCCGGGGCACCCGTTCCCCCACATCCGCACAACAGGAGCCCGACCACCATGCCGACCCCACCCTCCCCCCTCCCCATTCGCGCACGTCGACTCCGCCACCCACCCCTTCTCGCCATGTCCATCACCACCCTCACCCTGGCCACCACCCTCCTCCCCTCCCCCACCCTCGCCCAGGACGCCGCCAGCTTTCGCCAGACCTGGCTCGGAGAGTTCGAGACCTCCGCCCGGAAGCTCGTCGCCCTCGCCGAAGCGATGCCCGCCGAGTCCTTCTCCTGGCAGCCGATGGAGGGCGTGGCCACCGTGGCCAGCGCCTACATGCACATCGCCACCTACAACTACCTGCTGCCCCTCAACATCGGGATCCAGGCGCCCGCCGGCGTGGACTACCGGAGCTTCGAGGAGGCGGTGACCGGGAAAGACCAGGTCCTCGAAGTGCTGAAGACTTCGCTCGACCACGTGCGCCAGGCGGTCGGCGGCATGAGCGACGCCGACCTGTCGGCCCCGGCCAACCTCTTCGGCCGCGAAACGGCGGCGTGGGGCGTCCTCTTCCGCCTGGTCGCGCACATGAACGAGCACCTCGGCCAGCAGATCGCGTACGCGAGGATGAATCGGGTGGCGCCGCCCTGGTCGCGTTGAAGCACATTGGACGACACTTCCGCTGGTCCCGGGCTCGGCTGAAACCTATCTTGCCGACAGAGCAGGAGCGGGAGGTCCGAAGCCACGATGAAATACCGTCACATCAGCGCACCCCTCGTTCTCGGCGCACTCCTCGGCGTGGCCGGCCAGGCCCACGCACAGCGTCCGAAGATCGAGAACCCCCGGAAGAGCCCTGAGGAACGCTACGAGGACCTCAGGAAGAGCCCGCTTCTCGCTGCCACGCTCGAGTGGATCGTCCCCACCGTCGGCCACGACTACGCGGGGGACCGGGAGGCGGGCATGCCGGCCGCCGCAGTGACGGGGCTGGGAGCGGGCCTCCTCGTCGGTGGCGCGTTGTTGGCGTACTTCAGCTGTTGGGAGTCGCCGTCGGAACCGCCCCCCGGCCCGAACTGCGGCAGGTGGTACGAGGTTGCCGCGGTAACCGGCTTCTGGCTCATCCCGGCCGGTCGCATCTGGGCATCCGTTTCGGCCTGGAGGGTGGCGAACAGGACCAATGCGTACTACCGACGGTCTCTCCGCCTTGAGGACGCGAGTCTTGCCCTGTCGGTCACGCCCGCCGGACAGCTGGGCCTGGGAGTGTCGCTGCGGTTCTGACGGCGGGGATCCGTTGAACCCGCCCCCGGCGCCCACGGACCGCTACCCCCGAACCAGCCGCGTCTCCGGAAACTGCGCGTACCACCCGAACCAGAACGCCCGGTGCGCGGGCAGCCGCTCCAGCCGCGCCCCACCCGGCCCCACCATCGCATCCTCCCCGACCGTCCACCGCCCCCCGCCCTCCTCCCGCGCCGTATCAACCGTATCCCACCCCGCGAACCGCCGCCCGCCACTCTCGTACACGCGGCTGGCCCCACTCCGGTCCGTCAGAATCACGAACTCCCGCCCACCCAGCGCGTCGTGATACACCCGGTTCCTCGACAGGAACACCACCCAGATCGCGAGCTGCTCGTCCGGAGCCTCCGGGAAGCGTAGCGCCAGCACCTCGTCCTTGTTCCGCAGCCGGGTGTCCAGCTTCGGGACGCCGAACATCAGCCTGTCCGTGGCGAAGTAGTCGCGGTAGGCGACCCCTTCCCCGTAGTCGCGCCGGTGCCCTGTGTCGAGGGACAGCACGAGGGTCCCGGGGTGCCGCCTGCGCCATTCTCCCCAGGTCGTGGTCACCACGAAGCGCGGTTCAAGCCGGATCCCGCGGCCGACCAGGGGGCCGACGGCCGGCTCGCCGGTCAGCGTCGACCAGAGCGACATGGTGGCGTGATCGTACATGAGCTTGTTGGAGCGGTAGAGAAAGCCGCTCGTGCCCAGCTCGTGGTGCACTCCGCCGAACGCCGACCGGTAGAGGATCATGCTGCCGCAGAGGGTGCAGTACACCCCGGTGTAGTGCTCCCCCGCGATCGAGTCCTTGAACATCTCGTGCCAGGCCAGGATCCGCTTGGGATAGGCGCGCATGTCGCCGTCGAGCGCGACGGCGAAGACGATGTTGTGGTCCTCCAGGTAGTCCGCCTCCGCGGCGGTGATCATCTTCGGTAGATCGAGAGGCGGAATCCCGTCCCGGGGGACGCCGCCCCAGCGGATCTCGTCGAGCCGGATGGCCGCGGCCGGACTGTCGTCGAAGTACTCCTCGAAGCTGGGGTCGATCGTCACGTAAAGCTCCGCCTTGAAGGTGGCGTACTCCGGGTGCACGCCCGGATCCGTGCGCCAGATCCACTCCCACCAGCTCTCGAGCAGCGTCCCCAGCCGCTGGCCCGTCCCACGCTCGAGAATCGAGAACATGCGCCGCCGATGGTCGTCGCTCGGCGCATAGCGGATCAGCTCGACGAGGATCGACGCGTGCGCGTCCTCCCACCCCTCCAGGATCAGCTGTTCGGCGGCCTCCACCTGCAGGCTGTCACCGGTGACGAGCGCCCAGAAGGCATCGAGGGGGGTCTGTGGGGCCTGCCGGGAGGGGGAGGCCAGCAGCGTGGTGCCGGTCAGCAGGAGGAGAACGAGTGCTCGCATGGTGGCTTGAATAGACGGTTTTTCCGCGAGACGCGCGAGCCGATCCGGACCGCTGGCTCGCCCTCGTCCTGTCATGCAAACATTACATATTGTCAACTACAGTATACATTGTGAACTCCAGCAAAGCTCTCTCTACGTTGATTTTCGGCCGGACAACGCTCCTATTCCCCTCGAAGCCCCTCGCCAGCCCGTCAAGGAGGAGATCCATGAAGTTCTTCCAGCACTTCGGATTGGCCGCGTTGCTCGCCGCCACCGCCCCTCCCCTCCTCGCCCAGGAGGCTGCGGAAGCAACCGACACCACGGTGACCGCGACCAAGCCCGATCCCGGCCCCCTCCGCACCATCGAGTACGAAGTGGAGGAAGGCACCTGGATGTCGCTCGACATCTCACCCGACGGGCGCACCATCCTCTTCGACCTTCTCGGCGACCTCTACACGGTGCCGATCGAGGGCGGCGACGCCAGCGTCCTCCTCTCCGGCCGCGACTGGGATCACATGCCGCGCTATTCGCCCGACGGCAGCCGGATCGCCTTCATCAGCGACCGCGACGGCATGATGAACCTCTGGACCGTGGCCGCCGACGGCTCCGACGCGAAGCAGTACAGCAAGGCGCGCACCGATCCCCACCTCTCCCCCTTCTGGACGCCCGGCGGGCAGATCATGGTACGCAAGGAGGGCGAGCTTTGGCTCTACAATCCGGTGGGCGGGAGCGGCTACAAGGTCGACATCGCAGGGTCGGTCCAGGGACCGGCCGTTTCACCCGACGGGCGCTACCTCTTCTACAGCACCTCCACCTTCTCGGCGGCTGGCGGCCCGCCCTCCTCCAGTCTCCACCGCTTCGACCGCATGACGGCCCGGACGATCCCGCTCGGGTCGGGCGTGCGTCCGCAGATCTCTCCGGACGGACGCTTGATGGCGTACGCCCGCCGCCAGGATCACCTGGTCGCGTTGCGCGTCCGCGACCTGGTGACCGGGACCGACCGCCAACTCGTCCCGTCGATCACGCCGATCTCGCCGCGCGGCAGCCAGGACGTGCTGCCCGGCTTCTCCTTCACCCCGGACGGCTCGAGCGTGGTCATCACGATCGATGGCGGGATCAAGCGGGTCGACGTGCAGAGCGGCGCCGTGCGGGACATCCCCTTCCGCGCCACCGTGTCGCAGCAGGTCGCCGAGCAGATCCTCACCCCCATGAGCCAACCCGACGACGACCTCGATGTCCAGGTTCTGCGCTACCCCTCCCTCTCGCCGGACGGCTCCAAGATGGTCTTCAGCGCGCTGGGCAAGCTGTACATCACGGATCTCCCGGACGGCACGCCCCGCCGCCTCACCGGCGCCGGCGAGCGGGAGTACATGCCGGCCTTCTCACCCGACGGCCGCTCGATCGCCTACGTCACCTGGACCGACACAGCCTACGGGCACGTCAAGGTGATTCCCGCATCCGGCGGCGACACGCGCACGCTCTCGGTCCACCCCGGCCGCTACTCGAGCCCGGCCTGGTCGAACGACGGCTCGAAGATCGCCTTCGCCCGCGGCGGCCAGGGCGGCGTCGAGCTGCTGGGAGACCAGCCGCACGACCAGGACTACTTCGAACTCTCCTGGGTCCCCTCGGAGGGTGGCGACCCGCAGCCGATCACCACGATGACCCCGAGCCGCCGGCGCGGCTTCCCCATGCGCTACTACCCGGTCATCGCCTTCAACCCCGACGGCACCCGCCTCTTCTTCAGTGAGTGGGAGGGTGCGTCCGGCCCCGGGCAGCCGGCGCAGACGACCCTGTACTCGGTTCGCCTGGACGGCTTCGACCGGAAGGGACACCTGAAGTTCAACGCCTTCGACGAGGTGCTGCCCTCGCCCGACGGCAGACGCGTCGCCTACGTCCGCCGGGCCCAGGTCTGGGTCTCGGACCTGCCGCAGTATCCGACCCAGGTCGTGAATCTCAACTTCGAAAGCCCCGCGATCCCGCTGAAGCAGCTCACCAGGCAGGGCGGCAATTACGTGGGCTGGCTCGGCAGCGACACCGTCACCTGGCTCTTCACCAACCGGCTCTACCGGCAGGCCGTCGAGGCGGACTCGGCGGAGCAGGTGGCCGAGGTCCGGCTGACGGTCCCCCGCGCGCGTCCGGAGGGCACGATCGCCTTCACCAATGCCCGCATCATCACCATGCGGGGCGACGAGGTCATCGAGGACGGTACGATCGTCGTCGACCGGAACCGCATCGTGGCGGTCGGCCGGAATGTGACGATTCCCGCGGACGCCGTGGTCGTCGACGCCTCCGGCAAGACGATCATGCCGGGCCTCATCGATTCGCACGCCCACATGCACTACGCCTCGTTCGAGCTGTTTCCGCAGCAGAAGTGGGAGTACATCGCGAACCTCGCGTACGGCGTCACGTCCACCTTCGATCCATCGGCGCACAACATCGACGTCTTCTCGCAGGCGGAAATGGTCGAGGCCGGCGAGCTGCTGGGGCCCCGCATCTACTCGACGGGGGATGTGATCTACGGCACCGAGGCCAACTTCCCCGTGGTGTACGAGAATATCAACAGCCTCGACGCGGCGCGGGACGTGGTCAAGCGCTTCGCCGCCTACAACCCGGCGATGCTCAAGGAGTATATGCAGCTCCGCCGCGACGAACGGCAGTGGGTGAAGCAGGCGGCCCGCGAAGAAGGGATCCGGTTGACGTCCGAGGGCGGAGGGGATCTGGTGCGCGACCTGACGCTGGCGCTCGACGGGTACACTGCGGTCGAGCACACGCTCCCGCTCACACCCATCCACGACGACGTGATCGAGCTCGTCGCGCGCACAGGGCTTCACTACACGCCGACGCTCATCGTCGCCTACCTGGGGTCCAACGTCATCCAGTACTTCGAGGAGTTCGAGAACATCCACGACGACCCGAAGGTCCGGCGCTTCACCCCCGAGGCGGCAGTCGAGAGTTCACGCTACTGGCGGCACGTGCCCGAAGAGGAGCTGGACTTCATCGAGGGAGCGGCCGACGGGAAGAAGATTCTCGACCGCGGCGGCTACGTCACGGTGGGCGCGCACGGGAACCGCCAGGGAATCGGCATGCAGTGGGAGCTGTGGACTTTCGTGATGGGGGGATTCACGCCGCTCGAGGCCATCCGCGCCGCGACCTGGGACGGCGCCCTCAAGATCGGTTACGAACGGGACCTCGGATCGCTCGAGCCCGGCAAGCTCGCCGACTTCCTCGTGCTGCACGACAATCCCCTCGATGACATCAGGAACGCCGGGAAGATCTGGTACGTCGTGAAGAACGGCTTCGTTTGGGACGGTGAGTCGATGACGGAGGTGTGGCCGGCAATGAAGGCGCTCCACCGTTTCCACTGGCAGACGGAGGAGGAGGCGCGGCTATGGGCTGCGCCGGAGGCGGTAGGGGTGGGGCGGTGAAGGCGGATCCGGGGCTCGCGTCGTCCTAAGGGCTGCGCGCAATCCACTCCCCGGGCGTAATCGCCCCGGCCCGTTCGACCAGCTCTCCATCCCACGCCACCACCTCACACTCCAGCTCCTCGGCGAGTGCGGCATAGAGGGCGTCTCCAGACCGGAGAAGGCTCCGTGTCCCGACCGCGACGGCTTTCTGGAGTCTGGCCCGATTCGAGGCGTGGGTCGTGACCAGCGGGGATTCCAGCATCCGGCTGGCGAGGTAACGACCCTGTCCGCCATCGCGCAGCCTGCGAGCCAGCGCGCACGCGATCTCGAGTTCCGCGTACTCGGGGAGAGCGATCGCAACCTCCCTCTCCACAGCCCGGACGAGGAAGCTCCGGCTGACTTCCGAAAGCGCATCAGTGCGATCGGCGGCCGACACCCAGACACTCGCGTCGTTGACCAGCGCTTTCACTCGCCCCCCAGCCGGTTCCTGTCCCTCGCCAGCTCCTGCCTCGCCGACGGGCCCGGGGGAGCGCGCCCGATCGCCTCGTCCGCCTCGTCAAACCAGGAGCGAAGCCACGCCGCCGGAGGCTCCCCTGTGCTCCCGGCCTCTCCCTCCCTCAGCCAGCGCCGATAAAGCCGGGTCGTCACCTCGCGGACTGTGATCCCCCGTAGCGCGGCCTCCGCCTTGACCTGTCGGTAGAGGTCATCCGGAATGTCGATGGTGGCTTTCATGGATACCATGATAACTGTGTTACCATATTGCTGTACAGGGAAGGGAACGCGCGAAGTCGTGGCCCCAGGGGTGGGGGAACGCGTGGGGCCTGAGACCCTTCGATCACGCGGCTTGGCGGAGCGACCTTTCGAGGAACGGGACCGCGTCTGTCGCTATCCCGGATGCGCGAGTCGCTTCACCGAGGCCCACCAGGTGAAGCGGATGGGGGCGAGACGAGTCTGGCCAACACGATCCTGCTCTGCCGACGGCACCACCGCCTGGTCCACGAGGGTGGGACGCGGATGGCACTGGAGCTGAAACTCAAACCGTGGCGGCGCGTTGTTCACCACGGACGACGCACGCGTCAAGCGCCTCCTATCCGACGTGTGGTGTGACATGACACTGGTGCCGACTCGCCATCTTCAGCCCGTATTATCTTGGGGTCCCTCGTAGTCGCCCGCGCTGGCCCAACTAAGCACTAAACCGGAGAGACGGATGAACGCATGCCGAGAGTGAGGATTGACGGGGAAGAGTACTGGGCGGGCCGCCATTCCAAGCTCGGCATCGTAGTGCATGCTGGTCGCTGGCAGAAGGACCTTCCATCCGATCAGGTCTGCCTGTTGATCGTGTCGCAGCTCCGAATGGGTACGTTCGAGCGAGGAACCGTGCGTCGGGCCATCGAATCGCAGCCCCTCGATTTGTCTACCGGTGACAAGGAAGACATCAGGAAGGCCCTGCGCGCCATGACTCGGAACCGGCCGGTGTCCTACCGCCCACCGCGAGCGCTTGAGCTCTTGCGGACGGGCACCGGCATCGCCGACGCTACCTTCCGCCCCGGCCAGGAGGAAGCGGTCCGTCATGTGGTCGAGGGTCGAGGGCGGCTCCTGGTTGTGGAGAGGACCGGTTGGGGGAAGAGCTTCGTCTATTTCATCGCGACCAGGCTATTGCGGGAAGGGGGAAGAGGTCCGGCGCTGCTTGTTTCTCCTCTGCTGTCGTTGATGCGAAACCAGATTGAGGCCGCGAGACGGATGGGTGTCCGTGCCGAGATGATCACGTCGGCCAACAGCAACGACTGGCCGGAGGTGGAAGCGGCGTTGAACCGCGACGAAGTGGACATCCTCCTCATAGCGCCCGAACGATTCGCCAACGAGCTTTTTCGGACCACGATCCTCCCGGGCATCGCCGACCGAGTCTCCCTCCTCGTGATCGACGAGTGTCACTGCATCTCCGACTGGGGGCACGATTTCCGGCCGGACTATCAGAGAATCGAGCGGGTGGCCCGAAACCTCCCGCGCAACATGCGGCTGCTCGCTACAACCGCCACCGCGAATGATCGGGTGATGATGGACCTACGCAATGTATTTGGACGCAACCTGAAGATTCAGCGTGGACCTCTCGCGCGCCCGTCGCTTGCTCTGCAGACCATACGCCTACCCCGGCAATCTCAGCGGCTGGCCTGGCTCGCCGAACAGCTTCCCGTCCTCGCCGGTCACGGAATCATCTACACGCTGACCGTGCGTGATGCGGAGCTGGTGGCGAAATGGCTCCAGAAACGGGGCGTCGGGGTCAAGGCCTACACAGGCCGGATGACAACGGAGGAACGAGAAGAATTGGAGAGGGCCCTGATCGAGAACCGCGTGAAGGCGTTGGTGGCCACTGTCGCGCTGGGAATGGGCTTCGACAAGCCGGACCTGGGTTTCGTCATTCACTATCAGACTCCCGGATCCGTCGTGGCGTATTATCAACAGGTGGGACGTGCCGGCCGGGCCCTGGAGAAGGCCTACGGCGTCCTGCTCAGCGGTGACGAGGAAACCGACATCACCGGGTACTTCACCGCGACAGCGTTTCCCACACCCGAGGAGGCGGATCAAGTGGTCGAGACGCTTAAGGAGGCGCCCGAGGGCCTGTCGCACTACCGACTCCTGCGACGGGTCAACCTCCCGAATGGCCGCATTGAGCGCGCGACGAAGCTGCTGTCCCTCGAGTCGCCCGCTCCCATCGTGAAGGACGCCGGAAAGTGGCAGATGACTGCCGCCAACTTGAAGGACTCCTTCTGGAAGCGAGTGAATCGCCTGACCAAACTCCGGATCGAGGAACAGCACCAGATGCAGGAATACGTCCGTCTGGAACGCGGCCACATGGAGTTTCTGATTCGGGCGCTCGACGGTGATACGGAAGGCATCGGGTCTCCGCGGCTTCCACCGCTACCGGCAGAGGTCGGCCCTCAAACCGAGCGCGATGCGCTGGCCTTCCTTCGCCGTCTCGATTTGCCGATTCCGCCACGGCTGCGGTGGCCAAGGGGTGGGTTGCCGCACGCCGCCGTAGAAGGCAGGATTTCGCAGGACCACCGAGCCGAAACCGGAAGAGCGTTGTGCCTCTGGGGCGACGCAGGATGGGGAGAAATGGTAAAGCGCGGGAAACAGAAAGACGACCGATTCGCCGACGATGTGGTTGGCGCGTGTGTCTCGCTGGTCCGCCGATGGAAACCGAACCCGCCACCCCGGTGGCTGACCAGTGTTCCGTCGCTCCAGAATCCGAAGCTCGTGGCCGACTTCGCTCAAAGGCTGGCCGGGGCGCTCGGACTGCCATTTCGTCCGGTACTCGTAAAGACCATGGATCGCCCTCCGCAGAAGGACATGCGGAACTCGGTGCAACAAGCCCGCAACGTTGACGGTTCTCTGACTGTTGCTCGCACCCACATCCCGTCAACTCCAGTGCTGCTCGTGGATGACATTGTCGGTTCCGGCTGGACCTTCACGGTCGCAGCGTGGCTCTTGCGCATGAACGGTAGCGGTACGGTCTGGCCACTCGCCCTCTCTTCGCTGGGGCTTCGCTCATGAACGGCGAGCTCAGCCAGAATGCCCAAGCGATCCTGCTGCTGACGGCACCACTCCTGGCGGGTGGCTCGCGTCCGTCCGTCAAACCGCTACCCCTGGGCGACTACAACAATCTGGTGCGGCACCTTCGCGACACCGAAATGCAGCCTGCCCATCTCCTTGATCCCGAACGCTTGAGGGAGCTCGATAGTGCGTGGGCCGGGTTGAAGACCAGGCGAACCCTGGAAGATGTTCGCCAACTTCTCGACCGAGGGTTCCTTCTGGCCCAGGCCCTGGAGCGTTGGAGCGCGCGAGCGATCTGGGTGGTCACAAGACCGGACGACGACTATCCCAATCGGCTCCGGGAGAAGATGCGGGGGAAGGCACCGCCGGTGCTCTACGGTTGCGGAGACCGCAATGCTTTGGACAATGGCGGGCTTGCCGTGGTCGGGTCACGAAAGGTGAACGAGGAGCTGATCGAGTACACGGAGCGCGTTGGACGGTTGGCCGCCGAAGCGGAAATTCCGATCGTCTCAGGCGGGGCCCGCGGCGTCGATCAGGCGGCCATGCGGGGATCCCTTGAGGCGGGTGGGCACGCGATTGGCGTCCTGGGAAACAACCTCGAACGCGCCGCACTCGACCGCGGGAATCGTGCGCCACTCATGGACGGGCGGTTGGTGCTGGTCTCCTCCTTCGATCCCGCGGTCCGGTTCCGGGGCTGGCAGGCGATGGAACGCAACAAGCAGATCTATGCAATGGCAGATGCGGCGCTGGTCGTCAACTCCGATCTTGGGCATGGCGGCACCTGGGCGGGGGCGACCGAGCAACTGGGGAAGCTTCGCTATGTGACAGTGTATGTTCGCAAGAACGGAGAGCCCTGCAGAGGGCTTGACGAGTTGGTTGCGCACGGAGCTTACAGGTGGTCGGAACCCAGGACGCCCGCCGAACTTCACCAGATCGTGTCCGAAGACGTATCACCGGTGCCAGAGCTCGCCGGGTTTCAGGGGGAACTCTTCCCTTCCCAGCCTGGAGCCGCGCGATTGTCCGTTGTCCGAGAAGGTGAGCCGACGGTGTTTGACGAACGGAAGACCGTGGAAGATGACTCCGTGGCGCCTGGCGGAGCACCCGTACCTGGGAAGAACGAGATGCGGCTATTGTCCGTGATGTCCGGCGAGATGACGCGCCTGGAAATCCGCGAAGCCTTGAGTCTCAAGAGCTGGAGCAACGTCAAGCAACGGTACCTGGATCCGTGTCGGGACCAAGGTTGGATCGAGATGACGATGCCCGAAAAACCGCGCAGCCCGAAACAGCGCTTCCGCCTCACTCCAGATGGCCGGGATTGCTTGGAGGCTCTCAATGTCAAATAGCGCTCCCATGCTCCAGCTTCGGGGGTCCACACCGCTGGGCGGTCGCCGCCCTTCCTCCGCACTCCCAGCGGCAGGTGGTGGGGCCTGAAACGCAGCCTTGTTACCAGAACCGCATACGTCCAGCGTCCAGGACTGGAACAACGCGCCCCGGCGCGTGATACCATGAAGTATCCCTGAGTTACTCATCTCATGTTGCTGGACGAGCAGGAGACCAGCCATGATCAAGCGTCAACACCCGGAGCCGACCGACCGCGGCCGCAATGCCGGGCGTGGCCGCCGGTTTTCCGTTCCGGTAGCCCTTCTCCTGTTGTCCCCCGCCGGGTGCGGACTGCTTGAACCCGACGTAGAGGAGATCACCCGGCTTCCACGCGCCCTGACCGCCGGGGAGGTCGAGGTCATCAGGGCGAGCAACCGGTTCGCGTTCGACCTCCTCGCGCAGGTCAACCGCGCCGGCGACAATCTCTTCCTGTCGCCCCTCTCGGCGTCCATGGCGCTCGGGATGACCATGAACGGGGCGGACGGGGAGACCTGGGACCAGATGCGCGAAGTGCTCGGGTTCGGGAGCCTCGCCGAGGAAGGAATCAACGCCTCCTACAAGTCCCTGATCGAACTCCTGGTCGGCCTCGATCCCACCGTTGAGACGGCGATCGGCAACTCCGTGTGGACCCGCAGCGGCTTCCCGGTGTACCCGGATTTCCTCAACACCGTGCGAGAGGCCTTCGGCGCCGAGGCGGCGGAACTCGACTTCGCGAGCCCTTCGGCGTCCGAGCGCATCAACGGGTGGGTCAAGCACGCGACACGCGGTCGCATCGAGGACATCGTTCCCGCCGTGATTCCCGCCGATGCCGTCATGTATCTGCTCAACGCGATCTACTTCAAGGGTTCGTGGACTTTTCAGTTCGATCCGTCCGACACCCGAGCCGAGTCGTTCCATCTGGACGACGGCTCCACCCGATCCGTGCCGCTCATGACCCTCCGCAAAACACTCCCCTATCGGGAGGACAGCCGGTTCCAGGCCGTGGACCTTCCGTACGGCGGCCGCGCATTTACGATGACCGTGCTCCTTCCACAACCCGGCGTGAGCGTGGACACCCTCGTGGCGAACCTGGACGCGGGGGAATGGGAGGACGTCGCCGACGGGTTCCGCGACGAAGAAGTGTGGCTCTTTCTTCCGCGTTTTCGCATGAGCTATGAACGGATGCTCAACGATGACCTTGCCGCCCTCGGCATGGTCGACGCGTTCGACCCCGATTTGGCGGATCTCACAAGGCTCTCGCCCGTCGAATCCCTGGTCATCTCCGAGGTCAGGCAGAAGTCCTGGGTGGATGTCAACGAGGAGGGTACCGAAGCGGCAGCCGCAACCTCGGTGGTCGTGGCCACAAGCGGTCCTCTCGTCGTTCGCGCCGATCGGCCCTTCCTCTTCTTCATCCGAGAACGCCTCTCGGGCACCATCCTCTTCGCAGGCAAGTTCGCAAGCCCTCCGGCGGAGTGAACCCAGCGGCTCTTCGTGGACCTGCCCCCCACCGAGAGGCCCGCACTACATCCCCTGGCTCGCCACCCCCGCGCTGGACCGCATCTCGATGCTGGGCGCCGTGACCCCCGGCGAGCCCTTCACCGCACCGGTCCACTGGAACAAGATGATCGTCGTGGTGAGCCGTGAAGACGCCGTTCCCCCCGTGGACGCGCCCCGCTGGAGCGGCCCCGAGGTCCTTATCGGCCGGAGATGTAGGGGACTCCCCCCACCCACCACCCTCACCCCCGAAACGCCGCCAACAGCTCCGCCTCCCTTTCCGGCGTCAACCCCGACCGCAACTCCCGCCGCTCCGCGTCCTGCGCGTTGAACCACTCCAGCGTCTCGCGCGCCGTCTGCTCCAGCGGCCGCACCTCGAAGCCGGCCGCGAACGCCTTGTCCCCGTTCACCTGCATCATGCCCAGGTAGTCGCCCGCGGGTTCCGTCCAATAGGTCAGGGCGAAGTGCCCCTGCTCCTGCAGGAAGGCCGCGTCGACCCAGGTCAGGGTGGCGTCGGAGCCCACCGCGTCGCGGGTCCGCTCCAGCAGGCCGCCCATGGTGAGCGGTTCGCGCGGGCCGACCACGTTCATGGTGCCGGCCAGGTCGTCCTCGACCGCCTTGATCATGAAGGCGCCCAGGTCGCGCACGTCCACGTGCTGCATGGGGTCGCCCGGGTTGCCGGGTGCGAGCACCTCGCCGCCCCGCGCCATCCGCACCGGCCAGTAGGTGTAGCGGTCGGTGGGGTCGCCGGGCCCGATGATGTAGGTGGGACGCACGACCAGGTGGCTGTCGGGGAAGGCGGTGCGCGCCTCCTCCTCGGCCAGCGCCTTGAGCGCTCCGAATGTCCGCCCGTCCACGACCTCGGTCTCGGGGTCCTCGATCGTGTCCGTCGGGGCGTCCTCGTGGATGTCGGTCGTCAGGTAGGGGACGTAGACGCCCGTCGACGAAACGAAGACGTACTTCCCCACCGACCCCTGCAGCGCCTCGGCCGATAGCCGCACCCAGCGCGGAATGTTGGCCGGGTTGTCGATGACCACGTCCCACTCGCGCCCGGCGAGCGCACCCAGATCGCCCTCCCGGTCGCCGATCAGCGTCTCCAGCTCCGGGAAGAGGTCCGGGTTGGTGATGCCGCGGTTGAAGAGGGTGACCTCGTGGCCGCGCTCGACGGCGGCGCGCACCTGGTGCGGACCGATGAAGTTGGTGCCACCCAGGATGAGGATCCTGAGCGGGGCCGGCGCGGCGCACCCGGCCGCGGCCAGGCCCAGGCCGCCGGCGGCGACGGTGGCCGTGTGGACGAACTCGCGTCGCGAGAGATTGGTGGTCATGGCTGGCTCGTCGTGGTGGGGATGGGTGGGGCTGATAGCTTTACCGCCACAATGACCCGCTTCGACGACGATCACAAGCGCAAGGCGGACAACGCCCCGGACCCGGCCGCCCGGCAATCGGCCGAAACCTGGTGGGAAGTCCTCGTCCATTCCGTCAAGGGCACCGGCGGCGACCCGACGAGCGGTCCGCTCCGGCGCGCTGTCATCCTCCTGGCCGTTCCCATGGTCCTCGAGATGGTCATGGAGTCGCTCTTCGCGGTCGTCGACATCTACTTCGTCTCGAAGCTTGGCGACCACGCGATGGCGGGGGTGGCGCTGACCGAATCGGGCATCACGATCATCTACACGCTGGCGGCCGGGCTGAGCATCGGGGTCACGGCCATGGTGGCGCGGCGGGTGGGCGAAGGGGACCGCGACGGGGCGGCGCGGGCGGCGGCGCAGGCCATCTTCCTGGGAGTTCTCGTGGCGCTCGCATTCGGGGTGTGCGGGGTCGTCTTCGCGGCCGACATCCTGCGCATCATGGGCGCGGACCCCGAGGTGGTGGCGGTCGGCCTCCCCTACACGCGGATCATGTTCGGCGGGAACATCGTGATCCTCCTGCTCTTCCTGCTGAACGCCGCCTTCCGCGGCGCGGGCGACGCCGCGATCGCCATGCGCGTGCTGTGGATCGCCAACGGGCTCAACATCGTCCTGGACCCGCTGCTGATCTTCGGCGTGGGACCGTTTCCGGAGCTGGGCGTCATGGGCGCGGCCATCGCGACCACCATCGGGCGCGGCATCGCCGTGCTGGTCCAGCTCCATACCCTGCTGCGCCGCGGCGGGACGCTGCGCATCCGGCGGCCCCACCTGCGCGTCCAGCCCGCCATCATGATGCGTCTCGTGCGTCTTTCCGCCACGGGCACCCTGCAGACCTTCATCGCCACCGCGAGCTGGATCGGTCTCATCCGCGTGACGGCCGAGTTCGGCGCCGAGGCGCTGGCCGGGTACGTGATCGCGATCCGCATCATCCTCTTCGCGATCCTCCCCGCGTGGGGACTCTCCAACGCCGCGGCCACCATGGTCGGCCAGGGACTGGGGGCCGGCGACCCGGACCGGGCGGAGCGCGCGGTGTGGATCTCCTGCAAGATGAACCTGGCCTTCCTGGGCGCGGTGGGGCTGGTCTTCCTGGTCTTCGCTCCCCAGATCGTCGGCATCTTCGGCGGTACCGGCACGGCCACGGCCACCGCCGTCGACGGCCTCCGCATCGTTTCGATCGGCTTCGTTTTCTACGCGTATGGCATGGTGCTCACCGCGGCGTTCAACGGGGCGGGCGCGGTGTGGACCCCCACCATCCTGAACTTCTTCTGCTTCTGGCTCTGGGAGATTCCGCTGGCGTGGACGCTGGCCTTCCCCGCCGGGCTGGGCCCCAACGGCGTTTTCATCGCGATGACCGTGTCGTTCTCGACGCTGGCGGTCGTGAGCGCGGTCCTCTTCAAGCGGGGAACGTGGCGGAAGGCCGCCGTGTAGGACCACGCAACGCACGCCGAGCCGCTCGCGGCCTCCGGAGGCGCCAGCCGTTCCCCATTGCCGCCAGCCGTCCCCCGAACCAGATTGCCCACCCGCGAGCCTTCGAAGACCTCACCCGTGACCATGCCTACCGCCCACGCGATCCGTCGAATCCTGATGGCCACACCGGTCGTCCTGGCCGCGGCCTCCTGTTCCACCCCCGCCCCGCCCCCCCTGTCCGCGTTCCTGCCCTCCCTCGACCCGGTCTGCTACGACCGCACCACCCAACCCCAGACCGCCGTCATCGACACCCACCTTCATTTGCGCCCCTTCGGCGGCCCCCCCGTACCCTTCGACGAGGTCATGGGCTACCTGCGCGAAACGGGCGTCCGCTTCGTCAACATCTACGGCATCGGCCAGATGCTTCCGGTGGATTCCCCCTGCACCTACTACCTCGACTGCCCGGGAACGCCGGTCCTCCCCACCCTGAAGAACGACTTCGCCAACGCGGCCAGCGTCCTGGCCAATCCCCCGCCAGGGGTCCATGTGACCCTGTCGATGACCTTCCCCGACCTTTCGCGCCCCGAGACGATCATCCCGTCCATCGAACTCCTCGACCGCGAATACCCGGGAATGTTCCGGTGGATGGGCGAGGTCAACCTGGTCAAGCAGGCGCTCTTCGGGAACGGGCACCGCCCCGTGCCCCGGGAGGCGATCGCCGAGTGGGCGCCGTTCATGGAAGTGCTGCGCGAACGCGGCATCCCGATCGCCATTCACTCGGATCTGGGCAGCGACGAGGAGCCGACCCGGTACCTTCCACTCATGGAGGAAGTGCTGGACCTCTATCCCGACAACAGGATCGTCTGGATGCACATGGGGCTGTCGCTGGAGCTGAGGACTTTCCCCGCCGCCGAGCACATCGCCCTCATGTCCTCCATGCTGGACCGCCACCCCAACCTCATGCTCGACATCACGTGGCGCATCATCGACGACAACTACTTCTCGAAGGAGGAGAACCAGCCGCGGTACGTGGATTTCCTCAACGAATACTCGGAGCGGATCCTGCCGGGTACGGACTTCCTGGCGTCGTCGAACAAGGACTTCGAGGTGTACCGCACCGAGCTGGAGGTCACCAGCCGGATCCTCGCCTTTCTGAACGACGAGGCCTTCCGCAACATCGCCCTGGGGGCCAACTACTTCCGGTTGCTGAACCTGGAGTACGGGGCGCCGAAGGTGTGCGGGGCGGGTGGATGAGCGACTGATCGTTGGCGTGGCGGTAAGCTATCCCTCAAGGCGCTCGCGCGGGCGGGAATGGGGGGCAGTGATCACCGGCGAGGTTGGGCGGATTGGTCGCCCGGCAGGATGACGGGCCCCGGCGGGAAGAGGATCAAATCCGGCGAGGACCAGGGAAACAGGGTGTCGGGGGGCGACGAAGAGGCCGGCTGGAACATCCTGCGCCGACACTGCGACACCTTGCGAAACCCCGAGAGCGACGAGTACCCGAGGACGCCGCCGAGGACAAGGCCGATCCTCACGTAATCTCCCTCCGAACTGAAGACGGCCGTGGCGGCTCCGGCCGTGGCCCCGATGGCATCCACGAAGGGCATGGTCCTGTCGACGGTGCACGCTCCCGCGGGAACCGTCTGGTTGGCCGGAATGAAGTCCGGCGGGCCGTCCACGAGGACCAGTGAGCAACCGGAGGTGAAAAGCAGGAGGAGTCCGTAGATAAACCCACGCGAGCACCGAGAGCGGTGAGGCGCCGGGCTGGCAAGGCGCGACGAAGGGGGAA
>JAPPNO010000050.1:11238-26264 GCA_028873845.1 Gemmatimonadota bacterium | reverse complement strand
TAACTCATTCACAAAGGCTCCGCGGAACGGACTTTATCCACGGCCTGCTAGACGCACACCTACCGCTGACGAGCGACCTCTTTGATGCCTTGGTGCTCGCGCAGGATGAGGACGCCTTGGAATAGGTTTGCAGCACCGGAACCTGCCAACGATTTGGAGACACGTTTTGATTTAGTTTAGTGAGCCCTCCTTTCCCCGGTTGGCCGACTCCGGTCCCGTCGGAGGCCGCGACGGGGAGCGCGCGGTTGGTCCAGACCTCGGTCGGGAGCCTTGCGGCCCTCGGAGGCCCGCCGACCAAGCGATCAGGGCGGGCAGCGTAGAATGCGGCCAGCACGTTTGTGTCGGTGCTCGATCACTTCGGAGGCACGGTCGAAGTGGACTTGTTCCGGCGTGAGCAGGCTGATGCCGCTGTCCCGGTGTTGGGGGTTGCACCACTCGAAGAACTCCGGACAGGAGCTCTTCGCTTCTAGTACCCGATGCCCCGGCCTGTGCCACCTGTTCGCTCACCATCTCAGCCGTGGTCGAACTCGGCAATCGCGAGGGGCCGGGTATCGTTGGTGAACAGGCCTACATCAGCCGTTCCGACGACGGCGACTACTACCTTTCCTCGAGCCTGGGGGACGGACGCCTGTTGCGCTTCTCCAGCGACGGTGTCTTTCAAGATGCCATCGGCCGGAGTGGTGAGGGACCGGGAGAGTACATAATGCCGATGCTGATGGGAGGGAGTGCCGACAACCTGACGATTCTGGATGTTCGAGGCCACCGCTTGACGACCATCCGTAATGGCGAGGTGTCGACGATCAGCATGTCGTTCCCGGCGAATGGCCATGCGCTATTGCCCGACGGCCGACACCTCTACAGCGCCATCTTGTTCGAGCCCGATCGCATTGGTCACCCACTCCACGTGTATGATCCGGAGAGTCGCCGAATCACGCGCTCTTTTGGTGACGGGGGGGTTCGTGTAGACCGAAGCCCCCGAAGCTCCGACGCCATGAATCGCCGTGTTGCGGTAGCGGCGGATGGAAACATCTGGGCGGCGCGCATAAACCGTTATCGGATCGACAAATGGAATCCGGACGGGGACCGCATCGCGCGAATCGAGCGTGACGCGCCCTGGTTTCGCCCCTGGTTGGATTTCCCCGAGCGGGCACCCATGGAAGACAGGCCGCTGCCGGAGCTTGTTGGTGTACGGGACTGGGGTGACGGTCTCCTGATGGTAGTGGTGAGAGTGGCTGACAAGGAGTGGAGGCCGATGGGCCCGGCGCGTATTGAGCAGGGCCACATAGTGATTTCCGGTGCGCAGATGGAGGAGTTTTACAATACCGTGATCGAGGTTCTGGATACCCGTTCGGGAACGGTGCTGGCGCGCACGCAGATCGATGCCAACGTTTGGCTCCCGGTCGGGCAGGACGGATTCCACTCGTACGCGGAGCACAGCGAATTGGGTGAGCCCAAGCACATCGTCTGGTCGGTAGGTCTGTCCGGGTATGAGTGGTAGCTTCGCGGGCATGGTCGCGAACGTAACCGCACGGCTCCGCGCACTCGGCGTGGCCCATGGCCTTCTGTTCTCCGCTGTCGTTGCCCCCCTTGGCGGCCAGGACTCGGTCTTGGTCGTACCCGACGCGCCGGCATGCGCCGCCTGCTCGCTCACTGTCTCCGCCGTCGTCGAGCTCGGTGATCGCGAGGGGCCGGGCATCGTCGGCGAACAGGCCGAAATAGGCCGCTCCGATGACGGCGATTACTACGTTTCTTCGCTCCTGCAGGAGGGACGCCTGCTCAGGTTCTCGCCCGACGGGGTGTTTCTGGATGCGATGGGGCGAGCCGGCGAGGGGCCGGGAGAGTACGTATGGCCCGTACTGATGGGAGGGGACGCCGATGCCCTGACCATTCTGGATATTCGGCGTTTTCGGGTAACGACCATCCGAGGGGGCGTGATCGCAACAGCGAGACTGCCGCTGCTAGTCGACGATTTCGCTCTGTTGCCCGATGGCCGTCACGTCTACAACGGCTTCGCATACGAGCCCGGGGAGGCCGGTCAGCCCCTCCACCTGTATGACGAGGCAAGCGGGCGGGTCACACACTCGTTCGGCGGCGAGGGCGTTCGCGTGGTCCAGGCTGCGGAACCCCCGACGGAAGTGAGGCGTCGCGTCGCGGGAGCCGCGGACGGTAGAATCTGGGCGGCGAGTTGGACTCGCTACCGGATCGACAAGTGGGATCCTGACGGGGACCGAATCACGCGAATCGAGCGCGACGCGCCCTGGTTTCGCCCTGGGGAAGAGTCACCCGGTTTGCCGAACGAGTTCGAGCCATCGGCGGTCACCCTCGGTGTTCGGGACTGGGGGCGACGGTCTCCTGATGGTCGTCGTGAACGTGGCCGACGCAGACTGGAGACCGGCAGCCCCCGCGCGCGTTGTTCAGGGCCACGAATTGTTGTCGGCGGCACAGCAAGAGGAGCTCTTCGACACCGTGATCGAGGTGCTGGACACCCGTTCGGGAACGGTATTGGCGCGCACCCGGGTCGATGAGAATGCCATCGGGCTGGTTGGGCGCGACGGATTCTACTCCTACGCGGAGCACAGCGACCTGGGCGAGCCCAAGTTCGTGGTTTGGTCGGTGGGTCTGTCGGGGTACAACCGATAGGACCCGGCCAGTTCCTCAAGAACCGGGCGAATCGATCTCTTTCTTTCCTGTACCGACCGGACCTATCGTACCATTCCAGTCATGCCTGAGGCACGTGATCGCTTGGCCCTGGGGGGGTTGGGAGCCCCAGGAGATTCCACGCACCTCATTTGGAGCATCATCCAAGCCGTTCCTCTGTCGGATGGCCGGATCGTGATGCTCGCCCCCGAGGGGGACACCAAGGTCCTGGTTTTCGAGCCCTCCGGACGACTGTCGGAATCGTTTGGGCGCGCGGGGCAGGGACCCGGTGAATTCCACTATCCCATACGTCTTCAAGTGTTACAGGGAGATACGATAGCGGTTTGGGACCGGATGTTCGGCCCCGTCTACTACTTCGATCCCTCGGGCAAGCTGCTGAAGGAGAGACGGATCGACTTCGGGGCGTTGATCGAGGCGACGCGAACGGACGGTCTCCATCCGGGCGAGAGCGTGCACTGGCCGCTTCCCGACGGGTCCTTCCTCGTCGACGCGATCCCCAGCGACTGGCGTCCCCCTGCGGAACCAGGACAGCTCTACAGGCGGCCGACAGGATACGTGAGGATCGATTCCGCGTACTCCGCGCATTCACTCGGTTGGTGGGATGGTCGGGAACGCCTCTCGACAGGACTCGAGAACCTGCCCTCCGGCGTCCCTTTCCCTGCGCAGGCAATGACGGTGGCCGGCGGGGATCCGCCGTCGGTCTACGTTACCAACGGTGACCGATACGAAGTCCACCAGTTCTCGATGTCCGGCGTTCTTCGGCGAATCCTTCGGCGCACGGTCGACGCGATCGCCATAACGAACGACGAAATCGAAGAATGGAAGGCAACCTTTCAGGCATGGAACCCAAACCGTGACTGGCGTCGCTGGGAACGCGTGATGGGTGGATTGTCAAGGCGTTACCACCCGGCCATCAGCGGCTTCACCGTTGATTCCGAGGGATTCCTCTGGACAAGAAGAGACCGGGGGAACCGGCGACTCGGAACGACCGAACGGAGCGTGTTCGACGCGGACGGGCGCTGGCTCGGTACAATCCCATTGCCCTTCGAAGGCATTTACTGGGTCGGAGAGGACTTCATTCTCGGCGGCCAGGTCGACTTCGATACGGGGCTGCAGACCGTGGAGCGCTACCGGCTGGACCGGCGGGGGAGGCCGTAGGCGGCGGGACCTTCCTTTCCCTACCTCCGCATTCGCTCCAACCGCCCCTGAAGAGTGCTACGCGGAATGCTGAGGAGCTTCGCCGCACGCGAGACATTCCCGGAGGTGCGCTCAAGAGCTTCCCGCACATGAAGATCTGTCGCCTCTTCCAACGTGAGGAAGTGATCGGGGCCGTCGACCGCTTCCGAGCGCTCGTTCCGCTGTCGAGAAGCATGTCGCCGGAACCGAGCGTCAAGCTGGCGTACGCGAGCCAAAGCGTCCGTACCCAGCTCGGTGGCGTCCCCACACTCGCGGAACGCACGCTTCACGACGTTGATCAGTTCCCGCACATTCCCCGGCCATCGCTCAGCCAGGAGTTGCCGGCGCACCTTTCGTGTCATCCGGGGCCTGACGGTGTTTCCCTGGCAGGCCATGTCAAGGGCCAGGTCAGCCAACAGGAGTACGTCAAGGCCTCTTTCGCGTAGTGGCGGTAGCTCGGTCGGCAATGTCCACAGCCTATCACGGAGATCCGGCCGAAGATCCCCCAGCGCCTCAGGTTGGATTGCAGCGAAGATCTTCAGCTTGCGGGCCGCGCCGCGTCCGATGCTGACCGGAGTGTCCGCACCCACCGGGCGCACGATACCGTCGTCGAGGGCGGAAAGGAGCTTGACCTGGATCGATTCCGGACAGTTGCCGATGTCGTCCAGGAAAAGAGGTTCGCCGGACCGGATCGCGTGGCCGAGAGCCCCTGACCGTGACCGGCTGGCTCCAGTGAAGGAGCCTTCTTCGTGGCCAAACAGCTCGGAGTCCGCGATCGTCTCGGCGGTGGCGCCGAGGGACATGAGGTGAATCGCATTCGCCTTGGCGGAATCCCCGTTCAGCTTGCGGTGGATGGCCCGCATCAACTGACCCTTTCCGGTCCCGCGCTGCCCGATCAACAGAACAGGGTCCGGGCTTGCAGCCAGGTGGTCGATCGAAGCCCTGATTCTCACGATCGTCGGATGATACCCGGCGAAGGTCGTATCCGGGTCGAAGGGATCGCCTCTGTCTGACACGCGGTTGGCTACGTCGCTGAGAAAGCCGACCGCCCAGGCACCACTGTCATCGAGTCCGCCGATCTTCGAAGCACCCGGCCGTATCCGACGGGAGGTTCTCTGCCCCAGCTTCTTCTCGGCGGCGGTGCGGAGGAAATCGAACGCGTGCTGCTCAGGTGCGGTCCTGACTTCGCGTGATACCTGACGCAGCCATCCGTAGAGATCGACCAGCTCGAGATTGGTCTTCGCGTTCGTAGGTCTCGTTTGGTCCTGTGACACCGGATTCCCCTCTCCGTTTGTTGGGCGAAGAGCCCAGGATTGGCGCGGCAGAAGACGTGAGACAGGGACCCGCACTCCCGTTGGTCCAGGTCGACACACTTCGGCCCTCGCCCTTTTAAGACGCTCCGTTGCTCGGATATGGGGGGTCGTTTTCCGACAATTGGGGTTTGGAGCCCGGTTTTCGACCAGAAATCGAACGATTTGTACCGCAATCGGGACGCCTCGCACCTCCGTTGGCGAAGGAGGAATGCGAGCGCACACCGAGGGGATTGCGACGGTGCACGACCAGTGCCACGCCATTGACTTCGCGCCCAACGTCGGCCATTCCACGGTCCGCGCGCAGGTCATCGGGAACGCTTACGAGCGGATCGCGACTCCGCAGTAGATGGCGAGCATGCAGTGGCCGCGGTGGGGCGACCGGTGAGTCGACGGGGGGACGGGGCAAACGGCATGCCAAGCTGGCTCGAAGCGAGTCCGGACCGTTACTCTGTGGGTGGTGAGGAGAGGGTGGCTGAGCCTCCGTGGAATTCCTCGATCAAGGAGGTTGCCGTGTTTGATTCATCGGGAAGTGACACCCCACGGCTCCGCGCACTCGGCGTAGCCCGTTGCCTCCTGCTCGGCACGCTCGCCGCACCCCTCAATGCCCAGGACTCGGTCGTGGTCGTACCCGACGCCCCGTCCTGCGCCACCTGCTCACTCACCGTCTCCGCCGTCGTCGAACTCGGCGACCGCGAGGGGCCGGGCATCGTCGCGCAACTCAACGCCCCCTATGCGCTGGCCCGCGTCGTCCGCTCCGACGACGGCGACTACTACGTTCCCGGGTACCTGGGGGACGGGCGTCTGTTGCGCTTCTCCGGCAACGGTGTCTTTCAGGAAGCCATCGGACGGCGTGGTGAGGGACCGGGCGAGTACGATCTGCCGGTCCTGGTTGCTGGCAGCGTTGATGACCTGACGATTCTGGATGTCTTGTCTTCCCGCTTGACGACCATTCGCGGCGGCGAGGTCGCGACATGGACGGTTCCGCTCAGGTTTGATGGCCTCGACGTGTTCCCCGACGGCCGACAGGTGTACAACGCCCTTTCACCCGAGCCCGATCGAATCGGGCATGTCCTCCATGTGTATGACCCGGCGGGCCGGCGGATCACGAGTTCTCTTGGCGACGAGGGGGTTCGCACCGCCCGAATGGACCCGGGCATCACGGAACTGCGGCGCCGTGTTGCGGTGGCGGCGGACGGGAACATCTGGGCGGCTCGCAGCAACCGCTACCGGATCGACAAGTGGAGTCCGGACGGGGATCACATCGCGCGAATCGAGCGTGACGCACCCTGGTTCCGCCCCTGGGAAGAGTGGCCCGGGGTGGACTACGAAGTCAGGCCGTTGCCGGCGGTCGCGGGCGTACGGGACTGGGGCGACGGTCTGCTGATGGTCGTCGTGAGGCTGGCCGACGCCGACTGGAGGCCGATAGGCCCCACGCGAACTCCTGTGCCGGGCCACACAACGATCGATCCTACGCAGAGGGAAGAGCTCTACGACACCGTCATCGAGGTTCTGGATACCCGCTCGGGAACGGTGCTGGCGCGCACCAGAGTCGATGAGCGTGTGGTCTGTCTGGTCGGCCACGATGGATTCTGCACGTACTCGGAACACAGCGACCTGGGCGAGCCCAAGTACGTGGTTTGGTCGGTGGCGCTCTCGGGGTATTCCAGGTAGGGCGCCCATTCCCTTCGTGACAACCCGGCGCTACCGCGAGAGCACATCGCGTGCCTTTATGTCCTCCCGCCATCCGCGTGCCCTTCGGGCCTGCGCAGGTTCGTAGCTCGCCTGCATCCGCATCCAGTGGTCGGGGCGACCCATACTGGCGTGGCGATGCGGGAGGGCTGCCCCAACGTGCTTACCTTTCGTCGCAGACCACTCCGTCCGCCCCGGGCGACACTTCCACTCGCCACCACCGCGCCCAGGAAACCCCATGACGCGCCAGTCCCATCCAAGAGACACGACGACCGAAAGCCCCGCAGTCGGCCCGGCGCTCGACCTCGCCATCGTCGGCGCGGGGCCCTGCGGTCTCGCCGTCGCGGTGGCGGCGAAGGAACGAGGACTCCGCTTCGCGATCCTCGACCGCGGCGCCATCACCGAATCGCTCACCCACTACCCCTACTACATGACCTTCTTCTCGACGGCCGAGCGGCTCGAGATCGGGGACGTGCCGTTCACGATCCCGGAGCCGAAGCCCACACGGCGCGAGGCGCTGGCGTACTACCGGCATGTGGTGGCGCACCACGGGCTGGCGGTGCGTCAATACGAGGAGGTGACGCGCGTTGTCGGCCACCTGGGGGCCGAAGTGGCGGACAAACGGGGGGCGGGGGGGGAAATCGAGGCGGACCGGGCCGAAACCGGGACCGCAACGGCCGGCCACGGTCCCGCTTTCGTCCTCCACACACGCTCCCGCGACGGCCGCGAGGGCCGCGTGCACGCCCGCGCCGTCGTCATCGCCACCGGCGGCTTCGGCGAACCCAACCGGCTGGACCTGCCCGACGGCGACCCTGACGGCCGCATCATCCACTACTACAAGGAGCCCTTCCCCTTCTTCGACCAGGACGTGGCCGTGGTGGGCGGGGGCAACTCGGCGGTCGAGGCCGCGCTGGAGCTTTACCGGAGCGGCGTGCGCGTCCGCATGGTGCACTTCGCCGATGTCTTCGACCGGGGCGTCAAGCCATGGGTTCGCCCCGACATCGACAACCGCATCGAGCACGGCGAGATCGTCATGCACTGGAAGTCGAGGATCGCGGCGCTGGGACCCCGCACGGCCACGATCGTGTGCGACGACACCGGCGCCGCCACCGAAGTCGCGAACGACTGGGTGCTCGCCATGACCGGGTGGCGTCCCGATCACACGCTTCTCGACGGCCTCGGCGTGCGGACCGACCCCCGCACAGGAATCCCCGACCACGACCGCGCGACGATGGAGACGAACGTCCCCGGCGTGTTCATTGCGGGGGTGATCGCGGCAGGGTACAACGCGAACAGGATTTTCATCGAGAATGGGCGCGAGCATGGGGCGCTGATCGCGGCGGCGGTGGCGGGGGAGGCGGCGTGACGGGCCGGCGGCGCGCCGGGCGCGTGGTTTGGCCCCGCTTCCCGCTGCTGGTCGTGACCATGGCCGCCTGCGGTGATCCCCCCGTGCCCCTGCCGGAGTCGGCACAGTTCCCCGGGTACGGAGTCCACTTCAACATGACCTGGGACGACCTCGCCAGCGCGCGTCCCGGTGCCATGCTGATCCCCGACACCGGGGTCGTGGAGCTGCTGTTTCGGGGTTTCTACAACTACGGCTTCACCGCGAACCCGCCGGGGCGGGGATCCCGGCTGGTCTACATCGACCACGTCATGGACGAGATGGAGGCCGACTGGGCGCGCCGGGAGTGGGACACGCTGGTGGTTGCCCTGAGCAGGGAGTTGGAGATGGAGCCGCGCTGTGCGGAGATCAACTATGCGCGGCTCAGGTGGCGACGGGCGCTGTTGGAGGAAGACGGCAGTCCGGTATCGGCGGCGGTGGAGGTGGTGGCCGTCACGACGGGTGACCCCGGGCCCGGCGAGGCGGACCTGATCACGCGGGCGTGGCTGACGGAGTACGCGGCGCCGGTGTCACGGTTCCTGGAGGGGCTGGAGGGGGCGAGGGCCGGTCAGCTTCAGTGGGACGACTGTGGGGCGGGCGGATCACCGGGAGACGCCGGACTGAAGTAGACTCGCGCGTACGGGGGTGGCGGGGCTAAGCGATCCGATAGGAGCGAAGGGGCAGTGCCTGGGCTTCAAGTGAAGAGAGGTCCACAATGCGGGAGGCTCGGTCGATGTCGAATCCAACGAGGTTTCCGCGCGCATCGAGATCCACGTTCACGCCTTCGGATACCTCTCTGGTCTCCGAACCGGGTTCACCGCTCAGCTCGATGTAGAGACTGTCGGTGTCGGGATAGTAGTGGAGTTTCATTCTGATCTTCTGTTGAATCCGCGATCGAAGAACGCGTTGTGGATGGTCTCCCGATCCTCCAGAGTAACCACTCGGAGCACCCTTGGGGAATCTCCTCGGCACGAACGCCGGACTTGACGTCGCTCCAAATGACATTAGCTTATGACATCAATTGACTGCATCTTGGTGGAGTCACCATGAAAGCCATCACCCTCCGAAACGTGCCTCCCGATCTGGCCGAAGCCCTCAATCGCGAAAAGCGGCGACGCGGCCAGTCACTCAACCGCACGGCCATCGACCTGCTCAAGCAGGGTCTCGGGGTCGGGACCCCCCGGTCAAACGGCCTCGCCCATCTGGCGGGAGGATGGAGCGATATGCGCGCCCGAGAATTCGAAGCGGCTCTCGCTCCATTGGATGAAATCGATCCCGAGATGTGGAAGTGAGCCGTTACTGCCTCGACACGTCGGCCTACATCGAGTTTCTCCGGGGTGACTCGCGCACCGTCGCCACGATCGACCGCGCGAGCTGGGTCGGTTTCTCCACGATCGCGCTGGGAGAGCTGTACGCGGGGTTCGCGCTGAGCCGGCGGCACGAGGAAGAAGCGACGCGCCTCAGGGACTTCCTGGCGCACCCGGTGGTTGAGCCGATCCAGGTTGACGACGAAGTCGCACACGAATACGGCCAACTGGTCGCGGAACTCCGGGCGGCCGGCACGCCGTTACCTGCCAACGACATATGGATCGCGGCGTGCGCCGCCCGCACGTCAAGCGTGGTGCTGACCTGTGATTCGCACTTCACGCGGATCGCGCGAGTGGGATGCGTGGTCTTGCGGCGGCCCGGCTCGAGACAGACGCGGGGAGGCGAGTAGCCGCGAAGGTGCGAGCAGCCCGTGCAGTATTTGACCTCCGATCCGGCCTGAGTATCGTTGAGGCATGAACCACTTGGATCGAATCACCGTTGAACCTGACAAGAGGGGCGGCAAGCCATGCATCCGCGGGCTCAGGATCACGGTGTACGACGTCCTTGTGTACCTCGCGGCGGGGATGACGGAAGAGGAGATCCTGGCAGATTTCCCGGACCTTCAGAGAGCGGACATCCGGGCTTCGCTGGCGTTCGCGGCGGAGCGTGAACGCAGGCTGGTTTCGATTCCCCCCGGGTGAAGCTCCTTTTCGACGAGAATCTGTCCCCGCGCCTTGTCCCTCGCCTGTCGGACGCTTCTCCGGTGTCCGCCCACGTCCGGGATGTGGGCCTGGCCCGGGCGACCGACTCCGCGATATGGGTTTACGCACGGGACCACGGATATGCCATCGTCTCCGGATTTCGGATTTCCGCCAGGTGAGCTTCGTGCGGGGGCAGCCTCCGAAGGTTATCTGGCTCCGGCGGGGCAATTGCACCACCGCGGACATTGAGACGATGCTCCGATCCAATCGGGTCGGGATTCTTGCCTTCTACGACGAGGACGCAGCAGCGTTTCTGGCACTCTCATAGGTGTTGCGCCAGGGGCCGCCTATCTCCCTCCACCCCCCGGCTCGTCCACCACAAACCCCCGATACCCCAGCGCCCTCTGCCGCGGCCACACCTCGTCCATCGTCTCCGCCTCGAACAATCGCCCGTTCACCATCACCTGCTCCACCATCAGCGTATTCCGCAAATCCTCAAGCGGATTCCCGCTCATCACAACCAGGTCCGCCAGCTTCCCGACCTCGATCGAACCCAGCTCCTTCTCCAGCCCGATCCCGTTGGCCCCGAAGATCGTCGCCGATCGCAGCGCGTCGTGGTTCGACATCCCCCCCGACGCCACCATCCACAGCTCCCAGTGGAAGCCCAGCCCCTGCAGCTGCCCATGGCTGCCCACACCCGCAAATCCCCCATCCGCCACCACATCGCGCAGGAACCGCGCGTGGTCCTCGAAGACGAATTCCTCGTCAATCGCCCAGCCCACCGCCCCCGCCGCGCCCGCACGCCGCCGAGTCACCCGGTCCAGCGT
Organism: Gemmatimonadota bacterium; assembly: GCA_028873845.1. Taxonomy (GTDB): domain Bacteria; phylum Gemmatimonadota; class Gemmatimonadetes; order Longimicrobiales; family Gaopeijiaceae; genus Bin94. The sequence goes on along the minus strand of JAPPNO010000050.1, from coordinate 15,211 downwards.
CGCGCGCGGTGTGAAGCGTGCCAGGCGTTCGTTGTTGTGGACGTTCCCGCGGGTGAACCAGTAGATCTCGCCCATCGGGCCGCCGAAGGAGACGATCAGCGTCGGCGTGTTGAGGACCTTCGTCTCCGAGTGCGTCAGGTCGGCCTGGTAGTCGAGGCCGGCTTCGGTGGTCGGCATGAGCTCCAGCTCGCGCGCCGCCATGACCAGCCACTGGCGCTGCTGACGGTTCCCGGAAAGGTACATCTTGAAGGTCTTGGTGTCGTAGTAGTCGGAGTAGCGCCCGAGGATGTCGCGGGCGTGGTCGAGGTCGCGGACGCCTTCGAGGGCCTGGTAGTCGCCGAAGACGCCGGGGCCGGTCGAATAGATGCGGGGGCCGAGGATGTCGCCGGAGCGCACTCGGTCGGCGTAGGTGAGGACATCGGAGACGCCGGTCTGGGGGTCGCGGGTGGTGGTGACGCCGAAGGCCAGATTCGCGAGGTAGCCCCAGGGCTGGGTGGTGTGGATGCCTGACGGGGGACGCAGGTGGGCGTGGGTGTCGACGAAGCCGGGCGTGATGGTCATGCCGGAGACGTCGCGGGTGACGGTGCCGTCGGGGACGGTGAGGGTGCCGGACGAGCCCACCGCGGCGATGCGGTGGCCGCTGATGAGGATGTCGCCGGGGTCGATGATCTCGTCGCCGCGCATGGTGATGACGCGGGCGCCCGTGAGGAGGAGGTGGCCGGTGGGGAGGTCGCGGGGGGCGTCGAGGGCGACGCGGACTTCGGTGGGGCGGTAGCGGGCGGGTTCGTCGGGTTCTTCCTGGTCTGCGGGGGCGGCAGCCGTGTCGGGGGCGGGCTCCTCCGGCTCGCTTGCCTCGGCTGCCTCCACGCTGTCCGCGAAGGCGCGCGCGGCGTCCAGGTCGTAGCGGAAGTACGCGTTCCCCAGCGCCCACACGACGGTGCCGCCGTCGGCGCTCCACGACGGAAACTCGCCGCCCATGTCGGTGAGGCGGGTGACGGGAACCGCCGCGCCGGAGGGATTGCGGACCGAGACGGTGGGGGCTTCGGCCCCGACGCGAGGCACGGTCACCACGTACAGGTCGTTGCCGACCCGGGCCAGGGCCTGGTCACCTGCGGGCGCCATGCGGATTGACGACGCACGCGCAGGGGGGCCACCCCGGTTGGCGGTGAACCCGGTCACCTGGAGGTGCGCCTTCTCGTCAGTGCCGTCCCACCGGACGGACACCAGCCCGCTGCCGAAGGAATGCAGGTAGATCCGGTCCGGATCATCGCTGCGGAAGTGCGGTTGCGAACGGCCCAGCGCCTCGGCCACCACCGTGGCACCGCCGCCCCCGGCCGGGTACCAGACGATGTCGGTCGGGTCTCCGCCTTGTCCCGACAGACGCCCGCTCACCGGCGCCTGCAACACGACGATCCGCTCGCCCCCCGGCGACCACGCGGGTGACTGCAGATAGCGCGGTACATCCGAGACCTGGCGGGCGCGCCCGTTGTCCGGGGTGATCGTGTACAGATGGCCGCCATCCGGCTCCACCCAGCTAACCGCCGCGATGGACTCCCCGTCCGGCGACCACGCCGGGTGGAAGAGCGCAGCCTCCACCACCGCGCCGATCTCCCTCGGCGTCCCGCCCTCGGCCGCCATCACGTACAACCGCCCGAGCGCCGTGAACGCCACCTCGCTCCCGTCCGGTGACAGCACCACGTCGCGGATCTGGCGCACCCGGAAGGTCGGCGAGTCCTCAACCGGGTAGTCGAAGTCGAGGCGCGGGCCGGCGTGGATGGTCACGTCGACCTCGAAGGGGATCTCGACGGCGTCACTCCCGTCGAGAGGCAGCCGCCACAGCCGCCCGTCGTAGGAGATCACCAGCGCCGCCCCGTCCGGCGTGAACGCGTAGCCGGGGAGCAGGTCCAGCGTCGCCCGGCTCTCCATGTCGTCGCGCTGGACGGGGTAGGCGAGCCACCGTTCCTCGCCGGTCGCGAGGTCGCGCGCCCGTAGCCCCGTGGCGTCTTCGTGGCGAGTCCCGTAGACCAGCGTCGCACCGTCGGGAGAGACCGCCGGGCGGAAACCGGAGCCGTAGCGGCCGGTGATCGTGGGCCGCCGGCCCGTCTCGCGGTCGTAGCGCACCAGCTGGTACTTCGGGAACAAGGCGTCGTAGGTCCAGTCGCCGGTCCCCTGCGCCAGGTAGATGTACCGCCCCGTGGGATCGAAGGCGGCCCCGATGGCCTTGAGGTTGTCGGGTGCGTCAATCAGCGCCATCCCGCTCCCGCCCCGGCGGTGGTAGAGCCGCGGCTTGGCCGCGCCGCCCAGCGGGCTGAAAGTCCGGGACGCGACCAGGTACTCCCCGTCCGGCGCCCACTCGGGCGAGGTGTAGAGGTTGCCGTTGCCGCGCGTGATCTGCGTCGTGTCCGACCCGTCGGCGGCGAGCACCCAGACGTTCTGTCCCCCGCTCCGGTCCGAGACGAAGACGATCTCGGTGCCGTCCGGGCTGTAGCGCGGCTGGCTCTCGAAGGCGGGACCGGTCATGAGGGGGGTGGCGGTGCCGCCCTCTATGGGAAGCGTGTAGAGGTCGCCGAGGAGGTCGAAGACGAGGGTGGTGCCGTCGGGGCTGATGTCGATGGAGATCCAGGAGCCCTCGTTCGTGGTGAAGCGGATCTCACGGGTGGGCTCGAGGGGGAGGGACTCGGTGGCGAGGGAGTCGGGTTGCGGCGCGGTGTCCTGGGGGTGGGCGGGGGACACGGCCGGGCCGAATGCGAACGTGATGCAGAGTGCGGCGGTAGGCAGGCTCTTCATGTGATTCTCTTACGGGAGCGAAACGGTTCGGGTAGTGCGTGGAATAGACCACGGCAGGTCGCTACGCACAACAGGTCACACCGTAAAGAGCAGTTTACTAAATGTCATGTTTAGTATACATATCTGGAAACTCGGGGCGATCAGGGGTTCGCAGGGAACGGCCCGCCCGGGCAGGGCATTTTCAAGATCACCCCGGCCCGAACACCATCTTCACGATGCTCGGGGACATCGAACTCGTCCGTCGCGAACCCGATCGCCACATCGCCGCGGATCACACCGTGCTCCAGCGACACCTCGCGGGGCCACGCGGCATGAAACAGGAACTCGCCTGCCGCACTGTAGACGTGCGCCCTCGTGAGCGAATCTCCGTCCTCTCCCCGGAGTCGAACCCAGAGCCTGTCGTCCGCGTCGAACCAGAGGTTCTCGATCGGCGGCTTTCGCTCGGGGATTTCGCCTGGCTGGTATTGAATCTCGATTGGCTGCTGCCGATAGAACGTCGCCAAACTGGCCCGCACCCCGACGCCAACGGCCGTGCAACCGCGGAATGTCACATCAGAACAGCTTCTCCCCCGGCAACCCCGCCGCCTGTTCGAGCCAGCTCACCCAGAGATCCTCGTCAATCTCATCCCCCTCATGAACGTGGAAATACCGCACCACCTCGTGCTTCGACGCCACCGGCGGAACCGGCCGCAGCGACGCTCCATTCAAGAACGTCACCTTGACGTACTTCGTGAAACAGTGGAACGCCAGGAACCACCCATGCCCCTCAACCCCGTAGAAGGGCGAGTTCCACCGCACCGCCTTGCGCACGCCGGGCACGCTACTCTCGACAAGCGCATCGAGCGACCGCCCCACCCCCCGCTTCCACCCCGGCATGGCCGCGATATAATCCCGCACCGGCCCATCCCCATCCCCCTTCGGAATCTGCGGATTCCCGCCCGATAGCAGCTTCGGCTTCGCGCCCTTGCACCTGCCGGCACCCCCCGCAGCCCGCTTCGACACCGGAAATCAGCTCGCCGCCGGCACGACCCGGTACTTCTCGAACCACGCCACGATATTCGCCACCTTCGCCATCAGCTGGCTCGGCCGCCGGCTCATGTCGTGAGACGCACCCGGCAGCCGTATCACCGCCGTGTCGATCCCGCGCATCTTGAGCGCGTGGAACATCTGGTACGACTCGGACAGC
>JAPPNO010000050.1:0-11156 GCA_028873845.1 Gemmatimonadota bacterium | reverse complement strand
GTACCAGTTGTCGGCGGTCAGCGTCTTGCTGATCCAGTTGACGACGGGCTTCTGCGACACCGCAGCCCGGAAGCGGCCGGTCTTGCCGACGATCCAGGCGGTCATGATTCCGCCCGCGCTGCCACCGGTGACGAATAGGTTGTTCTCGTCGACGTAGCCGCGCTCGATCACCGCGTCGACGCCGGAGATGAGGTCGTCGTAGTCCTCGCCCGGGTAGTTGTGGTAGAGGAGGTCGCCGAACTCCTCGCCGTAGCTGGTGCTGCCGCGCGGGTTCGCGTAGAGCACGACGTAACCCGCCGCCGCCATCAGCTGGATCTCGGCGGAGAAGCGGTCGCCGTAGTTGGAGATCGGGCCGCCGTGGATCTCGAGGATGAACGGGTAGCGGCGGTTCGGGTCGAAGTCCGGCGGCTTGACGATCCAGCCGTGGATGGGGCGGCCGTCGAAGGACGACTCCCACCAGATGTCCTCGACTGCACCGAGGGTTTTGCCGGCGAGGAGATCCTCGTTGAGGGCCGTGATCGTCCGCGCACCAACGCCGCCACTCCCGCCCACCGCGACCTCGCCAGGCATGTCGGGACGGGTCTGGTTGAGGGCGAAGGTGCCGTCGTTCGCGACCGAGAAGGATCCGCCGCCGTAGGGACGCCCGTAAGAGGTGCCGCCGAGGTCGCCGGCGAGGACCGTGACATCTCCGTCCAGGGTGGTGAAGGCGACCTTTGAATTGCCCTCGTCGTCGTACTGGAAATGGATGCCGCTGCCGTCCGCAGCCCACACGGGGTTGGAAACGCTGCGGTCGAGGCCGCCGGTCACCACCCGCGCTCCGCTCCCGTCGATGTTCATGACCTGCAGGCGGCTGACCTGGTAGGTGCGGGTGCGGTCCTCGTAACCGACGAAGGCGACGCGGCGGCCGTCAGGCGACACGGCCGGGCTGTGGTCGGGGCCGGGGCGCTGGGTGAGGGCGCGGATATCGCCGGTCAAGATCGACGCGATGTACAGTTCCGAGTTGCGGTAGTCGCGCTCCCAGCCCTCGTTGCGGTTCGATGAGAAGACCAGGTGGTTTCCATCGGGCGTCCACGCCGCCGCGCTGGAGTGCTGGAAGTCACCCGAAGTCACCTGCCGCGGCGTCCCGCCCTCGACCGGAACCACGAAGATGTGGTTGTGCCCGAAGTCGAGATAACCCACCCCGTCCTGGTGGCTCTTGAAACGGTCCTCCATGATCGGCGGGGCCGCCCACTCGGCGCCCTCGGGCGCCTTCGGCGGCGCGGCCAGGCTCGGCGGCGAATACGGCACGAGCATGTTGAAGGCGATATGGCGTCCATCCGGGGACCAGCGCAGCCCGCTGGGGGACTCGGTCAGCTGAGTGAGCGTCGCCGTCTCGCCGGTGTCCATCCAGCGGAGGTGAATCTGGCCACCGGTGGTGTAGGCCAGCCGGGTGCCGTCGGGGGACCAGCGGGGGGAGCCGCCGGCGGCCAGACGGCGGTGGTCGGAACCGTCCGCGCCCACGATCCACAGCTCCGACCGCTTCCGGTCCTTCATGATGTCCATCGAGGTCCGCACGTAGACGACCTGGCTGCCGTCGGGCGAGATCTGCGGGTCGGCCGCGTATTCGAGCTGGAAGACGTCCATGGGCTCGAAGGGAGACTGGGCGTGGGCCGCGAATGGTGTGGTCAGGACGGCGAGGAGGGGAAGGGCGGCGAAGTGGGCGCCTGCCGTGAATGAGCGGGAGCGCGCGTGCCGGAGGGATCGGTTGCTGGTGGGCATCGTGTTCTGGGGCATGGCCGGGATGGGGTTGAATCGTTGGGGCTCGGGGTGTCCCAACTTTTGCTGGCCAAGTGGGAAGGGCAACCTCCGGGACAGAACAATCCCCCGTGTCCCGTGCGGGTTCGTCAGCCGCGGTGACCGACTGTCTTCATGTGTCTGAACCAGCCCCGAGCCCCGGTCACGCGCTATCGCCGTCGACAGGCCTCTCGCCGATGTGCGACGCGTACCACAAGTACGACAATCTCGTCGTCCAGCACTTCGTAGACCACGCGATACCGGCCGACGCGAATCCTCCGAAGGCCACGCAATTCACCCTTCAACACGCTTCCGGCCAATGGCTGCTCCGCGAGACCATCGATGGCCCTCACGATCCGGATGCGATCATGTCGCGGGATCCGCGCTATTTCCTTCGCGGCGCTTCGCTTAATCCGAATCGAGTAGCTCACGCCTGACTTCGTCCCAATCGAGGACGGGGTCGGTGGGATCGCGAAGCCGCTCCACGGCCACCGTCCGGCACCTTGGTTCGCCGCGACCTCCGAAGTTACCTTCCGGCCCCTCTTCACTTGGCTCACTCCCGGGAGACACCCGCTTGACGGCTGGACGGAAGATCTCATCACCCATCTCCCGCTCGCACCTGACCCGCTTGGCGGAAGAACAGTTCGGCGACTGGATCAAGGCCGTCGTGGACGTGGCGCGGGGCATCATGGCTGTCGGTGGTGACCTCCACGCTGACGACGAGGCGGTACTCCTCGCCGACGGTTCCTCGCAGCGGGACCTCTGGGGGATCAACCTCTATCCCGAAGAGGCAGGGCGGGACTGGATCGAGTTCGACGCCATGATCAACATTCGCCCGCGGGACGGCAACCGCTCCCGCGGTGTCGACGACCCACACATGCGGGCAAGCATCCGGAGCGTCGTCGATTCCCTGATCATCAACGACCAGCCGACCTGAAATGGCCCGAACTCTCCACAAGCGAGCCGCGGCCGGCGCCTGGGCCCGTCTGGAACTCGTCGAGCAGCTCGGCAACGTGGGCACCGAGGTGGACCGAACCATCAGGGCCCACGAGGCAGGCCGAACGAGCCGGTTCGAAAGCGCCCTCGAAAGAGCGCTGGAGCTCTTCGATCTGACCGCCTCGGACCCCCGTTGGCACGGCCACCGCTGCCAGGAGATCCTGCGGGCGCGCGAGGAGTTCTGCCGCCTCTTCTTCGACCCCGATGTCCCCAGCGGCTCGGCGGAGGGCTTGCGCAGATACTTCTTCGGTTTCGGCCACGCGGCCCGGATGCTGCACTACCGGCGGCTGTCCGGCGGCGGTCCCCCGGCAAGCGGGTGAAGGCGTGAAGTCAGGCGCGCATCGCGGACGCATCGCCGCGCGGATGCCGAGGGGATTGTGGCCACGCCCTGCCGGGGACCGCGGCCTGTAAACCGAAGCCCGCCGCGGCGTATCCTTCCCCAACGGGAGGATGTCATGACCATGACTCGACACTTCGCCACCGTGCCGCTGCTGTGCCTGCTCTCCGGCCTCTCCTTCGTCCTCGCAGGCGGCGCCACCGCCCAGGATCGCACCGGGGAGTCGCCCTTCTCGATTCAAGCCGCGATCGAGGAAACCCGCCGCAGTCCGTTCCACGTTTCACCCGGACCGGGCCTCCCGGCGGTGCTATCCGGCAAGGTCCCCCACCCGTTGTCGCACCCGCCGATCCAGACCACGGACTCCCCCGACCGCCCCGTGCGGGGGGGCAACATCTTCTTCTTCAGCCTGCCCGTCGCCGCGGTGCTCGATGTGCTTGTTCTGGCCGAGGTGGGCGACGAGGGGTTCAGCCTCGACCCCCTGATTTCTCTGGGTGCGATCGCGGCGCCGACCCTCATTGCCCGGCTGTTGGGGGCGAGGACTGCGTTCGCCCTGGCCGGATCGGCCCTGGGTTTCGGGAGCGGCGCGTTGTTCGCCAAGGCGTTCGACAAGTTCGGGATTTTTGTGGCGCCGGCCATTCACACCGGAGCGACGGCCGTGTTGTCGATTCTCGGCGACCGGACGAGGTAGGCTGCAGTCCCCTACCCTACCCGAGAAACCTCCGAATCTCAGGCACCATCACCTCCGCATCCAGGATCGCCCCGGTCACCGCCCCGGGAATCTCGCGCACCTCCCAGCCCATCCCCTCCAGCGCCGGCCGCGCCTCGCGCACCCTCTCCGTCAGCCGCAACGGAATCCCCGCCACCGCACTCTCCGCCTCCGACCCGATCAGCGCCAAACGCGGACAGGCGATCGCCGCGAGGGCCGCCTCCTCATCCCAATCCTGCATCCCCATGTAGAAGGTGTGCCACTGTGCGTATTGCGCGGGATCGCGCAGGATGACCATGGCGTGGGGCGGCGGCTCGGCCAGCTGCAACTCGACGCCGCGCAGCATGTCGGCGTAGGGTGCGCCAAGCGGCGGCCAGGTGCCGCAGATCAGCGCCGACACCCGGTCCGAACGCGACGCCAGCAAGAGGCCGTTGACCGCGCCCCAGAGGTGGCCGCAGTACGCGAACCGGTCGAACCCGGCTGCATCCGCCACGGAAAGCAGGTCGGAGTACACACGATCGGGGGTCAACTCGGCAGGCGGCGGCGTATGCGTGCGCCCGACGTTCGGATAGTCGGCGAGAAGCACCCGGTACCGATCGGTCAGGCGGCTCAGGAAAGCCTCTTTCACGGAACCCTGCTCCGCGCCGAAGATCGTCGCGTAGGAGGCAAACAGAGGGAAGCCGAGGAAGAGGGGCAGGCCGTCCTCGGGGCCGTGCACCTCGAAGTGAATGGGGGGGTCGCCAGCGTCTGGCCGGCAGGACGGAACGGCGGCGGCGGCGGCGAAGGTCGCGGAGGTCCGTATGAAGTGGCGACGGTTACATGTGTATACTTTGTTTGACATAATGTAATGTAGAGATTACATCATCCGCCCGCCCGCAGCTCCTCCAGCACCCCCCGCACGACCTCCACCACGAAACCCGGCGTCTCGTACGGATAGTTGTGCCCCGTCCCCGGCGGCGTGTGGATGAGCCGGGCGTCGGTCGAGACTTCGAGGTACCGCACCCGCGCCCTTTGGAAGAAGTTCTTCGCGCGCGCCGCTGCCGCCTCGCCCAGCCCCAGCGGGTCGATGATCGCTGAAGGGTCCTCGTCGGGGATGACCACCAGCACGGGCAGGTCGCCGAGTTCCCCGTCGTAGACCACGATGTCGGGGACTTCGCCGGTGACGGTCCCCGCCCCGAATTCGCGGAAGATCGACGCATGGGCGAAGGAGGTGGCCGGGCGGCGCCGGTTCGCGTCCATCGCGGGCTTCACGTCGGCGAGCAGCTCGTTCTGCAGGCGCAGGATGCGACCGATTTCCCCCTCCGCTTCGAGCAGCGTCGGCTCCGGGTCGGTCCAGCGCGCGAACAGCTTGGCCAGCCCTTCGCGCTCGCCGTCGCTCACAAGCTGCTCGAGCGCGCCCGCACCGTACACCGGCGCGTAGATGAAGGCGTCGGGCGGTGACGCATCCAGCAGCACCACCGCCGCCGTGCGCTCCGGGTAGCGGCGCGCGAAGTTGGCGGCCAGCAGTCCCCCGTAGGAGTGTCCCGCCAGCACGAAGGGGCCGCGCTCGCTCGCCCGTTCGAGCAGCCTGGCCAGCTCGTCCGCCTCGGTGGCGGTGCGGCGGGGGAAGGGCCCCGGATCGCTCCATCCCGTCCCCGGACGGTCGAAGAGAACGGACCGGACCTCATTGCGGATCGCGGCGTGCAGATGGTGCAGCGCCAGCCCCTGCGCGTGCGCGCCGGGAATCCAGATCACCGTCGGCCCGCCCCGGCTCTCCCCCTCGGCCAGGATGTGCATCCGGTAGCCGCCGACATCGACCAGCTCACCCGGCGGCGGATGCCGCGCGCCCAGGCGCATGAGGGTGACCACCGACGCCCCGGCGCCCGCCAGCAGCAGTGCCGCGCCGGCGCAGACCACCCACCCGAACAGCTTCACGAGTCCCCTGTGCGGCGAGCCCGAACGCCGCCCCCAGATCAGCAGCGCCCACCCGACCGCACCCACGGCCAGCCCGATCATCACGCCTCCCCAGGTGTGCGCGAGCAACGGATAGAACGTACTCAGCATTGTTCGACCCCCACCTCGGGCCCCGCGCCGCTCCCCAGGCGCAGCACCGCCGGCGGCTCGAATTCTCGCCGCACATAGCCGAGCCCGATCGCCTGTCCGAACCTCGGCGACTGGGCCACAGAAGTCACCCGCCCCCGCACCTTCGCGCCGCCCGCCTCGAAAAGCTCCTGGCCCACCGCCGGCGCCGCGTCCCCGAACCGCAATGCCCGCAGGTGCCAGTTCACCCGCCCCCGGTGCCGGATCCTCACGATGACCTCCTGTCCCGTGTAGCAACCCTTGTCGTGGTCGAAGGCGCGGTCCACCAGCCCCGCCTCGACCGGAATCGTCGTCTCGTCCATGTCGACGCCGAACGCCGGCAGCCCCGCCTCGATCCGCATCGTCTCCCAGACGGCCCACCCGACCGGCGCCGCACCGCGCGTCTCCAGCCGCCGCCACACCTGGGCCGCATCGTCCGCCGACGCCCAGACGTTCCAGGACGGCACCTGCTCCAGCCCGCGAGCCACCAGCAATCCGCCGCCGATCGGCCCGCCGCCCTGCAGCAGGTAGCCCGCCTCCGGAGCCGTCCCGAAGGCGTCCCGCACGACCCCTTCCGCCCCGGGTCCCACCAGCGTCAACAGTCCCGCCCGGCCGCTCAGATCATCGACCTGTGCAAACCGGGGGGGGAGGAAGCGGGTGAAGTGCCCCAACACGGCCGCGTGACCACTCGTGGCGACATCCAGCCCCAGCCCCTCCCCCTCGCCAGCCCCCAACCAGAGGGTTGTCAGGTCGGTGACCATGCGCCCCTTCGGCGTGAGGACCGTCCCGTAGACGGCTTCGCCCGCCCCCCCAACCGGCGGCTCCGGAATCCGGTTCGTCAGAATCCCGTGCAGCATCTGCCGGGGGGCGCGCCCGTGGACGCGCAGAAGCCGCCGGTCCGCCCGGTGCACCACCCCGCACGACTCCATCGCCTCGCGGTATTCCCGCCGCGGATCACCGAAGTGGCGCGGCGTGCGCTCGTCCCCATGCCCCGCGAAGACCGCGCCCCCCTCGCGGAGCAGCTCGTGCAGGCCGCCCATCCGGTCAGCCGTTCAGGACGACCCCGACAGCGGCCGCCCCCCGGCCCTCAGGTCCCGCAGCAGCGCCTCGACCCGCTCCACGTCGCCCGCGTTCGGCGCGAACGCCAGGTAGGTCTCGAGCTGGGTCACCGCCTCTTCGTCCCGGCCCAGACGGGCCAGCAGGTAGCCCCGGTCGCGGATCTGGCGGCGGGCCGTGGGGGACACGACCAGGATCCGCTCCACGGCGGCCAGCGCCCGCGCGTCGTCCCCGGCGCGGTGGTAGATGCCCTTCAGGTTCAGGAGCAGCCGCACGACCATGTCCCGTTTCGACGCCGTCCTGAGCAGGCGGTCGTCGAGCCGCGCCGGCACCCCCTGGTGCTTGACGAGGATCTGCTCCACCTCCTTGCGCGACCGGATCATGCCCCCGTGGAACGGATCGATCAGGAACCGCTTCACCCCACCGCGGTAGCGCACCAGGAAATGGCCGGGGAAGTTCACACCTTCCATCGGCAGTCCCAGGCGCCACCCAACCTCCAGCAGCACGATTCCGAGCGTCAGGGGAATGCCCAGGCCCCGGTCCAGCACGTCGTTGAGGAATGAGTTGCGCGGATCGTGGTATTCCTCGCGGTTGCCGCGCAGCTTGCGCATGACGAAGAGGTGCCGGATCGCCTCCGACAGCACCACCGGAGGGACGCTTTCCGAACCCAGCCTGTCCCGTGTTTCCTCGGCCAGCAGGTCGAGCCGCAGGAGGTAGCGGTCCACCGGCAGCTGTACGTACTCCTCCCGCGCCACCAGGAGGGCCGCACGGGCGAGGTTCATCTCCTCCTCGGGGCGCTCGACCTCGCGGGTGAACTCCCGGCGCGACGACCAGGCGGGCGGCGCGCTCATTGCGGGGAGGGCGGGTTCACGGTTGATCCGTCCTTGTTGGTACCTGTGTCATCCCGATAACCTACACCTTGAACGCTGAACCGGGCATCTCTTGGGGTTGGCCAATCGGCAACCGGAGCAAAGCTGATGGATGGAACGGGGGGAACGGAAGGCCCGGGCGGCAATTCCGCTTCCGGGCGCCCCATTTGGCTTCGGTGCGCGTTGCCGGCCAGCGTTCTGGTGTTCTTTTCGGGTTGCTGGGGTGCGTCACCGCCGGATCGCGTGTACGACGCGCCCCCACAGGATTCGCTCGCCGCGGTGATCCGCAACATCCGGGCGGGAGGGGACGAGGCCGCAGTGGCAGGGGCGGTAGCCGCCGCGGCGCGGATCGCGCCCGAGCAACTCGACGGCAAACTGCGGGACGCCATGACGCACGCCCTCGCGCTGTCGATCAACGCGGAGGACAGCGCACTCGCCGATCTCGCCTCCGGGCTCGCGGAAGCGCTCGGCGCCGCCTGGACCCGGGAGGAGCTGACAGCCACGATGCGGGAGATCCCGTCCGAGGCGGGATCGCCCACGGCCCGGCAAACGGTCGCGGCGCGCCTGGTGGGGAGGCTCGAAGCGGGCCAGGCCGGCGACGGCCTGCTCGCGGCGATGGCCGGGGCGTTCACCTCGATCGGGTCGGACCACTACACGATGTACGGCATCCGCGACGAAGTGGCCGCCGCGTGGGCGAAACATCATTCCGCGGAGGAGTTCGCCGACTTCATCCGCGCCATCGTCACCGGGACGGAGCGGCCCGAGGCGGCCGCGGCGGCACACGTTCTGGCACATGGGCGTTACTGGGGGACGCCGCCCCCCGGCGTGGACTCGACCGGCGTGACCCACCCGGGGATCCGCGCGGCCCTGGTCGAGGCGCTGGGCCACCTGAACGAGATCGAGAACTCGCGCGAACGGGAGAGCAACCGGCTCGAGGCCGTCGGCGACCGCGCCGGGCTGGACGCACTGTGGGCGGCGGGACGCGGACGATCGTGGGCGAGGCGCGACCTTCGACGGACGGTGGCCTGGGCGGTGTGGGCGATGAGAGATCCGGCCACGATCCGCGTGCTGGCCGACGCACGTGGGACCCGCCACCCGCTTCGGCCCTTCGGCGGGGCCGCGGTCCCGGTCATCCTGGCCGCCCTGGTCAGGACGCATGCCTATCGCGATCAGATCATCGGACTCCTCTCGGACCTGACGTGGCTCGCCGGGGAGGATGCAATCCCGGAAGGCAGCGCGGGGGCCGTGGCCACGACATTGCAGGGATTCATGAGCGGCGAGACGCTCCGCGCCATGCAGATCGCCGATTCCCAGGGCGTTGTGCTGAGCGGCGCGATCGACCTTGCGGTCGCGCTTGGCGACGCGGACGCGCTGAGATCCGTTCACAGGCTGGCGGCCGACCCGGCGGAGATGGTTCGGGCCGGCGTTGCGGCCGGGAATGCCGACGTTCTCGTGGCGGACGTGCGCGAAAAGATCGACTGGATGCCGCCCGCCATGTCGCAGGCGGAGATCGCGGCCGAATTGCGGACGGTTCCGTTCGGCACGCGCGAGACCCTCGCACAGATCGAGGCCGCCAGGCTTGCCGCGCAGATCGAGCCCGAACTGGTGTCGGACGCTCTGCGAGCCGTCGCGATCGAGGCCCTGGACCACACCAGGAGGGCCGGCGTGAACCCGAACGACTGGTACCGCGTGCAATCGGCGCTGGCGGACTGGTTGCGCGGGGGATTCACCCCGGCCGGTGCGGTCGCCGCCATCCGTGCGGTGGGGGAGGGCCGGTACGGTGCGGAGCAGGCTCTCGCGATCGAGTACGCGCGCCGCCTCCGCGGGGACGCGGGCGAGGACCTGCGTCTCGCGGTGATCGCCGCGCTCGAACACGTGAACGACGTGCCGGTCGATGAACAGTCCTGGTCGACTTCGCCGGTCGTCCGGCTTCAGTGGGACCTGGCCATCGCCGCCGGCGCGCTGGAGGACCCGAGGGGAATCCCGGCAATCGCGCGCAGCGGCTGGGGCTTTTCCTGCAACACCCATATGACGGGGGACTTCTCCGTCAATATCGCCCGCGCGATTCTCGCCGCCATCGCCGAACCCGACGCTCCGCCGCGGCGCGTGAGTGCGGGACTGGGCGACCTGGCCATTCTCCTTGTGGGCAATGACCGGACCCGGGACATTCCCGACGAACTTGTGGCAGAGATCGTCGTTGCGGCGCGCGGGTACCTCGACGGCACCTCCATGGAGGGGTTGAGCGCGGTGGGACCGGGTCTTCGCCGCGGGATCGCAAGGAGCGCGATCTTCCTCGCCGCCGTCGCCGACGAGTCCGAACTGGTCGCCCTGGCCGAGGGCCTCGCGGCGGATCCGGCCGCCGTGGCCGCCCTCGGCGTCACCGACCCCGACCATATCGAGAGCCTTCGCGACTACGCCCGGGAACGGCTCGCCGAGCGGCCCATTCTATCCCTGGGGGACTGCTGAGGCCGACACCGGAGAGTCGCGCGCCGGGTGTTAGCTTGATCCATGTCCACCGAACCCCTCGACCAGAAACCCAGGATCAGGCTCAGCACCCTGTCCCACGGCGCCGGGTGAGCGTGTAAACTCGGCCAGGCCGAGCTGGCGCAGGTCCTGCGCCCCCTACTGCCCACCGCCGATCCCCGCGTGCTCGTCGACGCCAGCACCGGGGACGACGCCGCCGTGTATCGTCTCGCCGACGGGCGGGCACTGGTGGTCACGCTGGACTTCTTCACCCCGATCGTCGACGACCCGTACGATTTCGGGCGGATCGCGGCCGCCAACGCGCTGTCGGACGTGTACGCCATGGGAGGGCGGCCGCTCTTCGCGCTCAACCTGCTCTCGTTCCCGCGCGGGCTGCTGGACGAGGGCCTCGCCGAGGAGATCATTCGCGGGGGCGCCGAGAAGGCCGCCGAAGCGGGGATTCCAGTGCTGGGCGGTCACTCGATCGACGACGCCGAGCCCAAGTACGGGATGGTCGCGGTGGGCGAGGTGGATCCCGGCGCGATGCTGGCCAATGACGGTGCGCGCGTTGGGGACGATCTGGTGCTGACCAAGCCGCTGGGTACCGGGATCGTGGCGACGGCGGTGAAGGCGGGGAAGTGTCCGCCGGGGCTGTTGAGCGATGCGGTAGAGTGGATGGCGAGGCTGAACCGGGGGGCGGCGGCGGCGGCCCGGGCGGTGGGTGCGCATGCGGCAACGGATGTCACGGGGTATGGGCTGACGGGGCATTTGGGGATCATGGCGCGGGCGTCCGGGGTGGCGGCGCGGATCGAGGCGGAGAGGGTGCCGCTGCTGGAGGGGGTGGGGGAGCTGGTGGAGGCGGGGTTCGTGCCGGGGGGGACGCGGAGGAACAGGGCGG
>JAPPNO010000084.1 GCA_028873845.1 Gemmatimonadota bacterium | reverse complement strand
GCCACGTCAACAAGCCAAGAATCGGTCGAAATCAGGACGCCTTGCAGGATCCGGGGTCAATGAGATGTCTTTCTTCGACTCAGAATGGCGGGGGGATGCAAAAAGGATCCAGCAGACTCCGCCCACCGGACCTGAGCCCCGTCAGGGTCAAGGCTTCCGAAAAGGTGCCGACGTGTGTGGTGAAGGTGCCTTCCATGCCGCACCACTCTGGCCTGCCGAACTTCGAGGTGCAGTTGTGAATGGTCGCCTTGCCCACGTACCCGCCAGTCACTTCCTCCCCGGCCAGAGCGAAGTTGAAATCCAGTGAGAAATCCGGGTATTCGTGGTTCCCCGTGACCGGGCCGCACCCCGTTTGCCCTGCAGCCTCGATGATTATCTCACCCTTCACGATCCCCGGGGGGACCGAGGTCTCGACCGTGACGAGAGTGATCGAGGCCGGCACGGTGGGACCGCCGGGCACCGTGAACTCCGTCTGTCCGATCCACGTTCCGGCGAGTAAGCCGCCTTTTTCGGGTTCCGTGCCGCAGCCGGCGAGCAGAGCCAGCAGGCATGTGACGAGTCCTGCAGCGGAAAGACACGTGTGAGAGTGTTGCGCCGTCATCTTTCGCTCCCGTAGGTGGGCCCGCGCGCTACAGCCCGCCCAAGCCCTGACTGAGGCCGCGGTGCCACCCGCCCGGATATGGCCGGACCGTTCATAGGTACGGTGACCCGGTTGTCGCCGCAACGGGGCTCGCTGTCGCTCTCGCTGTCGCTCGCCTGACGCGCCCAAGTAGGCGTGGCGGGGATTGGCGGGGGAAGCTGCCAGGTGGAGCGGCGGTCTCAATCGATGGGCGCTGGCCGGTCGCACGCCATCGGTTATGTCAACTGCGATTCTAAATCTCCTAGCGGACCGCTTGCTCGCCGCCGAAGCGGTAGGACAATCCGCCAGTGAGCGACCCCGCGATGCCGTGGATCGGCCCCGTCGATGTGGTCACCAGGCCGAGTTCTCTCAGGTTGATGCCGAAGCGGTAGTCCACCGAAGCGCTCAGCCTGGACGACACAGCCAGACTCACCCCGGCTCCGGTGACGAAGCGCCAGTCGGTGTCGACCCGTGAAGCCGAACAATTCTGCCGGTCGCCGAACGTCAGGCTGTCCCTCGAGCATTTGACCGGGATACCCCAGGTGGGGCCGGCGGTGAGGCGGAGCGTGAGATGGTCGCCGACACCGTACCGCACCTGTCCAAGCACGGCGAAGTCGATGAAGTCGTGGTTGTGTTGGCGGTCTTCCGCCTGGTGCGTCTCCGTATCAGGGGGGCACGGCGAGTCGGCCCGAGCCGGAGCCCGCCGTTGTGCGGCCAGCGTGCCGGGGCTCTCCCTCGGTCGCAGCCCGCAGGTGAGCGGTATGCCTCCCTGCTTGTACCGGAGCCCGAACTCGAGGCCGAGACGGCCGTCCGCGGGCGTGCGTGCGGTAAGCCCGACCGCCATGCGGGTCTGCGATTGACGACTGGTGATGTCGGGCCAATACGGCCCCGCGCTGAACCCCGCTTCACCGATCGGCGGTTGCAGAACGGCTCCGAATACGCCCATCACGACGAGGACGGCGAGCTTTTCCATGATGCATCTCCTGCTGCGTTACGTCACACTCCCCACACCACGATCCCCGCGTCTCCCAGCGTGCGCTCCTCCCGGATGCCCTCCGCACCGCTGTTCAGCAGGTCCCGCAGCGCCAGGAGAGTGCACGTCTTGCCCGTCTGCCGGGGCGCGTGCAGCACGAAGTAGCGTTCGTTGCGGATCAGCCCCAGCACCTGGTCCGGATCGAACCGTGCCAGCGGCGGCACACAGTAGTGGCGCTCGGGCCTGACCGGGCCAGCCGTGTTGAAGAAGCGGCGCATGGCGGAAACTGGCCGGGTGGGGTGGGAGGGGCAAGAAAGGCCGGCAATGAAGTTCCACAGCGACGCGCTCGCCCGGACGGATTCAGCCCCGGACGGTCAACCTCGATCCGGATTGTCGGCTGATCCCCGAAGAGATGTTGTGGGTGATTGGGGCCAGACCGATCCGGGCGCTCGAAAATGACAAGCACGGATTACATTAAGTAAACCCGAGGTTACATTGAGTGAGCCTGGGGAGAGCGCCCCGCCAAGACCCCGCCACGGAAAGGACCAGCACGTCTCGGTGAGCAACCTCCGAATCAACCTCGACGACCTGCTCCACGCCCGCACGGTCGAGTCCGAACGCATCGAGTTCAAGGCGACGTGGGACTCGATGGTCACGGGCCATCAGGTGCTCAAGACCATTTGCGCGTTCGCGAACGACCTGAGGCGTCACGGCAGCGGATACGTCGTCCTGGGCGTCGCGGAGAAGGACGGCCGCGCCGAGTTGCCGCCGAGGGGACTCACTCCCGAACAGATGGACGAGGCTGATCGCTGGATCACCGGAAGGTGCCGCACGATGGAGCCGCGGTACGTCCCCCGCATCTCCCGGGAGGAGAAGGACGGCAGGAGGATTCTGGTTGTCTGGGTGCCCGCCAGCGAGACCCCGCCGCACCGGGCTCCCGATGGCGAAAAAGGGGGCCGGAAGTACTGGGTTCGGGTGGACGACAGGACGGTGGACGCCGACGCCGCCGGTCTCCTAACGCAGCTACACGCACAGTCCACCGTCGTCCCCTGGGATTCCCGCACGGCCACGGACGCCACGGTCGACGACATCAGCGAGACGAAGGTCCGGGAACACCTGCGGGATTGCGGAAGCGCGCTGTCGGACGAGCCCCATGCGCGGCACATCTACCGGAAGATGGACCTGGTCAGGCGTGTCAACGACCATGAGCTTCCCCTCAACGTGGCTCTTCTCTTCTTCTCCCGCGACCCGTCGCGCTGGTTTTCCGGCGCCGCGATCGAGACGAGCATCCTGCAATCCGGCGCGGCCGGCGACACATTTCGTGACAAGACGTTCAAGGGCGGCCTCGCCGAGCAGGTTCGAGGATGTCTGGACTATCTGCGCCGCGAGGTGATCGGGTCGAGGATCGACAAGGTACCGGATCAGGTGAGTGCCCTGAATCGCCCCAGCTATCCGGAGGACGCGCTTCGTGAAGTGCTGGTAAACGCCGTGTTCCATCGCGGCTACGACGACGACTCGCCCCACACGACCCTGGTTCGCGTCACGTAGGACCGCATCGACATCCGAAGCACCCCGGGACCCGTCCCCGGAATCGACCTCGACCAGCTCCAGCCGGGAGGCACGCCGCCACTGGTGCCTCCCCGCAACCCGCGGATCGGTGAGCTGTTCAAGGAGATCGGACTGGCCGAAAAGCGTCTCACGGGCCTGGGCAAGGTCTATCAGGCGATGGAACGGATCGGATCGCCGCCGCCGCGGTTCCATTTCGACGAGCAGCGCACGTTCTTCCAAGCGACCCTGTTCGCGCACTCGTGGCAGAGCGCCGAGTCAGCCATCCGCAAGGCCGGTGAGCTGCGTGCCGTGGGACGGCCTGACGAGGCGCGGGATGCACTGGAGTCCGCATGGCACGGAGATCCCGCGTCGCACGTTCTCGCGGAGGAACTGATCCGCGAGCTGGTGGCCGGAGGCGATCTGGACCGCGCGGAGCCGATGATCGAGACCGCGCTGTCCATGGATTCCGGGTCACGGCGCCCCGAAGTCGTCGTCCCCTGGCTGGAGGCGCTGGTCGCGGACGGCCAGGGCGATCGCGTGCGGCGTTTCCTGATCCGTGCGGCGGGGAGGCTGTCCCCGCACGAGGCGGTCGGGGCGGCGATCGTCGCCAGGAGGCTTCGGGAATCCGAAATGGCGGCGAGGCTGTTCGATGTCGCGGGCTCCGCGATTCTGCAGGATCCCCGGGCCCTGCTGGAATGCGCCCAGAACAAGCTGTGGCAGGCCGGACAGGCCCACCGCGAAGGCGTGACCGACCGGAACCGGGCGTTGCTGACCGACGCCCGCATTCTCCTGGAACGCCTTCTGCGCATGGACGCCCCGAGCCGCAGGCACGCCTGGGCCTGGAGGGAGCTGGCGAGAGCCCGGCGCTGGCTGGGCGAGCCGACTGCGGCGGTGGACGAGGCGTATGCCAACGCGACCCAACTGGCCCGGGACGAAACGAGGTTCCTGAAGGAGTGGGGACGATTCACCGAACGCGGTTTGCTGGCGCTGCTCGATTGGCAGGGAGGGCAACTGGCCGAACTGCACGTCCCCGAACACCTCTATGGGCCCGGGGTCCTCGGCGAAGCCGAATTCGCGAAGCAGAGCGCCACGTTGGACGCCTTGCGGCGATCCGCCAACGAGCTCATGGCTGCCCTTTCAGTCGCCGTCTCCGACCCCGATCCACATGTCCGGCACCTGATGGAGGATCTGGACGTGGCAAGAAGGCGACTCGAGGGTCCCGGGGGCGAGAGGGTCGACGCAGGCCTGGAAGTCGCCAGGGATCTCACTCGGGCATTCCTGGCCGACGCCAGCCGGCAAACGGCGACAACTGCCGGGGACGCTGCGTCAGCCGGCGAAGTCCCCACCGTCGCGCGGGCGCTGGCGGACCTGAACACGCGGTATCTGGCCTGGCTCCGCCCGACGCTCTGAGTGCCCGATCGTCCTTTCCCCAGGACGACATGGCTCTTATAGGTTGACCATGACACTCGCCATCCGCCCCTTCACACACGGCCGGAGCAGCCCGCCGAGCCGATCAAGCTCTTCGCGCTGATGGCCAGGATCCGCAGCGAGCGGGCGGGGGCCGGCCGCCTACCGATCGACCGAGAACCCGCACGACCCGCCCAATCGGCTCCGCAAGCCGATCACCACAGCTCCCGCTGACAGACCCCCCATGCCCCCACGAGTCACCTACCAGCTCCGAATCGCCCTGACGCGAACGAAGCCGCCGATCTGGCGCCGCGTCCTCGTCCCCCCATCGATGCACCTCGACACCCTGCACCATCTCATCCAGGTGGTCATGGGGTGGGAGGACTGCCATCTCCACATGTTCCACAAGGACAACCGGGTCTACAGCATCCCCAGCCCGTGGGACGACGACTTCAGGATGCCGGGGACGCCCAAGGACCTCGACGAGCGGAAATACCGGATCAACCAGCTCCTCAAGCGCGAAAAGGACTGGATGACCTACATGTACGACTTCGGCGACTCGTGGGAGCACAAGGTCACGCTACAGAAGATCCTCCCCTACGACCCCACCGTTCGGCTGCCCGCATGCATCAGCGGCCGGCGGCGGTGTCCGCCGGAAGACTGCGGCGGTGTCTGGGGCTACTACGAAATGCTCGACTCCCTGAAGCACCCGAATGCGCGGGACCATGAGCACATGAAGGAGTGGGTCGGCGGGCACTTCGATCCCGAGGCGTTCAGCCCCCAGGCCGTGGACATGATACTTGGGAAGATGAAGTGGTGACGAATCGCTTCGTTATGACAACCCCGCTTTCCATTCTGTAAACCCGACTTTACATCCGCCCGCCGCGACACCGCCTCAGCCTCCCCCTTCGCCCCCCAACCCCCCACCCGCCCACCAAATCGCCCCCACCGTCCCCACCCCGAACACCGCAAACGCCCCGATCTGCGGGTACATCGTACCGTCAAACCTCTGCCCCACCATCGCCCCCAGCGGCACCCCGAGGAAGGTTATCAGCGACGCGACCACCGCCGCGCCCACCCCCGCGATATGCCCCAGCGGCTCCATGGCGAGCGCGTTCAGATTCCCGAACAGCAGCCCCACGCAGAAGATGGCGAGAAGCAGGTACGCCATCAGGAGCCAGAACGGGGGAAGTCCCGCGAAGGCGAAGGCCAGCGCCCCCGCGGCGACCGATACGACCGTGAGCGACGCGGCCGCCGCCCGCGCCAGCCGCCGCATCCCATGCTTCATCACCAGTCGCCCGTTGAGGAGCGAGGCGCAGCCGAAGGACAGGGAGAGGACGCCGAACCAGAGGGGAAAGAGCGCGCCGGTCTGGTAGGCGTCCTGGAAGATCTGCCGGGACGAGCTCAGGTACGCTAGGAAGGGTGCGAACACGCAGGTGGTCGCGAGGGTGTATCCTAGCGCGGCCCGCGTCCTCAGTACCTCCAGTACCGCCCCGCCGATGACCCGCGGCGAAAACGGCCGGCGGCGGGAGGCGGGCAGGGTTTCGGGCTGCCGCACGCCGAACCAGGTCAGCGCGACCATGGCCACGGCGAGGATGGAGACGAAGATGGCGCGCCAGCTTCCGAGCCACAGGATCCCCTGCCCGAGCGCCGGTGCGATGATCGGCACGAGGATGAAGACGGACATCGCGAACGACATCAGCCGGGCCATGCGGCGGCCCTCGTACTGGTCGCGCACCATCGCGATCGTCACGATGCGCGGCGCCGCTACGCCGATCCCCTGCACGACCCGGCCCGCGATCATCACCTCGAAGGTGGGCGCGAGGATGCTCACCAGGCACCCCGCCATGAAGACGGCGAGGCCCGCGAGGATGGCGCGCCGCCGCCCGATGCGGTCCGAGAGCGGCCCGAACAGAATCTGCCCGATGCCGATTCCCACGAACACGGCCGTGATGACGAACTGGGTGTCATTGGGCCGCGCCGCCCCGAGGTCGCGGCCGATCTCCTGCAGCGCCGGCAACATCGCGTCGATCGAGAGCGCGACGAGCGACATGAGAAGGGCGACGAGAGCGACGAATTCGCGGGTGCGAAGCGCGGGTCCGGCGGTGTTGCGGCTCAAGCGGCCACGCTCATCGCCATCGCGGCCAGGTCCTCCCCGGAGTCCGGTGCCGAGCCCACCCCGCATGGCCTCGAATCGAAGTCGGTCACGCCTTGTCCCTCGAACTCAGGACAGGAGATTCCTGACCCTCTCGAACGCCGCCAGGACCTCATCGACATCCGGAACCTCCTCCCCCGCCTTCTCGAACCACTTCAGCGCCCGCGACTCGTCACGCTCCACGCCCCGGCCAACCAGGTACATCACCCCGATCGCCGACTGCGAGGGCGCGAATCCCTGCTCCGCGGCCCTGCGGTACCATTTTGCAGCCTCCTCGTCATCCTGTCCGATACCCACTCCCGCGAAATACGACCTGCCCAGGTTGTGCTGGGCGAGTGCAAGTCCATCCTCGGCGGCCAGGCGGAACCATCCGACCGCCTCTTCCGGATCCTTCTCGACACCCTTTCCCTGCAGGAGCCACGATCCCAGACGGTTCATCGCCGGGGGCCATCCGTCCTCGGCCGACCAGAGGAGGAACCCGACCGCCTTCGCTTCGTCCCGCGGCAGCAGCTCCCCCTCGTCGTACAGCCGGGCGAGCGCGTAGGAGGCCATGACCTCATCCTGTTCGGCCGACCTGAGCAACCACTTCTCGGCTTCCATTCCGTCCTGCTCCACCCCGTCGCCCTCGGCGTAAAGGATCCCCAATTCGTACTGCGCTTCCGGGTGGCCCTGCTCCGCCGCCTTCCGAAACCACCTGGCGGCCTCGGCCGGATCCTGCTCGACTCCGTCGCCGCTGGAATACTTGATCGCCATGACGAACCGCGCGTCGGGGTAGCCGAGCCGCGCCGCATTCAGGGTGAGTTGCGCGGCCTTCGCCGGATCGCGCTCGAGTCCCCCCTCGCCGCTGTAGTGCATGGCGGCAAGGTTGTGAAGTCCGGCGGGATCACCCTGCCTGGCCGCCGCCCGGTACCAACCGAGCGCCGCTTCGTGATCCGGTGCGGGTACTCCCTCGCCGCGGTATAACATGACCCCCAGGTTGTTCATCGCCGCGCAATCACCCTGTTTGGCCGCCGCCCGGAACCACCGGACGGCCTCTTCGTCGTCCCTGGGTACGCCCAGGCCCTGGTGGTAGGCAAGGGCGGCGCCGAACTGGGCATCCGCATCCCCGCTCCAGGCCTCCCGAAGCAGATCCTCGGTGATCTCCCGCATTTCCTCCGGGCCGGGGTCGCCGAATTCGTCGAGGTCGCCGAACTCTTCGGGGTCGTCGAACTCGTCGCCTTCTTCATCCCGGAGGGCGGCCAGCAGGTACCTGGCGGACGGGTAGCCGGCATCGGCCGCGATTTCGACAAACCGCTCGGCGTCGGGGTCGGCGTCCATGTCGGCTTCCAGGTTCGCGTACATCATGCCCAGGTGCACCGGCGCGTCCATGTGCCCCGCCTTTGCGGCGGCCCTGTACCACCGGGCGGCCTCCTCGAAGTCCTGCTCCACCCCGTCACCATCGAAGTACGCCTGGGCCACATGCATGTGGGCTTCGATGTGGCCCTGCTCGGCGGCGGCGCGGAACCACCTGACCGACTCTTCCGGGTCGTACCTGGCCCCGCCGTCGCCCGTCATGTACATCTCGCCGAGCCGAAACTGGGCTTCGGGAATCCCCTGCTTCGCCAGGAACAGGGTTCGCGCGTCGGGTCCCCGTTTGCCTTTTCGCTTTCTGCGCTTCCCGGATCGTGTTCGCTTCCGTGCCATGGTTCCGGCTTCTTCCCGCTTTCCGATTTGTCGCCGATCGAATGTCGTCGGAGCCACCGATGATCCCGCCTGGTGCTTCCCCTCCCGACTCCCGCAAGTTTCCATTGGGTCCTCCAAGCTAACCTGCAAACGGCTTCGGCAACGCTTGGAAGGGATCGGGGGGGAGGGCCGTGACCTCAGCATGCAGCGGTCCGTGGATGAATCGGCGCGAGAGGCGGGAGCGGCGAGGTTCCCGGCACCCAAGGCGTTGTCCGCGGCGGCACCCATTCCGGTCACGCGGGCGAACTTGACACCGTCCAGCAGTTCTACCAGTCTACCAACTAGTTGATCACTGCCGAACGGAGCCGACGCCCATGCGCGAGATCGGAGCTTTTGAAGCGAAGACCCACCTCTCCACGCTGCTCGACGAAGTCGCAGCCGGGGAGACCATCCTCATCACCAAGCGGGGACGTCCGACCGCGATGCTGGTTCCGGCCGACTGGCCCGACCGCAAGACCGCGGCGGGGGCCGCTGACAGACTCCGCGAGATTCGCGCCCGCGCCCAGGGCGCCACGGTTGCCGAGATCCTGTCCATGCGGGATGAGGGCCGACGGTGACGGCGCCGGTCGTGGATTGCTCGGCGACGGCCGCGTGGGTGCTGGCCGACGAAGACTCGACGTACGCCGATCTCGCCCTGGATGTGGTGGTCGAGCACGGAGCCCTCGCCCCCGCATTGTGGTGGGCGGAGATGCGCAACGTGCTCCTCAAGTCGGAGCGCCACGGTCGAATCAACCCGGCGGATACCGAGTCTGCCCTCGCCTCGCTCGCCGAACTGCGCATTCGCCTGGATCACGCGCCACGCGGCCCGGAGGTGTTGCGCCTTGCCCGCGCATACAGTCTGACGGCGTACGACGCGATCTACCTGGAACTGGCGGTGCGCGAAGGGCGGTCGCTTGCCACGCTTGATCGCAAGCTCGCCCGCGCCGCCGCGGCGGAGGGGGTCGAGACGATCGGGTCATGAGGAGTTGGTTACACCCGGGAGGCGCTCGATAGGCGGGAGCGGTTGCCGAAGGGGTAGCGGGCCCGCCAGCTTCCGACGGAACGGATCCCCCTCACTCCCGGGAGGCGTCTCATGCCCACCACGTTCACCCTCAACGGGAAGCCCGTCACCAGCGACGCTCCCGGCAACGCGATGGTCCTATGGGTCCTGCGCGAGCGGCTCGGCCTGACCGGAACCCGGTTCGGCTGCGGGGTCGGCGAGTGCGGGGCCTGTACGATCCACCTCGACGGAGAGCCGGTGCAATCCTGCCGGCTGCGCCTCTCGCGGGTCGAAGGGCGGGCGATCACCACCATCGAGGGGCTCTCGGAGGACCGATCCCACGCGCTTCAGCAGGCCTGGATCGAGGAGGAGGTGCCGCAGTGCGGCTATTGCCAGTCCGGCCAGCTCATGCAGGCCGCAAGCTTGTTGGCGGCGAACCCGTCGCCGACCCGTGAGGAGATCGTGGACCACATGGACGGCATTCTCTGCCGCTGCGGTACCTACGGCCGGATCATCCGCGCGATCGAACGCGCCTCGGCCGTGAACGCGGCGCCCGCCGGGAGGACACGATGAAGACGCGGGCGCAGTCGCGCAGAACCTTCCTCAGGCAGGCCGGCGGCGGCCTCTCCTTCGCGCTGGTCTTCGGTCCGGCCGGCCTCGCCGCGCGCCGCGCGGGTTCGCCGGACACCCTGGACGCGCTCATGGGAGCGGACGGACCGGATGGCGCGGCGGAACACCCCTTCGGCGCCTGGGTCAGGATCGCGACCGACGGCCGGGTCCTCATCTACAACCCCGCCTCCGAGATGGGACAGGGATCCATGACGGCGCTCCCCGTCATCCTCGCCGAGGAGATGGACGCCGACTGGGACAAGGTCCGGATCGAGCACTCCCCGGTCGAGCCCGGGGTGTATGGGCGCAGCTGGGGTGGCGGACGCGGACGCGGGGGCTCGATGATGACGGCGGGCAGCATGGCGGTGCGCGGCTACTACCTGAGCCTGCGGCTGGCGGGCGCGCAGATCCGGCGCGTGCTGCTCGACAACGTCGCGCGCGAATGGGGCGTGGCCGCGGGCGAACTGACGACCGAGCCGGGCGTGGTCGTGCACGCCGCGAGCGGGCGCCGGATCACCTACGGCGAGGTGGCCGCCTTCGCCGAGGTCCCCGACGAGCTGCCCGAGGTGAGCGAAGCCGAGCTGAAGTCGCCCGCGGACTTCCGGCTGATCGGGCACTCGGTGCCGCGCCACGATGTCCCCGCGAAGACCGACGGCAGCGCGGTCTACGCGCTGGACGTGCAGGTGCCGGGGATGCTCTACGGCGTGATCACGCGGGCCCCGGTCCACGAGGCGA
Organism: Gemmatimonadota bacterium; assembly: GCA_028873845.1. Taxonomy (GTDB): domain Bacteria; phylum Gemmatimonadota; class Gemmatimonadetes; order Longimicrobiales; family Gaopeijiaceae; genus Bin94. The sequence continues at coordinate 16,071 of JAPPNO010000084.1, read as the reverse complement.
GCCCGGCGTCGTTCAACGAGGCCGAGGTGCGGGGGCGGCCGGGGGTGGTGGGGACCGTGAGGCTGGACTACGGGGTCGGCGTGGTCGCGGAGACGGTCGAGGAGGCGTTCGCGGCGCGCGACGCGCTGGAGATCGAGTGGGCCGGCGGGGCGCGCGCGGAGGGATTCGACAGCGTGGCGGCGCTCGAGGCCTACACGGGGATCGCGGACGGGGAAAGCCGGGGACGTCCGCTCTCCGAGCGTGGCGACGTGGCGGCCGCAATGGGCGCGGCGGCCAATCGCTACCGTGCCGACTACTTCAACGACTACGTCTACCATGCGCAGATGGAGCCCCTGGGCGCGGTCGCCTCGGTGAACCCGACGGGTGATGGCGCCGAGGTCTGGGCCGGAACGCAGGCGCCCGACATGGCCCGGGCGGCGGTCGCGCGTGAACTCGGCGTGGCCGTCGAGAAGGTCACCTTCCACCCCTGCTACCTGGGCGGCGGACTCGGACGCCGGACCATGGCCGACTACATCGTCGAGGCCGTGAAGCTGTCCAGGTCGGTGCGGCGCCCTGTGAAGCTGATCTGGACGCGCGAGGACGACCTGCAGTACGGCGCCTTCCGTCCGATGTCGCTGCAGCGGCTGACCGGCGGTGTGGATGCGGGCGGCACTCTCACCGCGTGGACCCACACGGTGGTCGGGGACGGACGCGGTCTGCTCGCGTCGGGGATTTCGATCCGGTACTACGACATCCCGAATCAGCGGATCGAGATGCGCGGCGCCTCGCACGGCGTGCGCACCAAGCACTGGCGCGCCGTCGGGCACGGGCCCAACAAGTTCGCGATCGAGGCCTTCATCGACGACATCGCCCGCGGTGAGGGGACCGATCCCGTTGCGCTGCGGCGGAAGCTGCTCAAGGGGTCCCCGCGCGCCATCGCGGTCCTCGACGAGGTCGCCGAGATGGCCCGCTGGGGTGAAGAACCACCTGGCGGCCGAGCACGGGGCGTGGCCTTCGTCGAACGCAGCGGCACGCTCGCCGCCGGAGTGGCCGAGATTTCACTCGACGAAGCGACCGGCAAAATCCGCGTGCACCGCTTCTGGTGCGCCGCCGACGGCGGGATGGTCGTTCAGCCGCGCAACGCCCGCGCCCAGATCGAAGGCGGCATCGTCAACGGGCTGAGCACCGCGCTCGTCGAGCGGCTTACCGTCCGGGACGGCCGGGTCGAACAGTCGAACTTCCACGACTACCCGATCCTGCGCATGTCCGACATGCCCGACATCGAAGTCCGCTTCATGCCTTCCACCGAACCCCCGATGGGGCTCGGCGAACCCGGTGTGCCGGTCGCGGCCGGCGCCGTCGCCAACGCCTTCGCGGCGCTCACGGGACGACCGCTTCGCCACATGCCGTTCACGCCGAACCGCGTCCTGGAGGTGCTCACAGGGTGACGATCCACCGCATGAACACCTGCCCCTGCATCCCCCGTCCCGCGCTCTCGCGGGCCATCGTCGCGCTCCTCCTGCTCCCCCTGGTCCCCGCCTGCGACCGCCCCTACGACGGTCCCCCGGTCACCGGGTACGACAGCGCGGGCGTCCGCATCGTCGAAGCCCACGTACCGGTGTGGACCGACTCGACCGCGTGGCGCCTGGACCCGGAGCCGGTCCTCGATCTGCACGCGCTGGGCCCCACCGAAGCATTCACCTTCTTCCGGATCCGGGGGATGAGGAGGCTGGGCGACGGCACCCTCGCCGTCGTCACCGCCGGCACGGGTGAAATCCGCCTCTTCTCCGAACCCGGCGACCACATCGCGTCGGTCGGAGGCCAGGGGGAGGGACCGGACGAATTCGGCAGTCTCCAGGGGATCGAACTCGTCGGCGACTCCATCTTCGCGCTCGACTCGGACGGTGACATTGCCGTCTTCGGCCCGGTCCCCAACCCCACCCACCTCCGCACGATGAGCCTGGACTACGTCAGGCTCTGGAGCCTCCATTCCCTTGACGACGGCACGCTGGTCGTACAGACCGTCACCTCGGAACCCCCGCCTGCGGCCACCGGCATCGTGCGAACTCCGCGCGCGCTCCTCCGCCTGAACCTGGATGGCGAGCTGGTGGACAGTATCGCAACGATCGTCGGGCCTGAAGAGTACACCGACAACGTGTCCTTCAGCGGAACGCCCCTCTTCCCCAAATCCTCCATCGTCGCCTCGCGCAATGGCCGGATCTACTATGGATCCGCCGACCTGATGGAGGTACGGGAACTGGGGCCGGACGGTGAACTCCTGCGCGTCCTGCGCATCCCGGACTACCCGCTCGAACTCAGCGAGGAACTTGTCGAGGCCGAACGGCAGGCGCGCCTGGGAAGCGTTCCGGCCATGCTGCGCGAGGCCATCCAGTCCCTGCCGACGCCCGCGACCCGGCCCGCCTACCGCGACATGCTCGTGGACCCGACCGGCGCGATCTGGCTGCGGCCCCACGAGGGGATCACCGAAGGCGGCACGCCGCTGGACTGGCAGGTGATTGACGCCGACGGCACCTGGCTGGGCGGTGTGACGGTGCCGACCAACGTCCGGATCTGGGACATCGGGATCGACGAGGTCCTGGGATCCTGGATCGACGAACAGGGGCAGCAGCATCCTCTGGTGTTTCGGTTGAGGCGGGGAGGGGTTGGAGGGAACGGCTGACATGAGACGCGTCGCCGCTTTCATGTGCGTGGTCGCTACGCCGTTGGTGGTTTCGCCTCCTTTCCAACCACCGCTACCTGCCGCCCAGGATCTCCTCTGGCTCGCCGTGGTCGAAGGAAGCGGCAACCTCTACCCGATTGCGCGGCTTGCCGAGGAGAGTTGGGACGTGCCCGACTGGCTCGACCCCTTTGAGATGGAAGCGTTGGAGGAGGGCGAGGGAGTCGCATTGACGACGGACGGTGACGGCAACTTGAGATGGTCAGGCGGCCTCGTGGCCTCCGGCGTGCCCACGGACTGGCTCTTCCATTCGGAACGGCACACCGGCTTCCCTGTCACGACCGACGGCGGCCGTCCCACGGCAGCCCACTGCACCTTCAAGTGGGCGCTGATCATCGACGGCTCAAGTCTTGACCTGCCGGGACAACACCGGTTCGAGGGTGTGGCCCTCAGCCGCGCGCCGGAGGCCACGTTCGTCGAGGACGACTTTCCCGGCCTGGACAGGATCAGGGAAGAGCTGGATCTGGTCGACAGTCCACCCGGCAGGTGGGGCATGAGTTACAGGAAGTTCCGGTGGCTGGGGTTCTTTCGCGTCAAGGGTGCCGTGATCGGGATTGTGCACGGGGAGTACTATGAGGGGGAGATCGTTCGCGTCGTGGAGATCGACGGAGAGGTCGGCCGTGTTCTGACCCGAACACACATGGGTGGTTGTTGAATGGGCTCAGGCCACACGGCCTACTTCTCGCGACCGAAGTTCGGCCGCGGTGCGGCTCCCCGACGCCTCGTCCTCGCGACCACGGCGGCGCAACCTCCACCATCTGCGCGACGAAACCCTGGTCGTGCAGGCGATCATGGAATTCTCCGAGACGTACGGCGTGGTGCGGAATCCCGAGGCACTCGTGTTGTATGACCTGGCGGGGGTCCGCCGGGACAGCATCGGCTCGACGCCGGGCGGGGAGGAGTATGTCGCCGAAGTTCTGAGCGCGCCGCCGCTCTTCCAGAAGGAGGCACTCGTGGACACCCACGAGGGCCGGATCTACACCGGTGCCTCGGACCGGATGCAGATCGAGGAACTGGCGCCGGACGGCGATACCGTGCGCATTCTCCGCATCCCCGACTTCCCGCTGGCACTGACGCCCCAACAGGTTGAGGCCGAACGGGAGGCGCGGCTCGACATCGAGCTGCCGCAGGGTGTCGCGTCGCCCCCGCCGCACTTCGTCCAGGCCGTCAAGGACATGCCTTCACCCGAGACCCGGCCTGCGTACGAGGCCCTGCTGGTGGATCCGACCGGGGCGATCTGGCTCCGACCGTTCCGGGGGATGAGCGAGGCGGGCGAACCGGCGCAATGGCTGGTGCTGGGTCCCGACGGAAGCTGGCTGGGGAGCGTGGAGATTCCCGAGGACTTCCGGGTGATGGACATCGGCGTGGACGAGGTCCTGGGGGTGTGGACGGACGAGATGGATGTGCAGCATCCGCAGGTGCGGCGGTTGAGACGCGGTGGGGGGTAGCAAGACGTTCTCGGTACTCGGCGCGGCTTTGTCCACGGACTGCTACATTGTCGCGGTGCAGCACCACCGATCTTCCGGGTCCGAGGTCTTCGTCGCATGAAATCCAGCTTGCTCCCCCACCCCACCCCGTCGCTGGCCGCCATCTTCACTGCGGCCACCATCCTCGTCCTCCCCCACCCCGCCACCACCCAGCGCCTCCCCGACCCCCCCTCCGGCGACCTGGCCACGCTGTCCGTCCCCCGCTTCCCCGTCCTCCCCTCCCCCATCGAGCTGACCGGCCCGGTCCGTCCCGGCGAATACCTCGGCGTCACGGGCCCGCGCGCCGCGTGGCTCGGCCTCGAGACCGGCCAGGCCGAGCTGTGGATCCACCCCCTCAAGGTCGGCAACGGCTTCCAGCTCTCCTTCTCGACGCCCGGTTACGGCACGCCGATCCCCGGCGACCGCGTCGCGCGCACGGTGCACATCCGCCCCGAGCTCGCGACCATCACCTACAGCCACGCGGCCTTCCAGGTGCGCCAGCACATCCTCGCGCCCCGGGACACGGCCGCATCCGGGATCCTCGTCCTGCTCGAGGTCGACAGCCCCGAACCGATGGAGATCGTCGCCGAGTTCCACCCGGTTCTCAACTACATGTGGCCGGGGTCGCTGGGCGGGCAGTACGCCTACTGGGACGGGGGGCGGCGCGTCTTCGTCCTCTCCGAGAGTCTGCAGGAACGCAACGCAGTGGTCGGTTCGCCGTGGGCCACCAACTCGGTCGAGCACCCCGCTCACCAGCTCGGCGAGGCTCCCCGCACGATGGTCATCCCGGTCGATCCCGAGCGCGCCCGGCGCGAGTTCATCCCGATCGCGGTGGCGGGGGGCGGCGTACCGCGCGACACCGTCTTCGCCCGCTACGCGCGCCTGATCGCGAACGCCGAGACGCTCTACCGGGGCACCCGCGCCTGGGCCGACTCCGCGCTGGCCAACACCGCCTCGGTGGAGACCCCCGACCCGTCCCTCGACCTGGCGCTCGAATGGGCCAAGATCAACCTCGAGGAGCAGCGCGTCTGCAACCCCGACCTGGGGTGCGGCTTCGTCGCCGGGTGGGGGCTGTCCCGCAATGGCACGCGCCCCGGATTCGGCTGGTTCTTCGGCGGCGACGCGATGATCAACACCTACGCGATGGACGCGCTGGGCCAGTGGGAGCTGGTCGCCGAGGAGCTCGCGTTCCTGGCGACGTACCAGCGCGACGACGGCAAGATCACCCACGAGATCTCGCAGGCCGCCGCGCACATCCCCTGGTTCGACACCTACCCCTACGCCTACTACCACGCCGACACGACGCCCCACTGGATGTACGCGCTCTACCTGTACTGGCTCGCCAGCGGCGACGACGACCTGCTGCGCGAGCTGTGGCCCGCGTACCGGCGCGCCTGGGCGTGGTGCCTGAGCGCCGAGACCGACGGCGACGGGATCATCGAGAACACGGTTGGGGGGCTGGGCGCGGTGGAGGTGGGCGGCCTGGGCGAGGCGCTGCACCAGGACATCTACCTGGCGGGGGTCTGGGTCGCGGCGCTCGAGGGCGCGCTAGAGATGGCGGAGCAGATGGACGACGGCGAGATGCTGGACGCGGCCACCCGAATCGCCCCCACGGCCCGCCGCACCCTCAACAACGCCTACTGGCGCGAAGACGACGGACACCACGCTTTCGGCATCCTCGCGGGCGGCGGCACCAACGACAACCTCACCGTGTGGCCCGCCGCGGCAGCCGCCTTCGGCCTCTTCGACGAGGACCGCGCCCGCGGCACTCTCGCCCAAATCGCCGGCGACCGCGTCTCCTCCGACTGGGGCGCGCACATGCTCTCGACCGAGAGTCCGCTCTACCACCCGCTCCAATACAACATGGGCACCGTGTGGCCCTTCGTGACCGGGTTCGCGTCGTGGGGACAGTACCGCTACCGCCGCCCCTGGGCGGGGTTCCACCTGATGGACGCGATCAAGCAGATGACCTTCGACTTCAGCCTCGGCCGTCACGGCGAGCTGTTCTCGGGGACCTTCTACCAGCCGCTCGACCAGACCGTCCCGCACCAGTTCTTCGCCACCTCGATGCTGGTGACGCCGCTGCTGAGGGGCGTCTTCGGGTGGGAGCCGGACGCGCCGAACGGACGGGCACGCGTGGCGCCGCAGCTGCCGGCGGACTGGCCGGAGGCGGCGGTACGGGGGTTGAAGGTGGGCGCGACGACGGTGGATGTGGAGATCGCGCAGGAATTCGGCGAGGCGGGCGGGGAGCAGAGGGTGGTGATCCGCAGCGAGGGGCCGCCGGTGGTGGTGGACTTCGTGCCGGATCTGCCGGTGGGGGCGACGGGGTTGCAGGTGGAGGTTGAGGGGACGGACCGGGTGGAGGGGCGGCCGGGGGCGGGCGGGCGCAGGCGGCCCGGGCCTGGACCGCTTGCGGTCCGGATGGCCGAGGGCGAGGTGGTCGAGATCGTGGCTACATGGGACGGCGGTCTCGCGGTCGCGCCGCCGAGGATCGATCTGGAGCCCGGGCAGCGGAGCGGGGGGCCGCGTGTGATCGATCTGGTGGAGGAGGGTGACGGATGGCTCCTCACGGTCGAGGGCAACGCAGGGCGCGAGTACGACTTCGGGCTGTTCGGAACGCCGGTGGGCGCGGAGGTGGTGGAGGGGGCGGCCGAGGTGGTGGCCGGGGGGGAAGGCAGGCTCAGGGTCGGGTTCCCGGGTGACTCGGGGCGCGTCACGGCGCGGATTCGGTTGACGCCGGGACGGCGTTGAGCGGGTGACCCCAGAATGTCAACGATGGTTTCCATACTGGAAACTGGAGTTTACATTTTGGACCGATGGCGACGCGGATACCACAGGTGATGTCGGCGACGCAGCCGTTTGCTACCCCTCCGAACCGAACAGCGCCCCTTTCACAAACCCGTTCCGGAAGACCCCATCCGGATCGCACTCCCCGCAGATCGCCCTGAACTCGCCCAGCCCCGGATAGCCGTCCTCCACCTGCGATCCGTCGAGCGGAAACCACTTGCCCCAGTGCAGGCGCGCCCCGAACCGCGCCGCCATGACCACCGCCAGCAGCCGCGCCACAGCCTCGAAGTCCGTGCGCGGCTCGGTGAAGGTGATGAGGCTGATCGCATACCAGTCCTGCTCCTCCATCCTGTGGCAGGACGCCATGGAGATCAGCGTGTCGCCGGGCCGGAGGCGGCGGACACAGATCGGGTAGTGGTGACTCCAGGTGCCGCGAATCCTCGAGAAGGTCTCCCACTCGCCGACGGTCTCGATGCTCTCGCGCACTTCGGATGACGGCACATGGGCCGCATCGTCCGCGGACTGCAGCACTTCGATCACGAACCCAAGCGCCACGCGCAGGCAAGCGCGCGGCACGAACACTTCCATCTCGAGGTGACGGAAGAGGTCGTGGCGCATGAGGAGCTGGCGGTCGCTGCGGTCGGTCACCCGCCAGCGGGGAAAGAGCCACGCCGGGAGAATGCGCCGGTACAACGTGCTCACCAGCCGTCGGCTCGAGCGCCGGGATGCGGCCAGCCTGATGCACAGGTGCAGGCCCACGTCGATCACGAGGAACCAGTAGACCCGGTACAGCGCCGCCCCTCCCGACCGCCGGTTGTCCGCGGCCACGGTGCGCTCGTGCGCCAGGTACGTCCACGCGCCGGGAAGGATGTAGAACTGCTGCAGGGGGGCGGCCGCTTCCCGCCTCAGCACGTCGTCCAGCCCATCCCGCCAGACGCAGCGCTCGCGCACGTAGTACTGGGGCACACACTGGAGCGTGACCTCGAGCACGATGCCCATGGCCCCGACCGAGCATCGGCCGACGCGCAACGCCGCACCCGAATCCACGGTACGCACCACCGGCAGCCCGTCCTTGCCGTAACAGGCGATGCGCATGGCCTCGACGTAGTGCGACATGCTGTTTCGCCCCGAGCCGTGCGTCCCGGTCGCAACCGCCCCCGCAACCGTCTGGCGGTCGATCAGCCCGATCGACGGGAGCGTGAGCCCGTGACGCGCCAGGTGTCGCAACAGCGCGCCGATCCGGCACCCGGCGCCGACCGTCACGCGGGCGCGATCGTCGTGCACGCGGATGGCGCGAAGGTGACGGAGATCGACGAGCGCGTCCCGCGTTTCGATGCCGGGGTTCCAGGAATGTCGGGCGCCCACGGCGCGGATCGTGCCGTCGCGGTGCTCGTTCAGGATTCGCAACACCTCGTCTTCGGATCGAGGCGTGTAGCGGTGGCGTGGCTGAAAACAAATGTTTCCGCCGAAATTGACGATCTTGCGGGCGGAACGCGTCACGGAGGTGAGGGCGGAGCGCGTCGCGGAGGCACGCCCGGAATGCGTTGCGGAGGCGAGGGCGGAATGCTGCATGTCTTTCAGGTCTCCGGGGAATGTGCTGGAAACGCCCTGAAGGTCCCGGTTAGCTTGCAGCGATGTCCCGGGTCGCCCCGGCCGCCCGCGGTGATCGGGTTGCCGGGCGCCCGCCCGACAGGGAGCGTCAACGTGCGCATAGTAGCCAACAGCCGGGCCTGATGCTCGTCGGCGCCCTCGAGGCGGACCGCTGGGCCGGCCTGGTCTTCGCCGGGGGACCGGACGACGGGATCGGGGTGCGGCTCGCCTTCACCGATCCGCGGGGACGCCGTCGCGAACGGGACGACTGGTATTGGATGGTCTCGCGCGTCGGCCCCCATGCGCCCGACGGCTCCTACGCGCGCGTTGAGTTCGATCTGGCGGCGGAGCCGTCGCGGTCTTCGGCGCCGTCGGCACGCACGCTGGTCCTGGAGTGGTCGCGGCGGGGGGACGCGGTGGCGCTGCGAGCGACGGTGAGGGCGCCGGGGCGTCTGGAGGTGATCGGGGACGCGCCTTGGGGGTGGGAGGGGCGGTGGGTGGAGGTGGCGGGGATTGGGGATGGAGAGGGGGGCGCGGGGTGGCGGGGCGGCCTGAAGGGCGGCGTGGAGATCGCGGCCGCGTTCTCGGAGGGGACGGATTCGTGCCGGGTGCCGGGAGCGTCCCGGGGTGAGGTGGCGCGGTGCCTGGATGTCGAGGAGGGGGTGGAGGGATGCGTGGTGATGGTGGCAGCGTGGGGTGGAGAGGGGGTGGGGGCGGAGGCCGCCGGATTGATCAACGGGGCCGCCCGCTGGATCGACGAGGCGCGCGCGGAATGGAGGCTCCGGCGGCCGCGCATCGCGGGAACCCCACCGGACCTCGCCGAGAGCATCACCGACAACCTGATGTGGATGGTCCTGCTTCAACCCGGGACCGGCAGGCTCTACACCCCTGCGGGCCGACGCTGGATCTTTCCGAAGCCCGCGGCGGACAGTCGACCGGCCGACACACCCGGAGAAGGCCCCGCTCCGGACACGGACCCCACCATCCCCCACCCCCCCAACCCCGACGACTGGACCGTCTTCGGCTGGGACACCTTCTTCAATGCCCTCCTGCTGGCCACTGTCTCCGGCGACCTCGCCTGGTCCACGCTCCTGGCCGGCATCGAATCCCGTTACCCCAACGGCAACGTCCCCAACTGGCGCAGCCGCCACGGCGGCACCCCCGACCGCTCCCAGCCCCCCATCGGCTCCTTCGCGGCCCTGAAGCTGCACGGGATCCACCCCGACCCCGCCTCCCTTTCAGGCGCCTGTCCCGGCCTCCTCGAATGGTGCGACTGGTGGGTGGCGGACAAGGACGGACGGCCGCGCCGCGAAGGCCTCACCCCGGGACTCCTCGCCTGGGGTTCCGACACCGATCTCGTGCCCGGCCCCGACCACGTCCCCCCGTGGGAAGACGGCGCCAGCGGCCACCAGCGCGCCGCCTGGGAGTCGGGCCAGGACGACCTCCCCCTCTGGGACGAGGCCGAATGGGATCCGGAGAGGCAGGTCCTCGCCATCTCCGCCGTCGACCTGTCCAGCTACCGCGCCCTCGACCTCGAGTGCCTCTCGCGCATCGCCCGCATTCTCGGAGACGAACCCACCGCCCGGCGGCTGGAGCGCGACTACCGCCGCCTGGTAACCACCATGAACCGGGTCCTCTGGTCCGAACCGGCCGGTCTCTACCTGGACGAACTCCCCTCCGGCCCGTCCACGCGGATCGCCGCATCGAACTTCCTCCCCCTCATCGCCGGCATCCCTTCCCCCCACCGCGCCCGTCGCATGATCCAGACCCTGCGCGACCCCGCCCGTTTCCACGGCGACCACGTGATCCCCACCATCCCCCGCGACGACCCCGCCTTCGAGGACCAGCAGTACTGGCGCGGCGCGATCTGGCCGCCGATGAACTACCTCGTCCTGCAGGGGCTGCGCCGCTACGGCTTCCACGATCTCGCCCACGACCTCGCCTGGAAGGGCGCGCGCATGTTCCTCGCCGACCGTCGCCGCACGGGAATGTGCCGCGAGAACTTCGATGCCCGCACGGGTGAAGGATGCGGTCAGCGCTTCCAGAGCTGGGCCCCGCTCCTCGCGCTGGGGGCGCTCGAGGAGTTGGGCGGCGGGGGCGCGGGTACGCCGGGCTGAGCCCCCGTCCGGTTTCAGGCGGACCCGGCTATTCGGTTCGGCCCACCGTCACACGGTCCCACAGGCCGAGGTCTCGGGGTGGGCGGTCCAACTCTCGAATTCCTCGTCCCCCGCGGAAAGCTCCACGGCAGCCGACTCGCCGGCACCGAGATCCTGGCGTTCGGTGGGCCCGAGTTCGGGGCCGCCCGCCAGGTGGACTTCCACCCGAACGGCGCACACGGTCCCCGTAGTCGTGTTCTCCACCATGCCGACGAAGGCGTCGCGCTCTTCGTCGAAGGCGAGGGTCAGCCGGATACCGCGCCGCGTGGCATCCCAACTGTCCGCACGGCCGATGTACTCGCCCGATTCCTCCCCCTCCCCGCCACCTTCGCCGTGCTCGTCACCCTCGGCGTGCTCGCCGCCTTCAGCGTGCTCCCCACCTTCATCGTGCTCGCCTCGCTCGCCACCCTCATCGTGCCCGCCCTGTTCAGCGCCCCCGGAGTCCGCCGCCTCTTCGGGCGAGCCTCCGCAGCCGCTCACCCCGGCGAATGCGAGGGCGAGGATGATAGCCATGACCGATGTCGGAAAACCGTTTCTCATTGTTGACCTTTCTGCCTTCGTCCCACGTCCTGCTCGATGATCATTCGGACCTACGGATCCGGTACCAACCTGGGGCCCGAGTCGACGCGGCGCATCAGTCCCCGTGGAATCCTGCCGGTTCGGCCATCAACCCGCCTCTGCGTCCCCGCTCATTCCAGCACCCGCACCATCACCTCCACCACCTCGTCGATCTGCTCCTCCGTGATCACCAGCGGCGGCAGCACCCGGATCACCGTCGTTCCCGCCGGCAGCGTGAGCACCCCCGCCGCGCCAAGGGCTTCGACGTATGGACGGACTCGTTCCCTCAGCTCCACTCCGATCATGAGACCGACCTGCCGCACCGCCCGCACCCGCTTCGGCTTGGCCGCCGCGAAGCGTTCGCGGAAGCGCGCGCCCAGCACCTCGGCCCGCTCGGCCAACCGCTCCCCCTCCATGAAGCCGATCGCGGCCAGCGCCGCGGCGCACGCCAGCGGGTTGCCGCCGTAGGTGGTTCCGTGCTTGCCGGGCGGGACCTGCACGCGGTCGTCGGCCAGCACGGCTCCCAGCGGAACTCCCCCCGCGATCGCCTTGGCCAGGCAGAGCATGTCCGGGACGACTCCGTAGCGCTCGCACGCGAACATGCGCCCGGTTCGGCAGAACCCCGTCTGGATCTCGTCGAAGACCAGGAGCGCGCCCGTCTCGTCGCAGACCTTCCGCGCCGCCTCCAGAAACTCCACGGTGGCCGGACGGATCCCGCCTTCGCCCTGCACCGGCTCGATCAGCACGGCCGCGGTATCTTCGCCGACCGCGCCCCGCAGCCTTTCCGGGTTGTTGAAGGGCACGAAGGAGAAGTCGGGGACCAGGGGTCGGAACGCGTCCCGGTACGCCTCCTTGTGCGTTGCGGACAGCGCGCCGAGGGTGCGGCCGTGGAATCCCCGCATGGCCGACACGATGCCGGTGCGGCCGGTCGTGAGGCGCGCGAACTTGATCGCCGCTTCGACCGCTTCGGCGCCGGAGTTGCACAGGAAGCCACGCGAGAGGCCGCCCGGTGCGATCGCGGCCAGCTTCTCCAGAAGACGCGCGCGTGTGTCGTTGTAGAAGATCCCGGGACAGGTCACGAGCGTTCGCGCCTGTTCGGCGACCGCTTCGGCCACCGCCGGGTTGGCGTGACCGACGCTCGCGACCCCGATCCCCGCCACGCAGTCGATGTAGCGGCGCCCGCGGTCGTCCCAAACCTCCGCCCCGCGCCCCTTCACGATCGTGATGTCGCGCTTGGGGTATACCTCGAGAGCGTACCGCCGCTCCACCTCGGCGGCGGACCGGGCGGCGGCCCCGCCCGCGTGGTCCGGGCTCCCTCCCCCAGTCCCCGTTTTCATACTCATATCCTGCTCATGGTATACTCACACTCACCCGATCACGGTCCCCTTCCCCACCAGCACATCCGCAACCGGATGTTCGCTGCGGCCATCCGCGATCACCACCTTCGTCGACCCGGACTCGACCAGCCGCAGGATCGCCAGCAGCTTGCGCTTCATGCGTCCGGTCGCCGCCTGCTCGCGGCGTGCCAGCTCGCCGCGCGGGATTTCGGACACGACCGACCCCGGGTCGTTCTCGTCCTCCAGAAACCCCGGCGCCTCGATGAGCTGCACCACCAGCTCGGGCTCGAGCGCCGCGCTCAGCAACGCCACGATGTCGTCGTTCTCCGAGTTGATGGCCGTGTTGCGTTCGTCGATGATGGGCACCGTCACCACCGGAACGAACCCGTTGTCCAGCAACAGCCCGAGCAGCTTGCGGTTCACCGCGACGGGTTTGCCCGAGAGGTCGCGCCTGATGAGCGTCTTGCCTCCCTCGCGCACCCGAATGCCCCGGTTGCGCATGCCGCGCACCAGGGCGCCATCCAGCCCGGTGAGCCCGACCGCGTTGACGCCGTGGGCCTGAAACGCCTCGACGATGCGCTTGTTCCGAAGTCCCGCGTACGCCATGAGCATGACGTCGATCATCTCCTCGTCGGAGTCGACGCTCGTGTAGCCGGACACGGAGGTGAGGATCCGCTTCTCGACGCCCAGCCGCTCGGCCAGCCGGTCACGCAAGGCGTTGGCTCCGTGCACGATCACCTTCGGGCCCTCGACGGTGGAGAGGTCGCGCGCGATCCCGTCCAGGTTGATCGCGTCGCCGCCGCCGATCTTGATTAGCAGCATTGGTCCTCTTTCTCCGCTGATGGGCATTCAGAGTTTCAGAAGGTAGCCACGGTGCCGTTGGGGATCGGGGTCCACGCCGCCGGTCCCGGATACGGCTCGGAGCTGATCACGCGGGTGTCGCCCCCCACCGCCAGGTGCATCTGAAAGTACTCCGGGTCTTCGCTGAAGCTGGTGGCCAGGTGGACCTGCCGCGTGGTGTCGGCCACGATCAGGTTCATGGCCCGCACATGGCGGGTGCGGCGCCGGATCACGTCCAGGCCGCGTTCCAGCGCGAGCCGGAAGTCCCCATGGTCAAAGCGCTTGACGAAATTGAAAACCTTCTCGGCACCGATCCGGCCGCGTTCCCTGATGCGTACGCCGTGAAGCTCGCCGTTGAAGATGAAGACCCGCTCCACGTCGTGGAAGGGCATGTTGTTCTCGACCTGGATCCCCTCGTCGCGAAAGGCGCTGCGGGCGTGGGCCAGCAGGAGGGTGGTGCGGCCGGGCGGGCGCCACGTGTCCTCCCAGATGGGGCGGATGTCGTGATAGAGGCGCCAGCGGCCGTCCTCGAGCCAGGCGCAGCCCCATCCGTGGCCCTGGTATTCGCGGCTGTCCCTGGCGATTCGGGTGAAGTGGGCGAGGTGTTCGTCCATGGCGAAGCCGGAGCGGCCGCGGACGCAGAGCAGGCGGCACATGGGTCAGCTCCGGCGGACCGTGAATCGGCGGTCGGCCCACGGCGAGGGTCCGCACTGTCTCCGGCACGTCATCGCTTCAGGCCGGGTGCAGGCCCGGGAACCCCAGTCCGCGCGTCTCGGGCAGCCCGTGCATGACGTTGAAGGCCTGCACGGCCTGTCCGGCCGCGCCCTTCATCAGGTTGTCGATGGCGCTCATCACGACCACGCGGCGCGCGAGCGGATCGCGCTCGAAGCCGACATCGCAGAAGTTGGAGCCGGCGAGCAGATTGGGGTCCGGATAGCGGTGGATCCCGGCGCGCTCCTTCACGATGCGCACGAAGGGTTCGGCCGCGTAGGCGGACGGCTAACGGACAACATCACGGCAGGAGACCACGTAAGTCTAACCAGGACTGCACGATCTGCCACTCCTGTCGCTTGACTGGACCTTGCTGGATCGTGCCGCGAGAGCGGGAAAAACGGTGTGGATTGGCGGGAAGTCTGGCTCGCCCAAGGCGGCTGTTTCTACACCTTCGGAGTGGGTTCGCGCTGGGCACGCTGCCAGCGCACGAACTGCGCCCTCGCCGTCCCGGAATTGATCCCCTCAGCAACGGCGGCGGCAATCGTCGCCTCCCGTGTTCGGTGCCTGTCGGCCAGCGCCCAGACCCTGCCCGTCTTCGTCCCATCCTTGGGACGTTGGGGGTTCGTCCTGTTGGCGTGTCCCCGCCTCACTTGGGTGGTGTCGCCTGTGATCGCCAGCAGCCTGTCGTGCTGATCCTTGATCCACATCGCCGCCTCCGGCCATTCGCTTTCGTCGTCACGTACCCAGCTTCGCTCGACGGAGACTGACCAGCCCTTTTCGCTGTTCCGCCCAACATCGTCACCGACCTTCTGATCGGCCATCTGCTCAAGGATCATCCGTGAACATCTCCGCATCCGTGCGAATCTCGTTTCGGATGCCTTGCTCTCACCGGCCCGTACATAGAGCCAGAGCCGATCTGGGTGCCCGACGTAGATCCCAATCCTGTCGCCATGCCTGTTGATTGGATCGGTCCACTGGGACGGCCCGCGCCACGTGCCCTTCTGGCCGGGAACACCACCCACGCATTCCATGAGGAACGTCCAGAAGGCCGGTGTCCGGCTGTTCTCCTCCAACTCCACTTCTACCTTGACCCCACACCGCTCGCCCATCGTCCGGCAGAAATCGGCGCTCTGGCGGTAGTTCCCCTTGTACGGATAGATCACCCACTCGTCATGGCTGGGAACTGCCCGCATGGTCAAGGCTCCCACCGCAGCATCGGGCGGATAGCGAGTGGCGGGGTGAACGTTCGAGCTAATCGCGTCGCCGGACAGCTTCTCGGTGTTGATCGGATCTATGCTAAGCAGTGCTCCAGCGACGTTCAGCACCATTGAGCTTGCGGCCGTTTCCTCGCGCCATGGGTCGTTGCCGATGCGCCATTTCAGCGGCACCGCACTGCCGGCCGCTGGCCTCTCGCTCTGGTCCTCCCATGGCCAGCGCTTCAGCGCCCGCTCCGCCAAGTCGAGAGCCCGACGGTCAAGCGCCTCCTTGTTCCACTCACTCGCCTCGGCGATCCGACGTGTCATTCCGATCGTGGAGTCGGCGTATACAGGCTGCTTCTTTCGGAACGGATCGGTACCCATTGTGATATTGATGGTGTCGCCGCAAAGCGTCAGGTTGGCCAGCCGGTCGCGCCAACGCCCGTGCAGGTCCTCGGCGTCGCCTCCCAATCCCAGCTTCCATACGTCGGTGAGCTTGCGTGGCATCACGTGCTCGATCGTAAGCCTGTCGCGAGCGGGAGACTGCGGGTAATGCTCCTCTTCCATCAGGGCGCACAGAATAGCGAAAGACGACCGGGTGGCACTGCCCCCGTATGCCTTCCGGGTCCGGACGCCGTCCCTGACATCGGCGTCGCCGGGTACGCCGACACGGGTGTTTCGGAGCCTACGGATGCGGTCCAGCCAGTACGT
>JAPPNO010000102.1 GCA_028873845.1 Gemmatimonadota bacterium | reverse complement strand
GGGGGCGGAGCGCCCCTTGCCAGACCGCCACGTTCAACGTGGCGTCGGCTGGCTGACGCACGCCATCGGCCGTTCACGCGCCTCCCGTACCACCCTGCACGCCGCACCGAAAACGCTGGACGTGCGCATCCATGTCAAGGCGATCCCGCGGCCGGAAGGTCTTGGCTGGAATGCCAGAGTCAACAGTAGCCCTCGTTCACGCGCAGGTAATCGAGGACGAATCCATCTAGAATCTCGGAGAGCCCTTGCATGATGAACCCCGCATCTCCGCCATGTGTGCCATAGCGGAGATTTTCCCACGTGAAGCTCCCCCCCTCCAATCCGGTCATGTCGTCACGGTTCCACTTCGACAGCTGTATCCAGCTCACGAACGCCGGGCCATCGTCAAGCGTGAGGATCGTCACTGCCAGATAAGGAACAACCTCCTGTGAATCATACAGCCGGGCCGCCCGCAACCGACTTTCTACCATCGTTCGGACGCGTTCCTCGGTGAGATCGATTTCGTCCGCCTTGTCGCCCTGCACATCAACGCTGATACCTAGCGGCTGGCACCCGGTGAGGAGCCGGCGGCGGTCATAGCTTTCGGAGACCGTCGGCCACCGAATCCGGCCCGCGTTCAGGAGGTTCCGGCAGTCCGTCGCATCCCTTCTGACGTGATCACCGTTGGCAGTCCATGCTCCGGCCCCTCGGTTACCGACGAACCGCGTATCGTCGCACTCGCTGTCATTGGCATACACGCTGGAGTCGTCGCCGAAATCACTCGCTTCAGAAGCCGTTTGGCCTGCCAGCGGCGCGGCGAGTACGAGTACGGCTGGGGCAAGCAGGTACAAGCGCATGAGTCCTTTCCTCCTCGTTCCCGTCGCGGCGGACGTTACCATGGCCTTGATCCCAGCGTGAACGTTCTTCATCAACGTAGCAGGTCAGTAGAGCAGCCACTAGCAGGAGCAGGCCGCAGATAACGTCCGTTGGGCGAGGCTCTTGGGAATGAGTTAGACTTGAATACAGCGGCAGGCGTTGGGGCTGTTGTGAGGCGAGACCGTGGAAGCGGATTCGCGACGCTGGAGGTAGACGCGGCGATGCGCTCAATCGTGCGCCGCGACGACAGAACGGAGTACGATGCGTGGCTCCAACCGCTGGCCCGGACAGCTGGTATCGAGACGCGCGACGCGGGTTGGCCTCGCGAAGTTGGACCGCAAGCGCCCGAAGCACGGGTCGCACAACGACCGGATGCGTCTGCACAACCAAGATACGCGGATCACGAGGATTGGGGGTGGCCGCACGAGGCTGGCGCACACGCGAATGAGGAACCCGACACCCCAGTGCCTGATCGAATTCCAGCGTTGAGGTCGACTTTGCTCGACGGAGACCCGCATGTCCCTGACTGATGCCCTGATGGTTGCTGCGGTCCTGCTTGCTCCACTGATTGCAATTCAGATCTCCGTCTTCCTAGAGAATCGTCGAGAGACACGCCAGCGTCGACTGAACCTCTTCCGCACGCTCATGATGACACGCGCCGCTCGACTCGTCCCAGACCATGTGAACGCCTTGAACATGATCGACATCGAGTTCAGCGGATCGGATTCGAAATCCAAGGAGGTAAGGGCGGCGTGGAAAGCATATCTGGACATTCTGAATTCGACGGACCTGTCAGGTGAAGTGTGGAACGAGAAAGCGCTCGACCTCTTCGTGGACCTACTCCATCATCTCGCCGCGCACGTCGGGTATGACTTCGATCGGACTCACCTCCGCCGCAACGCGTATTTCCCCCGAGGCTTCGGCGAAACCGAGATGGACCAACTCGCCATTCGAACTGGGGTACGCGAACTCCTGGAGGGCAAGAGAGCGCTCCCCGTCTGGGTGCCGCAGGCCGACGAGTCATCGTCCACCGGCCAAGCTCTCCCAACGACTCAGGATTACAGCCAACCTTCGACAGAGGGTTGATGCATGGTTTGGCACAGATCCGTGCAACGACGGCTTCCCTGACAGGGAGCGATGAGATCGGGAGCGGACACGCTGGCTGGTGGGTGGTGCGCATGTGCACATGCCAATCCCTGCCCGACGCCGCGATCCGCCAGTCGCCCCTGGCGGATGTCCGCGAGGTCCGCCAATGTCCGCCAAGATCGCACCGAGTCCCGTTCAGAAATGGGGATGTAAAAGGGGGATGAAACCCATATCATTTGCTATAAATAATTGCAATATATGCAACTTACGAAATTTTCACAGAATAGCGCTGCTATTCGCCCGTCGTCGCGCCTTGCCAGCCCGGCGCCTCGCCGCTCTCGGTGCTCGCGGGGCTTTATCCACGGACAGCTAGCGTGCCCACCGGGAAGCACGCGCGCCCCCGGCCCGGGATCCTGGCCCGCACGACTCCTGCGGACCGGGGCATCGTCAGACTTCCCGCGCTCACCCCGCACCTCCGATTCCACGATATCGGCGAGGGGCGGGTGCTCCTCGTCTCCGAGTCGTTCAATACGCTGCTGCACGGCGAGCTGTACGGCGATTTGCTGCCGCTGCTCGACGGCCGGCACTCCGAAGACGAGATCGTCGCCGCCCTCGAGGGTGCCCATGCGCCCACCGACATCCTTGCGGCCCTTGCCGCGTTCGCCGCCAAGGGCTATCTGGTCTCCGCCGATCACGGGATGGACCTGGGCCCGGCGGCATACTGGTCGTCGCTCGGCGCGTCGCCACGCTGGGCCGAAGAGCGGATGGCGCAGGCGCGCGTCACGGTCGAGGGGGACGACGGCCGGCTCGTCCGGCATCTGGAGGAGGCCGGCGCCAGCGTGGGAGGCGGCGATCCGACGCTGACCGTCGTCATCTGCGCCGACTATCTCGACGCGCATCTCGCGGAGGTGAATCGGCGCCAGCTCAAGGCGGGAGCGCCGTGGACCCTGGTGCGGCCCGGCGGCATGGAGCCGCTTTTCGGCCCCATCTTCCGCGCCGACGGGCGGGGCCCCTGCCGGGACTGCCTCGCGTGCCGCCTGCGCATCCACGGGGAAGTCCACGGGTTCCTGCGCAACGTCGCCGGCGAGGAAGGCGCCTTCAGGCCGTTCGCGGCCCAGCCGGCCGTGCTGGAAGCGATGTACGGGCTGATCGCTGCGGAGATCGTCAAATGGCTGGTGCTGGGCGAGGCGGCCCCGATTCACAATGAGGCGATCACGATGAATGTCGCCACATTCACGAGTTCGCAGCACCGGGTCGTGCGCAGGCCGCAGTGCCCAACCTGCGGCGACGAGGCGCTGCGCCGGCCGGATCGACCGCCCCTTCCGGTGTCTCTCGAGGCGAGCCCCAAGGCCCATCGCAACAGCGGCGGCGCCCGCGCCGTGTCGCCGGGAGCCACCCTGGCGAAGTACCGCCACCTGGTGAGCCCGGTCAGCGGCGTCGTGACCTGGCTGTCGCGCACCACCGACGAGACCGACTCCTGGCTGCACGTCTACTGGGCCGGGAGCAATCCCGGGATGAGAAGCCGAAGCCTGAGTTCGCTCAGGCGCAGCCTGCGCAGCAAGAGCGCGGGCAAGGGGAGCACACGACAGCAGTCAAAGGTCAGCGCTCTTTGCGAGGCGATCGAGCGCCATTCGGGCGCCCGTCATGGGGACGAGATCCGCATCCGCGGGCGATTCATCGAGTTCGCCGGGGGCGAAGAGGCGATTCACCCCAACGATGTGCAGTTGTTCAGCGAGAGTCAGCTCGACGACGCGGAGAGCATCAACGCGAAGGGCCACCCTTACAACATTGTCCCGCCACGTCTCGATCCCTACGCCGAGATCGATTGGACCCCGGTCTGGTCGCTGACGCGGCAGCAGCACCGCTACCTGCCCACGTCCATGCTGTACAGCATGCTGCCCGAAGAGCGCGGCCCCGCGGACCTGATCGCCGATTCGAACGGCTGCGCCGCGGGCAACACCCTGGAAGAGGAGATCCTGCAGGGCTTCTACGAACTGACCGAGCGCGATGCGTTCGCCGTCTGGTGGTACAACCGGCTGCGGGTGCCGGCAGTCGATCTTTCCAGCTTCGACG
Source organism: Gemmatimonadota bacterium (assembly GCA_028873845.1). Taxonomy (GTDB): domain Bacteria; phylum Gemmatimonadota; class Gemmatimonadetes; order Longimicrobiales; family Gaopeijiaceae; genus Bin94. Next base: position 22,941 of record JAPPNO010000102.1, on the reverse strand, counting down.
ACGAGTACCTCGGATCGGCCCCGGACTACTACGGCCGCCACGGGCGGGACCTGTGGATGCTCGACGTCACCTCCGATATCGGCATTCCCACCTTCGTCGCGCTCTCGCGCCGGCCGGACGCCGAAACCGAGGACATCATCTACGGCGCCGGCACCCACGCCGACCCACGGATCGCCGCCCTGCGCGCACTCTGCGAATTGAACCAGTGCCTCACGTGGCTGCCGCGTCCCGGGGCGGGGGACGGCCGGCCCAGAATCGACGATCCGCTGGCGCTCCGGTGGTGGAAGACCGCCCGCCTCGCAGACTGTTCCTGGCTGGCGCCGGCGCCGGACGAGCCGCTCCGCAGGGCTTCGCAGTATCGGGTGATCGAATCGGCGGACACGCGCGAAGATGTGGAACACTGCCGCGCGCTCGTCGAAGCCAGGGGCATGGAGTTCCTGGTGCTGGATCAGACGCGGCCGGATATCGGCATGCCGGTGGCCCGGGTCGTTGTGCCGGGCATGCGCCATTTCTGGGCAAGGTTCGCGCCCGGGCGCCTGTACGACGTGCCCGTCAGCATGGGGTACCGCGAGCACCCGCTCTCCGAAGCCGGCCTGAATCCCGCACCTGTGATCGCGTGAGGAGAACATGGACACCGACGCGGCCGTCGCACTGACCCAGGACCGTCTCGCCGAGGAGGGCGGCACGATGGGTGAGCTGCTCGGGCACTTCCGAAATCGGGTCTCGCCGGTCCTGATCGGAGATCCGCAGTGGGCGCGCATACTCGAGCGCGCCGAAATGCTCCCCATCACCATGGGTGCCCTTCCATTCGGTTTCGAGCTTCCGCTGCATGCAAGCGAGCCCAGGGCGGACTTCGGCGTCTCCCTGGCGAGCGGAACGAGAACGGCGGCCTTCTTCCGGGAGAGAGCGCGCGCCGACGGGACGGATGAGACCGCGAGAGTGATCACGCGGATCTGCGCCCGGATGGAGGGCGAAGACTCGCCCCTGCGTGAGATCGTCGGCCGCAAATTGATGCTTGAATACGACATCGGCGCGGCAGGAGACGGTGGGCGCTCACTTCCGGGCATGTTCCTCCGGCCCGGCGAACGCCCGATTCTCGGCGCCCGTGGCCAGGTGACCGATGTCCGTGTGGTCGCGGACGCGCTTTTCTCCTGCGTAGGCTGGGAGATGAGCGACTCCGAGCGTGAGAACATCGAACGGGTCTACCTGGCACAGCCGGAAGATACGCGCATGGATTCGTTCGGTGTATTCCCCTCTCGCTCGCGGGCCATGCGCCTGGCGATCATGGGCTTCAGATCGCGGCAGGCAACGTGACGCTATCTCGAAGACACCGGCTGGCCGGGTCATCTCCCGGCTGTCGACTCCCTGATCACCCGCTTCGACGAGCGCGCGAACATTCTCAGGACCGGGGTGAATATCGACGTGCGGGAGGAGGGTGTCGGACCGACGCTCGGCCTCACGCTCATCGTCAAGCAGCGGTATACGAAGGACTCGCGCTATTGGCTCGACGGCCTGACCGACTGGGAGCCATTCCTGGAAGCCCTGAGCCATGAAGACCTGGTCGTTCCGGAGAAGCTCGGCGCTCTTGCCGGCTGGGTCTCGAAGCCGACGACGCTCTTTGGGAAATCCGGGCGGTTTGTAATGCTGCGCGGCATTCACCACATCAAGCTGGTCGTATCCGGAGATCGGCTTCGAGAAGCCAAGGCCTACGTGTTCATGGTGCTTTCCGGGGCGGTCTAGCTGCTAGTGCGGCGCGAGCGTCTCGATCCCGGCGGCGGCGCCCGACGCGGTTTCGTCGATCACCCCGGCGAGCGCATCGAAATCGTCCACCCCGCAGATGCCGGCGATCGTGGCCCTGGCTCCGGCGGGCGCCGATTCGGCCTCGAACCCGTCGTCCGCGACAAGCCGTAGCGCGCCGCGGACATTCCGCCACAGCGCCGCCGCCGCCGCGAGCCGCTCGGCGGCATCCCCGGTGATCAATCCATGATCGCCCGCCGTCCGGAAAGTGCGCTCCGAGTCGCCCGCCGGATGTCCCGCCGCATCGCCGCCGTTCGCCAGGCGCAGGAACAGCGCGGCGCGTTCGATGTCCCGAAGACCGCCCTGCATCGTGGCGATCGACTGCAGGCCCGGTACGCCGGGTTCGGCGGCACGCTCTCCGGGATCGCGCAATTCGGCCAGCAGCATCTCGCGAGCCGAACGTACCCCCAACGCCTCGCGCAGCTCTCGGGAGACCCGTTCCGCAACGTCCTCGTCGCCCGATCCCCACACGCACCGGGCCCGCGCCAGAGTCACCGGATCCCGTCCCGAATCGGGGTTGCGGAGTTGTTCGGCGAACGCGTCGAGCGGCTGGATCCCGCCCGCCCCGGCACGCGCGAACGATTGGTGCGACAGCAGCAGGTTGTTGCGGGTCAGCGCGCGCAGCGCCTTCCGGAAGCGGCCGCACAGTTTCCGATAGGTCCTGGCCGGGGTGCCCTCGTATACGAACCGGATGTCGAGCGTCTCGCCCGGCATGGCTTCTCCGCTCGCCAGGGGCCCCTGCACGACGACCGCCACGCCGCCGCTGCCTCGCGGCACGCCGCGATCGGCGAAGTCCTCCTCCACCGCGGATAGCACGCTGGTGATCGAGGCCTCCGCAACGCGCGACAACGCCGTCTCCGCCTCGCCGATCGACAGGCTGCCGCGCATCACGTGCACGGCGATCTGGAAGACCTTGCCGTTCGACCACTCACGCGCCGCGTCCACCGCCTCGCCGGCGTCCTGCACGTGAATGTCGGCGAGCTGAGCCCTCATCTCCGCCACGCTGAGTTCGTGCGTCCAGTACAGGCGCGCCAACCCGCACCGGGCAATCGCCTCGGACTCCGGGTCCGGCATGAGTCCCTCCGGAAGCTCCAGATCCGTGAACTCCCGCTCCCTGAGCATGTCGAGCAACGCCGGAGTACGGTTGATCCATCCGGCGACGCGAGGGGCGGCGGCGTGAATCTCGGCGATCGCGTCGAACGCGCCGGGGCGCGCGGCGAACGCCCGGCTGTCGTAGGGGCTCCAGTCCTCTATCTCGGGATAGAACTGCGCCCGCTGAAGATCGAGCAGGGGGTCGATGGTCTGGAACCACCGCTTGGGGAAGAGGGCCAGACCGTTCATCTGAATGTAGCTGCCCGGCAGTTGCGGCGAGGCGGCCTCGCCGTGATGCTGAAGCAGCGGATAGCGCCGGTTCGACGTGTGGTGGTCGGCGTGGCGCTGCATGTTGTAGTACAGCCAGTTGGTGAACTTGTAGGCGGCGCTCCAGGCGTGCCGGGGCTTGACGGGCTCGAACCGGCCGGCGGGCGTGAGGATCCGTCGCAACCCGTAGTGCTGCACATAGTTGCTGATCTTCATCGAGAATACGACGTTGGCGCACAGAACCACGTAGACCAGGGCCGCCCAGGGCCCGCCCATCCAGAGTATGATCCCGTACCAGAAGATGATCTGCACGGCGTAGCGCCAGAATGCGTTCGTATGGTGCCACACCGGCATCTGGCGGCGCGTCAGACGGCGGCGTTCGAACCGCCAGGCCCCCAACAGGTTGTTCGCAACCTCCGCGGGCAGGTAACGCCAGAAGCTCAGACCCTTCGGAGAGGATCCCGGGTCCCGCGGCGTGCATACCCACGGATGATGAATGTAGACGTGTTCGGTCGCATAGTGCGGGTAGGAGACGGAAGCCAGGAGCAACTCGCCGAGGCGGCGCTCCCAGAGAGCGCGGCGGTGGACCAGCTCGTGGCCGACAATGAAGACCGTCTGTCCCACCATCGTGAGAATCACGGCCACGCACCAGATCTCCCACAAGGCCAGATGATCGGAAACCAGTGCTTGCCAGAGCGCGAAGACGAACGTGACCGGCCAGAGCACCGCCCACAGCCAGAGCGAGAGCTTGTACAGAAACAACTGGCTCTCGCGGGTGGTGGCCGGATCCATGTTCCGCTCCTCCAGGCCGAATATCCTGTCGAAGCGGTCCGCGAGCGCGTAGAAGACCAGCGGCACCGCGATCCACCAGCCGCCGTATATCGCGGCGCACGCGACGAGTGGAAAGATCGCAAGGGGGGCGAAGTGTGGGAGAGCATTCGCTAAGGAAGCCTCAACGACCCTCCGTCCCATGGCCACGGGGGGACTGGTACTGTGTGTATCCATCGCGGAAATCCTCGGCTTATGGCAATCGCTCCTCCGCACGTCCGGTCCCAACGTATTCTTGCCCGCCGGGCCCCGCCGGTCAACACGAGCGAACCGGCGTGTAGGAATGGACGGGGACCCGGCAGCCCGTGAGCCCGCTGCCCAAACTCGGTAAGGCCCGGCTCCCCGACGCTGTCGTCAGCGGGGATGCCCCCCTACCCCGGCATCCTCCTGAACAGTCGCACCAGCGACCAGAACGCCAGCCCGTACATCACCGCCCCCAGCAGGAACGGCGCCCCCGGCAACTCCACCGGAGCTTCCGGCGACGTAAACCAGCTGAACAGCCCCGCCGTGAAAATCAGCGGCGCCAGAATGCTCGTCAGGCTCATCAGCGACGTGATTCCTCCCTGCACCTTCCCCTGGTCCTCCGGCGGCACCGCCCCGGCCACCAGACTCTGGATCGCGGGCCCCGCCACCCCCCCGATCGACCCGAACACGATGAACGCGAACAGCATCCACCCCGCCGTCGCCAGCCCATACCCCAGGTACGTAACCACCGCCACCACCAGTCCATACAGTATCGCCCGCCGCTCCCCCAACCGCCCCACAACGGGCCGCACCAACCCCCCCTGCACAATCGTCGCCATCAGCCCCACCAGCATCAGCGAAAAACCGTTCATCTGCTCGTCCCACCCGAACTTGTGGCCCGTGTAGAGCACCCACACCGTCTCCAGCCCCCGCTGCGCCAGCACCACGAAGACGAACGCGGCGGTCAGCCCGGCAACCAGCGGATACGAGCCGAGCACGTACAGACTCCCCACCGGGTTCGCCTTCCTCCAGCTGAACGCGTCCCGCTTCTCCGCCGGCAGCGACTCCGGCAGCACGAAGAACCCGTACAGCCAGTTCACCAGCGCCAGCCCCGCCGACACGAAGAACGGCAGCCGCAGGTCGATTCCCCCCAGCACCCCGCCCAGCCCCGGACCGAAGATGAAGCCCAGACCGAACGCCACCCCGATCAGACCGAAGTTGCGCGCCCGGTCCTCCGGTTTCGACACATCCGCGATGTAGGCGTTGGCCGTCGTGATGCTCGCCCCCATCACCCCCGCCACCAGCCGCCCCACGAAGAGCCACCCCAGTGAAGGGGCGAACCCCATGATCACGTAGTCCACGCCCAGTCCGAAGAGCGAGATCAGGATCACGGGCCTGCGCCCCACCCGGTCCGACAGCGCCCCGAGCACCGGGGCGAAGACGAACTGGGTCAGCGCGTAGGTGGATGCGAGGACGCCGAACCAGCGCCCGGCCTGGGGGGTGCTTCCTCCGGCGAACTCCTTGATCAACTCGGGAAGAATGGGGATGATGATACCGATCCCCAGCACGTCGATGAAGACCGTGACGAGGATGAAGATCATGGCCGCCTGCCGGCCCCGTCCCGATGATGTCAAAACGAACCTCCCCCGAGACTGTTCCCGAGATCACGACCCCCGTTGCCGCTGACGGAAGCCCGCAGCCGCCTCACACTCACAGACCGCCCAACCTAACAGCCCGGTGCTCGGGCGGCTCCATCCACGGACTGCTGACGCCGCATGGAATTCGACGCTTTCGAAAAGGAATCGCGCCGCGTCTTCGACGAGATCCCCGAGGGCTTCCGCGAAGGGGTCGACGGCCTCACCGTGCACCGCAGGGCGCTCGGCCACCCGCGTTTCCCCGGCGTCTACACCCTGGGCGAATGCGTGACGGAGGCCTATCCGTCCAGCTGGGAGGGCCCCGAAACGGTGCGCTCGGTCGTGCTCCTCTATTGGGGGTCCTTCCGCGCGCTGGCGGCGATGGATCCCGGCTTCGACTGGCGGGACCAGATCTGGGAGACGCTCACCCACGAACTCCGTCATCACCTGGAGTCGCTCGCGGACCGGGACGACCTGGTCGGCGTCGACTACGCGATGGAGCAGATCTTCTTGCGCAGAGAAGGGCTGCACTTCGACCCCCACTACTACCGCAGCGGCGACCGAATCGCGCCGGACACCTACGCCGTGGAAGACGAGGTGTACATCGAGCAGACGTGGAAGAAGGCCGCTTTCGAGAGGGTGGAGCGCATCACCTTTTCCTGGGGCGGGAGGAACTATGAGACCGTTCACCCGGTAGAATTGGGAGACTGCCACTACATCCGGATCCTTGAGGGCATCCGGCGTCCTCCGTACATTGAACTGGTGCTGGTGCGCAGATCGTCATGGCGCGAGAAGTTCCGGAAGAGATTCGCCGGGGGTGGGTTCGAGATCTACGAGTCCGACGCCGTCGCCCACCGGGTCGAATAGGCAACGATCGGACTTCGTAAAGTGTCCTAATGGAGTACGCGGCGGGCGTGACAGCGCCAAGTGCCGCCCTGATCGACAGTTGGAGGAGAGTCAGAATGAACCAGCAAGCCCGTTGCTCCGGTTTCACCCTCAATCGCCTGAGAATCGCGACCTTGGCCGTCCTGGCTGCCGCGGCGGCGTGTTCCACCGCGCCCCCGGACGCGCCTCGGGCGCCTGAATCGACCATCGGCACCGTCACGGTCGAGGGTTTCGGCCGCGAGATCCTGGCACACGACAAGATCGCCGAGAAGGAGACCGTCGCCGCGTCCACCGACATGGTGTGGGGTGTGCTCGGAGGAGTCTTCGAGCAACTCGGCATCCCGGTCACAACGACCGATTCACATACGATGACGGTGGGCAACGGCGGCTACCAGGCCCGGCGGATCGATGGCACCAGGATGAACGCATACCTGGACTGCGGTACCAACTTCAACGGCCCGCTCGCGAACCACTACGCGGTCACGCTGTCGGTGGTGACCTCGCTCGCCAAGACCGACGGGAACCGCACCGAGGTGTCGACCGTGGTTGACGGGTCCGCGATGCCCCGCTCCAACGCGGGACACCCGGTCCAGTGTACGACCCGTGAAAAGCTGGAGGAACTGATCGTCAAGAAGGTGGAGGAGGCGCTCGGACTGGAGTCCTGAGGGGCCGCTCTCCTTCACCGGGCGGCGGGACGGGTATGTCGAACCCGCCGAGACGCAGGGCCCGCTGAACGAACCGCCACTCCAGACTCCCGACCGCTTCGGGGTTGTCGGATGCGGCCCGGGCCAACGCATCATCGATCGACAGGCCGGGGCCGCGGCCCAGCGAACTCAGCGCGGCGACCGCGATTACATCCCCTGTCTCCAGGGAACCGGCCATGGACGTGTTCGCATCGGCCGCCGCCGCTTCGAGGGCTTCCCGCGCGATGGCTTCCTCGCCTGCAGCCCGCGCCGCGACGCCGAGCAGGAACCGGACAAGCCGTTCGTCCGGGTTGTAGGGACGGCCCTGGCCCAGCGATTCGGGCCACAGCAGCGCGGCCTCCAAAAGGCCGCGGGCGCCCTCTGCGTTGCCCGCGTCGAGGTCGTCCAGCGCTGCGCCGATGTGGGCAAGTTCGTACAGGTGGTGGCTCTCCCGGGCGTTCTCGGAGGGAAGCACGCGCGTCGCCGCCAACACACTGATCGCCTCGCCATGGGAACCCAGGTTGAGAAGCGCCCGAGCGTGCAGGAGATCGAGATTGAAGTCACCCGGGAAGATCTCGCGGGCCGCGGCCGAAGCTTGCAGCGCGTCGGCCCAGCGTTCCTCATCCAGCAGGTAGCGGATCAGGCCCACCCGGAGAATCCGGCTCCGGGGATCGAATTCCACGGCGCGCCCGAAATCCACGCCCGGGTCGCGCCCCGCCTCACGGCCCAGGTGGCCACGCGCCGCGTAGGCCGGGCCGAAGTCGGGCCGGTCGCCGAGCCGGTTCAGGATCTCGCGCGCTTCGTCCTCCCGGTCCAGCGCCCACAGATTGAGACCGAGCAGGTAGCCCCACGCCCAATGGCCGCTCTCCGCGGCGGCCCATCGCAGCGCCGGCAGGGTCTCGGGACGGAACGGAAAGGCGAATGCGAGGTCGCCCGGGTCGGCCAGGGCCGCGGGATCCCCGGCCAGGAAGGCTCGCCAGGCGCGCAGGACGGGGCCGTCGTGCCCGCGCCGGAGGTGGTCGCTGCCGGCAACGGGCCGGGCCGATGGGGACCGCCGCCCGCCATTGCCGGTTTCCGCGACACCGAGAATGGCGAGTGCATCCTCGGCAAGTCCACGCGCTGCGTACCCCAGCGCCAGTTCCAGAAGAGTCTGGTCGGGGTACTCGCTCCGCATCGCTCGGTGCAGCACCGCCGCGTTCCCTTCCGTCCCGGCGGCCAGGTAGCGCTCCCCCGGCACGAAGTGGCTCAAGGGGTCGATGCGGAGCAGCGCGGTGAGCGCCCGCTCCGCCCCGGCCTCGTCCCCCGACAGTCGTCCGATGATCGCCAGCAACTGCCACGCGGGAATGCTGTTGCGATCGAAGTCCAGCGCAAGCTCGGCGTACCGCTTCCCTTCCCCCCACTTCCCCCCCTCCACCATGATCTCACCCAGCCGTATGTACGACGCAGACCGGAACGCCACCGCCCGTGCCGACCACCCGAAGGCGTCACGCGCGTCCGCATCGCGTCCCAGAGCCCGGTACAGGTTCCCGGCCACGAAGTTCGCGGCCGCGTCGTAGGTGTCCAGCTGGAGCACCCGGCGCGCGTGTTCCAGCCCCTCTTCGTAGCGGGCCGACCTCAGCGCCAGATCGGCCAGCCCCAGCAACGCCCCGCGATTCCACGGCTCCGCGGCGGCCGCCTCTTCGAACAGGAGCCGGGACTCGCCGTACCTCCGTCCCTTGGCCAGCTCCCGTGCCTGAAACACCAGCCGGTCCGCCTCGGGAATGCTCTCCCAGGCCTGCGGATCCGTCTCGAAGGGACGCGACAGCGAACGCTCGCGGGAGTCGGCGGTGTAGTCCAGGCCGAGCCCCGGCAGCTCCACCCTCAGGTAGCGGTCCCCCGATGCGTGAGAGATCGTCGCCTCGTAGGGCTCGAGCGCCACCAGGTCGATGCTGCGGTTCTCGATCAGACGCTCCCCCGCCCAGATCCTGAGTGTGTCCGTCACGTCCCCGAAGGCGTTGACGACCACCCGCAGTACACTGTCCCCCAACTCGACATGCATCGCCCCCTCGCGCGAGGCGTCGCTCAGCCCCCCCGTCCCCTCCAGCGGAAACCATGTCTCCGTCCACGCGCTCGCCGACAGCGGATCGAACGCGGCCTGCGTGACCGGGTTGACGTGCGCGCCCGGTGAATACTGGACAAGGAGGCGCCCCGCCTGGAACTCCACGTACTGCCCGTCGGTGTCGGTCAGAAGGTCCTCCCACACGCCTCCCTGACGCGAGAGCGCCCACAGCCACATCTTCTGGCCCGGCATCTCCTCGTAGCGGGACCAGTGTCCCCAGCCGTACCCGTCGCCGTGGTAGTACCCGCCGAAGAAATCGTTCAGCTCCCCGACCACATGGTAGGACTTGTGACCCCCGAAGTCGTTGTTGCGGTACAGCGGCAGGAAGCGCCCCGCTTCGTCCACCGGCCACGGCCTCTCGCGCCCCGAGTGCTCCAGGTAGGACCCTCCGGGCACGTACAGCTCCAGATCCTGCTGCGCAAAGGCCGCGGCGGTCATCCAGTTGTAGTAGGGCTGTTCAAGCGGTGTGGGGTTGTACCAGAGTGCACGGGTCTCGAAGTAGCCCCGGTCGGGTGGCAGCCGGATCTCGACCCGCCAGTGCGTGCGCGACGGCAGGTCCATCGCCCCGACGATGCAGCTGACGCTCCCATCCGCGTTCTCCCGCACCAGGTAGTCGACGGGAGTCGCGGTCGCCGGCGTGTGGCCGATCACCCCGAAATTGAACTCGATGCCACCCGAGGTCCACGGCCCCCGCAGCGCGATGTCGCGGAATTTCATGACCTCGTTGCGGTAGATGAACTCGTGGCCGGTCCCCTTCACCACCGCACCCCACACCTTCCCGCCCGCCTCCGGAAGCACGAAGACCTCGATCAGGTCGTTCTCCAGCTTCACCACCTTCCACTCGCGCGGCTCGGAGGTGGCGGAGTAGCCGCGGAACGCATGGTACGGATACAGGCGGGGGTCGCTCACCAGGATGGGGATGGGGTCGGGTTCGGAGAACGGGTAGGTGTCGAGGATGCGGGTCTCTTCGGAGATGCGGGCCGAGGGCCGGGTTTGGGCCGATGCGTCAACCGGGCCCACCAGCGCCCACGCCCCCGCAAGCGCAAGCGCAAAGGGGGACGCGGGGCAAGCCCGGACTCGGGGGTCGTGACGGCGGGTGGCACGGGTCATGGGGACGGAACCTCCGAAGTGGCATCTTCCACGAACGTGGTAGCGATTCTTGATGTGGTAGGTTTCACAGAATTGGTAGTTTATCCAGTTATGGTGGTTTCACCAGATATGGTAGATTCTGCTGTTGTGGCACCATCGGGCCGAAACCCCAGGCATCCGAAGTAGTCGTTGATGCGCGTGTAGTCCGAATCCTCCGCGTCCATCTCGTCCGTTGCCTGGCGATCCATCGTCTCTCCGGCCGGTCTCGCGTTCACGTCGCATCTCCCCCGTCAACCCGGCGGCGGCTGGATCACGTAATCCGCCGGCGGCTCCATCCCCAGCAGGTGCTCCACGAAGTAGTCCCAGCGCCGCCGGATCACATACGGCTCATTGAGACCGTGCGCCCGGTCCGGCAGAATCAGGAAGTCGAAGTTCCTGTTGGCCGCGATCAGCGCATTCGCGACCCGGTACGTCATCGACGGGTGCACGTTGTCGTCCATGTCGCCCGTCATGAGGAAGAGCTTCCCCTTCAGATTCTCCGCCAGCGACGCGTTCACCTGGTTGGCGTAGTTGTCCGTGCCCTTGACCGTGTCCCGCACCAGCAGACCCTGGTACTTCTCGGCATACGCCGCGTGGTAGCTCCGGTTGTCGTGGTTGCCCGCCGTGGACACCGCCACCTTGTAGAAGTCCGGGTAGCGCAGGATCGCGTCGGTCGAGGCGAAGCCGCCGCCGGAGTGACCGTAGATCCCCACCCGGTCCAGGTCCATCCACGGATAGCGGGCGCCGAGCTGCTTGACGGCGGCCACGTGGTCGGGGATCCCGTTGTCGCCCATGTTCCCCCAGTAGTTGTCCTGGATGGCCTTGGAGCGGAAGGGCGTCCCCAGGTGGTCCATCTGCACCACGATGAACCCCAGCTCGGCCAGCGCGTCCTGGTCGCCGCGCAGAGCCGCACCGATCGTCCCGCCGCCGAAATTCCACCGCCCCACGCTGCCGATGAACGGGCCCGGATAGATGTAGTCCACGACCGGGTAGACCTTCTCGGGATCGAAGTCGGAGGGCTTGTGGATCAGCCCGTACATGGTCGTCACCCCGTCGCGGGCCTTGTACTCGAAGATCTCGGGCGGGGACCATCCCACTTCCTCCAATCGGGAGACGTCGCCGCGCTCCAGTTCCATCACCACGCGGCCCGCGCGGTCGCGCACCACGCTTACCGGCGCCACGTCCGGACGCGACCAGCTGTCCACGAAATAGCGACCGTCGGGGCTGGCGCGCACCGTGTGATCCGCGTCCTCTCCCCCGAGGCGCTCGAGCCGCGTGCCGTCCAGGTTGATGGCGTACAGATCCGCCATCGTCGGGATCCTCCCCTCCTCCATCCCCCGCGCGGTGAAGACGATCCGCCCCGTCTCCTCGTCGACGTGCAGCATGTCGCCCACCGTCCACGCCCCCTGCGTGATCCGCCCCTTGAGCTGCCCGTCGCCGTCAAAACGGTAGAGGTGCCCCCATCCGTCCCGCTCCGAGAACCAGATCACGTCCACGCCCCCGTTGATCACGTCCCAGTTGGGGTAGCCGCCTATCAGGTCGAGGTTCAGTTCGACGTGCGTGGCGCGCGTCTCGGTGAGGATCTCGCGCACCGAGCCCGTCTCCAGCTCGGCCTCGTACAGCGTCACGCTCTTGCCGCCCCGAGACCCCCGCACGTAGTACAGCCGCTCGCCCCCCTCCTTCCACTTCACCGTCACCCAGGTCGAGTCCCGCATGCCCGTCACCGTGAAGGTCAGGTACGGTTGCGGATCGGTCTGCAGCTTCACGTTGTCGCCGGTCTCCACATCGATGACGTGGATGTCGAAGGCCGCGACGATCGAGTCCCCCGGGAGGCCGTATGGGTACGTGTACAGCTTCGGCCGGATCGAGGTGTGGGAGATGATCGGCATCCGCTCCACGTCGCGCTCGTCCATTCGCTGGACCGCGATCCGCCTCGAGTCGGGAGACCACTGGAGGACCGGACGGGCGGGCAGCGACGCGATGATTTGGGAAGGGCGCGGCGCGGTGACGCCGTAGGACCAGTATTCCTCGCCGTCCGTGGTCAGCCGGGTCGAGTCACCGCCCTCCACGGGCCGGACCCAGAGGTCGTATTCGTGCACGAACGCCTCCTGGCGCCCGTCGGGAGAGCGCACGAAGGGCGTACGGCTGGGCAGCGAGTCGCCTGCCTCGCATTGGTATCCGCGGATGTCGCAGGTGAAACCGCGCCCGTTCGCGTTGAATCGGATGGCGCCCTCGCCGTCGGCGAAATCGAAGGTCTGGAACGGCAGCTTTCGGCCGTCAAAGGCGGTGTCCGCGGCCAGCGACATGGCGGCGGCCAGCCGATCGTGATCGAAAAGCAGGGTGCGCGACCTCTCTTCGGGGTCGGCGAGCACGAACTCGGCTCCGTCACCGGTCTGGTTGCGATACCAGAAGCGGTGCCCGCCCGACATCCACCGGGGCGACACGTCTCCCCCACCGATCAGCGGATTGAGGTTCCACGCGAGAAGACGCTCCGCGCGATGATAGCGGGTAACGTCGATTTGCTGGGCACTCGCACCGCCGGAGACAAGGAGGACCGCGACGAGAGACAGGCGAAATCGGCACACTCGTCCGCGGGCTGTCCGGGGTCCGTGGCCGGGGGGATTCTGTCCGCGGGCTGCCGGCCGGCTGGATGACATGGAAACCTCCGCTGCGGATTGTTCGTTCCTCGGGGACCGGAAACCGGACGGTCCACCACTGGCAGGTATCATGTATTCGGTCTTCCCCACGGATCGTCAAGCGAGGGTCCCCGGCTCGCGCCCGTTCGCCCGCGAATCAGACCAAACAGAGCTTGCAAATCGCCGGGAACCGACCTAGCGTGTTATTGCGGTCCGTGGCCAGTGCCGGGGGTTTTCCAGGGATCGCCTAGCTATCGGTAGCAGCATCGATCGACCGCCGGCAGGAGCGTTCAGACCCATGACGAAAAAGGTCCATTCACTGCAGGTCGTGGCAGCCGCCGGCCTGATTCTGGCCACCGGGTGTGACTGGCTGCGCCCGGGGGGGCCGCCGGACGAAGTCTACGTCGAAATCTCGAGTGACGACGCGAGCCGTCTCACCATCATCGTCTCACAGAACTTCGAGCAGTTCGAGGAACCCGTGTGCGAGGGGGATCCGGAATGTCCGGTTGTCCTGCGTATCGTCTCGGCGGATACGAGCGCCGTGTCGCCCCCGTATTCCAACACCATCGAGTTCACCGACAGATACCAGATCCTCATCGAAACCCACCCTGAGGGAGAGGTCACGGGGACCGTCCGCATGGTGGTCGAAATCGACGGCAGGGAGTGGTTCGACGACGTGAAACTCCTTCGCCCCGTGAATGAAGACGGAGACAGGGAAACCCTGCGTTTCCTGTACGAGTACCAGGACCTGGACGGCTTGAATTCCGGCGGCCCCGGGGGGGCCTGACCCCTTTGCGCCTCGCTGCCGTGCGACCGAACCCCCTGCTCCTGTTGGCGCTGAGCGCGTGCGCGTCGATCGAGTCCCCGCCGGTCGACGGCGAGCCCGGCGCCCCCTTGCCCGGCCTGACCGAGGAACAACTCAGCCGGTTCCGCGAGGGACGCGCCCTGTTCGGCCGTGCCTTTACCCCTGAAGAGGGCCTCGGGCCGATCTTCAACCAGGCCAGGTGCGTGTCCTGCCACGACCTGCCGGAGAGCGGCGGGCACGGCGCCGAGCCCGTGACCAAGATCAGCCACTTCGATCCCGACACCGGTTGCGACCCTCTCACCCGCGTGGGAGGCAGTCTCCTGCAAACCGTGGTCACTCCGGCCATGCGGGAAGCCGGGTTTCAGCCCGAGAGGACTCCGGCCGAAGCCAGCGGAATCACCATGATGTTCCCACCGCAGCTCTTCGGCCTCGGGTTGGTGGAAGCCGTCCCGGAGGAGGCGATCCTGTCCCGGGCCGACCCGGAGGATGTCGATGGCGACGGCATCTCCGGCCGTCCCGGGCTCGATCCCGAGGGCAGGCCGGCCCGGTTCGGGCTGCGGGCGACGCATGCCACGCTCGATTCATTCATCGAGGAGGCGATCCGTGTGGAGATGGGCCTCACCACCCCGGAACATCCGGACGAGTTGCTGCCCAACGGCGAGCCGCTTCCTGCCGGGATGGACCCCGCTCCCGATCCCGAAGTGAGCGATTCCGTGATCGGACTGCTGACGGACTACGTTCGTTTCCTGGTTCCGGTCCAGCTCGCGACCCCGTCCGACCCGGTCGGCGAGGAGATATTCCGGGACATCGGCTGTGCCGCATGCCACACGCCCACCATGACAACGGGGCCCAGCGACAACCCGGCGCTCGATCGCAAGCGTTTCCGCATCTACTCGGACCTTCTCCTCCACGACATGGGGCGCGAGTTGGCCGACATCTGCACTCCGGGCAGCGTACCCGGCGAATGGCGCACCACACCGCTGGTTGGCCTCGGAATACGCGACCAGTTTCTGCACCACGGACTGGCCACGGACTTCTCGCTGGTGATGGAGATGCACGGCGGCGAGGCAAGCGCCGCCCGTGACGCCTACAACCGCCTCACCCCGGCGCGCAAGCAACGATTGGCGATCTTCCTGAAGTCGCTCTGAGGCTGGAGGCCTCCTACCTGATCGGCACGCGCGTCCAGAATAGAATGGTCCCGCACGAGTGGATGAATTTCCCCGGGGCGCCGGCCCGCCTGTAGACCTCGATGCCCTCTAGTTCGTCAAGCCGCATCATGTCCGGCGTGGTCATGGTCGAACGGATGCCGTCGATCCAGTAGGACGGCTGGCAACCCCCAATGTCCTGTTCCGGATCGCTCAGACTGACGACCTGGTTGATGACCAGGCGCGCCCCGTGCAACCCGTCATAGACGACCCGAATCCCGGTGATGTTCCGGAACAACTGGGTGACCGAGGTTGCGCGCATGGCCTCGATCTTCGCCCGGTCAAGGTAGACGCCGCTGTACCCCTGCTGGGCACGAGTGTAGAAGCCGTTGCGCTCGAGCGTCGCGGAGCGCACGGTGATCGTCAGCGGTTCCAGGACCACTGGCTCCCGCGAGAGTGCCACGCGTACCGCCAGCACCGAATTCGTCGGAATCGCGACCGTGTCGACACGCGTTTCATACCCGATCCTCCGGGTAACGACGCGATGCCACCCGGCCGGAATGGCGTCGATTCTGAAGTGGCCCTCGGCATCGGTGATGACCGGTTCCATGTCGTCGACCGTGACCTCGACGCCGGCGACCCACTTCCGGGTTTCCTGGTCGAACACCTGCCCGGCGATGGCCCCTACGTGGACGCCGGGATCCTGAGCGCTCAACGGGGGGCCGGCCGCCAAACCGGCAACAGCCGTGATCGCAAGCGCAACCCAACGCACCGCCGGTCGAATGCCCTGGCGATTCTCACCGCGGGTCGCCACGGGCGCTGTCAGGCGCCGACTCCGGTCTCGCACAATCGCTGGCTTCATCGGGTCACCCCCCCAATACCGGCGCGGGGCCGAGCCGAGTACTTCCGGCCCGACCCCGCTCCGTCAGGTCTTCGGCAACGGACGAGCGAGAACACTCACCCAATCGCCGAGTCAGTCTACAGCAACCTCACGCCTTCGGGAAGCAGCGCAGAGATTCCTCATCATCGATCATGTCATTGTACTGAGCTTCGCTGGCGCTGCCGGAGAACTGCGTCGGCCGGCCGGCTCCAGGCCGCTCGGGATCGTTGAAGGAGTCGAAGCGTTCCCGCACCAACCCCAGGCGATGAAGGTCGGACGCGCGGTGTCCCTCCATGAAGAGTTCCGCGAAACGCTCGTTCAGCAGCGCTTCCCACATCATGTCTTCGCTGTCCGGAACATCCAATGCAGCCAGACCGACAGCTGCCCTGAGGCCGTTCAGCATCGCCGTCGCACCTGCATAGTCACCGTTCCTGACCATGGCCTCGGCCTGGATCAGCTTCATGTGGTCCGAATGATACATGGGAATCCGGGCCAGGTCGGTGTCGTACTTGTACTGGCTGTAGTGCGGCGTAATGTTGTCCGTCGCGATTTCGCCGTCGAACCATGCCGGCATGCGCATGTCATGCTCGTTCGTCGCCCAGTCCCTGATATACGAGTGACTGTCCTCGGTCTTGTCGATCCGTGGCCACAGCCAATACATGAGCCCTGCGGCCTCGTTGTGGCCCTTCGTCGTCACTACGACCATGTAGTTCCGCGAAATCTGGTTGAAGATCTGACCGTAGGTGAAGCCATCCGGGACCTGCGCCGCTGCGGACGCCGCAGCATCATACTCGCCGGCCATCATGAGCGACATGGCCCTGCCTGCACGGGCCGCGTTCGCATAGAATGGCGTGCCGGCAGCCTCCGCCACGCTGATCGCGTCGGAGAACTGGTCGGCGGCAATCTTCCGCAGCTCGATGTCGGACAGAGCCGGAGACGGGGCGGGCTCGGCCACCGACTCGCAATTGTGCCATACCGACTGGAAAGTGTACCCGGCCCTGGCCAGCCTGACCTGGGCGCCTACCGAGCTGCTGGCGGCTTCCGCCGCCCCGAGCACCCTTTCGAACCTCTCCCACGACTGCTCGGCGAACACTCGCCGGTTCGTTGGGACGTAGGCGAAAAAGCTGTACCAGTTGTACAGGAAGGTGCCATGGTCGAGGGAGTCAAAGCCTGACCAGGTACCGGTGTGCTGGTACTCGTCCCCCAGGATGGCGGTGTAGGTGGCGATGTACTGAACGTACTGCTGAGAATAACCCTCCACACCGTCGGCGACCGCCTGTAGCGCGCCGTCGAGGTCGGGGCCGGTGTATCGGCCCGGGTCATTCACCGTAAGGAGGTCGCAGGCGCCGAGCGACACTGAGAGCAGTGCGACGCCCAGGACCTTTCCTTTCTTCTTCCAATTCATTTTTCTCTCCTGTTCTTGACAGTCAAGGCAATTCTGTCTGGTTTCACACCGGTCCTAGAACCGCGTTCTGACCGACAGCTGGAACTTTCTCGGCTGCGAGGGACTCAGGAACGGGAAGCCGTCGAAGTCGCTGGCGCTGTAGGACGCATTGGGATCCTGGCAATTGCAGTGGTCCCACCAGTGCAGGTTGTACCCCGACAGCATGACGGTCGTCCTCTGCAGTCCGAGCCGGCCACTGACGCTCTCCGGCACGGTGTACGCCAACGACAGCTCCTGCAGACGGATGTGCTCGCGCGAGTCGAGCGCCCAGACCTTGCGGTGGTAGTCCAGGATGGAATCACCCGCCGCGGTCAAGGTCCCGTCCCTCGGGTCGGCTTCCACCAGCAACTCGTCGTAGCCGTACTGGCGGATCCCATAGGCGCGGTCCGCATTCTGCATGTGGTGACCGGTCTCGCCCCGGAACTGGAACCTGACCACCAGATCGTTCTTGATCTGGAAGGTGTTGTTGATCGATCCCATGTGGGTGGGGAATCTCAGGCCGATGTTGAAGGGGCGTTCCGTGCGGATGTGCGTCCGCGCTTCCGGATCCCAACTCTCGATCTCGAAGCCCCACAGGTTTGCGATGGACTCACCCTCGAACCATCCGCTCAGCTGCCTGGTATACCGCCAGTGGCTGAACGTCCAGAAGCCGGTCTCCGGGTCACGGGTGTACATGCCCACGGAATCGTCGACCGCGGCGTCGCCGAGATCATGGAGGCGGTTGAAGTTCCACTCGTAGGTGAGGTTCATGTTCCAGCGGAAGGAAGCCGATTCGATCACCGATCCGGTCGCGGCCGCCTCGAAGCCCCGGTTCAGCCATACGCAGCAATTCTCGGTCCGGCCGTAGGTGCCCGTGCTGGGCGCCTTCGGAAGGTAGAACAGGGCGTTGATCGTACGCGCGTCGTAATAGGTCAGCTCCATCCCGACCCGGTTGTTGAACAGGCCGATGTCGAGACCGGTTTCGACTTCCCGCTTGTTCTCGGGCTCGATGTCCTGGTTGCCGGGGCCCGAAGGTGTCACGCCGGGCTTGTCCTCCAGCACCGTGACGGGGAAGAACGTCTGGAACTTGGCAAACGCTCCGGGGGCCTTGCCGGCCATGCCGACGGCCGCACGGAACTTGAGGCTGGACACCATCTCGGGAAGGACCGTCTGCGGGATGTTGTACGCGACGTCCGCCTTCGGGTAAATCTGGAATCCGTAGTTGTCACCGAATGCGGAGTTGCCGTCCGCCCGCACCGCTGTCGTCACGAAGAGGTCGTCGCTGAGGTCGAAGCGGTTCTGCAGGAAGAACCCGAGGTTGATCTCCTCGGAGAAGCTCTCGTTCGCCTGCCTCTCGGAGCTGCCGCTGACCGTGGTGACGCCGGAGGCGGCATACCCCCTGCCGATCGCCATGGAAAGCGACGCGACGTCCCAGTAGCCCTGGCCGCCGAACGAGATCGACCCGGTCAGGAAGTCCATGCCGAACAGGTTGTCGTAGTCGTAGAACGACAGGAAATCACTCGTGAATTTCCGCGCCGACCGGTATCCGATGTTCTTCTCGCCACGCTCGCCGAGGTACGTATAGTAGCGTCCCCAGGGCAGGTGCCGGGTCTTCTGGTCGGTCACCGCGTCGAGCCCGAAGGTGAAGCGGTGGCTGAAGTTCGGCATCGGCGTGTAGTTCAGCGTCACGCTGCCGGTCCACCGGTCCGCGTCGGAGAACGTCCTGATCGCCTGCGAGTTCTCCACGTTCACGTCCAGACCGCCGCCGTAGGGCTCTTCCGCGGTGGCGTTGAACGGGTTGCTCAGCATCGCGTTGGTGTAGATGCCCAGCCAGTTGTTGCCCGTCTGAAGCGCGAAGATCTTGTTGCGGACGTACCCGGAGGTCAGGCCGAGTGAGAGATTCTCGGACGCCGTCCAGTTGAGGTTCACGCGGATGTTGCCGCGCGTCGCGTCGTTGGGCTTGATCGAGCCTTCCTCGTAGCTCAGTCCGGTGGACACGAAGTACGTGACGTCTTCGCCGCCGCCCGAAGCCGAAAGGTCGTAGGTGTTGACGAGGCCGTTCTCGATGAGCGTCTCATTCGGATCCCACGGAACGAATCCGTCGGGCCCCTGGAGCGTGGGCCGCAACTTCGTGGGAAGGTTCGCCCGGAGGCGGTTCATGCCGACGCTGGAGTTCAGCGTGAAGGTGGACGGCGTGTTGCTCCGGCCGCGCTTCGTGAACACCTGGATCACGCCGGCGGCGGCCTCGGAGCCGAAGAGCGTCGCCGCCGCGGGGCCCTTGAGGATCTCGATCCGGTCGATCTCCTCGGGATTCAGGTCGCCGAGACGGTCTTCACCGGCACCGCCGGAGAATCCGCAGCAGGTGGTGCCCATGTAGCCCCACTCGTACTTCCGCGTGTCGACCCGGACGCCATCGATGTACACCACCGGACGCACACTCGTGTACCCGAAGGTGTCGATGCCGCGGATGCGAAGCTGGCGCCCGCCGCCGATCGACCCGTTGGTTCCGATGGAACGGACACCGGGAATACGACCCTCGAGGACCTGGCTGAAGTTGTCGACCGGCATGGTCTCGGTGAGCTCATCCACCTTCACCGAAGGCAGCGACACGCCGACCTTCCTGCGCTCAACCTGGCCCGCCACACCCGTCGCGACGATTTCGTCCAGGTTGATGGCGGAGATTTCGAGCTGGAAATCGACCTGCTGAGTGCTCCCCGGCGTGACCGTGACCTCCTTCTCCTGGGTGGCGTACCCGAGGATCACGACCTTGACGGTGTACACACCAACCGGAACGTTGTTGAGCAGATAACGTCCGTTGGTGGCGGTCAGCCCCGTCACATCGGTATCCACCAGGGAAATGGCGGCATCGTTGAGAGGCTGACCTGTGGTGGCATCCGTAACCTGCCCGGTTACAGCGCCAGTCTGGGCGGCGAGGTTCGTGGCTCCGGCTACGCTGAACGCGAGCACCAGAGCCGCAATCACACCGCTGATGCAGTAGCGATTGGACATTGGACATCTCCTTTCAAGAGGTGAATGTGTCCACGCTGTCGGCCGCCGACTCCTTCGGACGGCACTGCCGACGCTCACACAATACGGTGCGGGTCCGCAAAACGCAAACGCGAATCCGCGGGCGGGGACGGAGAATACGCATCGGGATACACCGGGCCACCGGCCTCGAGCCGGCCGGATCGGGGTTCGGGTGCGCCCCCGCTGCCCGATTCGTCACCCCTCCGGTCGGTCACCCGGAACCGTGCCGGCGACGCTCTACGGCAGTAAGATATTGTACGGTAATGACTTACGAATCAACGGATCCATCGCGTACCGAAACGGCGAGTGAACACCGGGGCTGGTCCAATCGTCGAAATGGCGGTATCCATTCCGTTCGAGCACCCCACAACCCAACCGGCTCCAAAGGGCAAGATTCATGACTCGTGCAGTGTCGTTTTTCCTCTCCGGCGCGGTTCTGGCCGCCGTTTTCTCCCCCGTTTCGGCCCAGTCGGACGTCCGGCGAACCGCCCATCACGATTTCCGGGTGGTTCCCGTGGCCGAGGGATTCGAGGTTCCGTGGTCGATTGCGTTCCTTCCGGACGGCGATATTCTGGTGACCGAGCGCGCCGGACGGCTGCGGATCGTGCGCGACGGCAAGCTCCTTCCCGACCCCGTCCCGGGCATTCCCGAGGTCGTGGCGCGCGGCCAGGGCGGGCTCATGGACGTGGTGCCGCACCCGGACTTCGCTTCGAACCGGATGATCTACATCAGCTACTCGAAGCCCAGGGAGGACCTGGGACGGGCCGGCACGACGGCGGTGATCCGGGGCACCTTCGAGAACGACGGTTTCACACTCGTGGACGAGGTTTTCGAAGCGGTGTCCCGGGGCGGAGGGCACTACGGTTGCCGCCTCGCCTTCGACGCCGATGGCTATCTCTACCTCTCGGTGGGCGATCGCATGGCAAGCCCGACCGGTGACCTCGCCGCCCACCCCGCGCAGGACCTCTCCAACCACCACGGGGTGATCGTGCGGATCCACGACGACGGGAGCGTGCCCGAAGACAACCCCTTCGCCGGCCGGGCCGGCGCGATGCCCGAGATCTGGAGCTACGGCCACCGCAACCCGCAGGGGCTGGCCATCCACCCGGATGACGGCGGCGTGTGGCTGACCGAGCACGGCCCCCGCGGAGGCGACGAGGTCAACGTCTCCACCGCCGGCGCCAACTACGGCTGGCCCGTGATCGGCTACGGGGTCAACTACCGGGGCGGCACGAAGATCCACGACGCGACCCATGCCGAGGGCATGGAGCAGCCCGTCCACTTCTGGGTACCCTCGATCGGGGTGTCGGGGCTCGCCTTCTACACGGGAGACAAGTTTCCGGAGTGGCGGGGCAACCTCTTCGCGGGAGGGCTTGCGGGACAGAACGTCGACCGGCTGACGATCGAGGACGGACGGGTCGTCGCAAGGGAGACCATCCTGCAGGGCATGGGACGAGTGCGCGACGTGCGCGAAGGACCCGACGGCTACATCTACGTGGCGCTCGAGGCCAGGGGCGACGGACAGACGCCGATCGTGCGGCTGGAGCCGGTGGGGTAGCCGGCGGGCGTTTCGCCGCCGGACAAGCCGCGGTTCAGCCGCTGCGCTTCAGGTTCATCACCGCGATCTGGTCGGCACCCCCGCAGGGCCCGTCCAGCGTGACGGTTCCCTGCACCACCACCTCGTCACCTGGCTTAAGGTCACCCGGAACGCCGGTCAGCGCGTACATGTACTCGTCGCCGTCGCGCAGCGTGACGCACCCGAGGCCCTCGTCGGTGATGCGGCCGGCCCGCTGGACCAGCCCCTCCTCATCGGTGACGTGGAAGGGGTCGGAAATCCCGATCGGGCTGAAAATGCCGTTGAAGACGATGAAGACCAGGGGGCGCTCCCACGTGGCATAGTCGGGGATCCGCACCGTCGCCGAGACCTCGCCCCACATCTCCTGCGTGCCCTCGGCGAGTGCCTCGAAGCCGGCCCGCATGGCTCCCACTCCCACGTGGATCCTCGCCTGCAACGGCAGGTTCTCGGTGTAGATCCTGACGACGGTGCCCGGGGGGCCGGAGCGCGGTTCGACGGACTGGATGTGACGCAGGGAATCGACGGTGGCGAACTTGCGCTGGGCGGCCGCGTCCGGGGTGGTGGCGGCCACGAGAAGCAGTGTTGCAGCGAAGGCAAGGCTGGGCGTTGAGGTTGGGGGGCTTGCGGACATCGGGCACCTCCGGCTGCCTGGGGTCGGGCGGGACTTCCCGTCACGGGAATCGCGAGGCTGCCGCGAGGGGATCTCCAGCCAACGCTGTCTCCCGATTCAAGGTGGGGCGGCGGCGGTGGCGGGACCAGTAGGGGATCAGTTCCACTCGTTCCTGCAGGCCGGTTCACAAGCTGCTGGATGTCGTCTGGACGATGGCGGCTTCGGTGATCTGCCCGGGGAGCACCCCGTCCTCAATCAGAAAGGGGGATTCGCTCATGACGGGTCACCCACATAAACCACCGGCCCCGGACCGGCACGAGGCCGACCCGGGGCCGGAGTTGCGATACGGGTGTGGAAATCCGCTACCAGGAATACCCGATCCTTGTGTAGTAGAAGGCGCCGTTGAACCCGAACGGCGTGAACTGGCCGTAGCGGTTGCCGACACCGGCCGCCGCGCCCGGAT
>JAPPNO010000132.1 GCA_028873845.1 Gemmatimonadota bacterium | reverse complement strand
TAATCTAAGGCCCCGGGCGGTGCGCTCCCATTTCTGGCCGCAGGATCCGGGGTAAATTCAGTGGGGGGTCGGGTTGAGGTGATGTCGGCACGGTCAGCCACCGGCGGACACGCGCTCATTCCCATGCTTCCCCCTTCGTTGGATTGGAAAAATCGAGCCGGATTCGTGATCGTTGGTCATCGCCGGTGTCCGGTCCTCGATCGGGATTACGCTCAAGGGGATTCTCGTCGCGCGACTTTGCCGGCCAGCAAACCATTTCGGCTTCGACGCAGCTGACGCGCCGGGCAGAAGCCGCAGCAGGCTGGCGTGGCTGTCGGTGTACGAGGTGTCCCTGAGTTGCCGGGAGATCCAGATGCTCTTGTTCGCGATGTAGAGGCAGTCGGAGTCCACGATGAAGCCGATGTCCTTGAGAAACCGCTTCGCGTCGGCGAACTGCATGACGCCCTTCGGCGGTTCGAGTTCGCGCGGACTCTTGATGACGAGCGCGATCATTTCGCCGATGCTCTTCTTGAAGTTGCCGTGGGAGGTCGGAACCGTCTCCTGCACCTGGAAGAGCAGGTCGAGGATGTCGTGGCCTTCGGGTTCGGCCTCATCCATGTAGTAGGCCAAATCGATGTCCTTCGCGTACGCGACGACCTCGTCCTGGTCGGGCAGCTTCGTATCCATCCTGTCCTTGAGCATGTAGGTGCCCGCGAGCAGCGTGCCGAACTGGTCGCCGGAGCGCTGGCTGTCGAGCACGATGCTCGCGGCCGTCCTGGTGAGCGCCAGCAACTCGGTGAGCCTGCCCGACCTCAGCCACTTGACCGACCGCGCCAGCAGCATGTGGCAGAGTCGCGGCGAGATCTGGTTGATCCTGCCCTGCACATCGTGCCAATGCGGCTGGCGGTCCTCCCCGAGCATTCGGGGATCCCGCAGGTGCGCCAGCAGGACACGTTGCTGATCCTGCGGATCCTTGAGCGCCCCACCGACTGACCCGAGGCAGAACATGGACCTGGCGTGGTACCGGAGCGCCTTGCCGTGCTGTGTGCCCTTCACGATCGCGGCGCCGTCGCCGCTCGACGAGGCCGACCGCATTAGCCGAAGTATTCGATGCACCCGGGTGCGCGTGTCGGGCGTGTCCTTGCCCATTTCGTCGATCAGCACCGGCAGCGCGTCCGACCCCAGGGTCTGCCGAATGCCGGCTTCCGTCGTGCCGCCTTCGTTGTAGGACACCATTTTGGCTAGGAGCGGCCTGATGATGTCGCGGATGATCGTCGACTTGCCGCACCCGGCCGGTCCGGTGATCCAGATGTGCGGCCGCCATGGCAACCACCCGCAGAGCGGGGCGAGTGCGGTCCATCCGGCCACAAGCAGTCCCGTGGCCGGGTGTTCCCACAGCAGCGACTCGAACAGATTCAGAACCCATCGACTCGTCTTGACGGGCAGGATCTCATTCGCTGGCCCCTTGAGGCGGGGAAGCTGCGGGTAGATGCGACCGTCCCCGTCGTAGGTCTCCGGACGGATGTACCGCTTGCCGTCCGGCGGAAGCAGCCTGTCGCCCAAGTGAAGCAGCGGCTTGTGGTCTTTGTCCTCCCACGCGCCCCGTCCCCGCACCTTGCCCGGCTGGTAGGTCCCGGTGGCCATCGATTCGCGGATGATCGCACGTGCGGCCGTGGACCATTCGATCTTCACCCCGTTCCGGGTTCGGAGACCGAAGTGGTCCTCGTACCATTCGTCCGGCGCCAACATGCCTAAGTTTTTGTCTCCTAGCCGTGATGCGGAAAACGCGAGAATCTGGCCGTAGTCCTCTGGAATGAAGTAGTGCACGTCGTCGAGGCCGCCAAGAAACCGTGACGTGAACGAATCCGTCCAATGCTCTCCCTCCTCTTCCGCTTCGGGTTCCCCCGATTCCGGTTCCTCCGGTTCCTCCGGTTCGGCGTCAGGTTCGGGCGGCGGCGTGATGACGGCCCTGGACGCCTTGGCCGGATCCAGCCATTCGCGCACCACGGCCAGATTCGTGAGCCGCCGCAGATCGTCGTAGTCCGTCGGCTTGGTGGACAGGTCGGGAAAGTCCGGAATGCAGTGCTCGGCGCCGAGTTCCTTCGCGGCCCGCCTGGCCGCCCACACGCCGGGGTTGACCATCCTGCCCTCGCGCTTGACCGGCTTCCAGCGATCGTTGTCCGCGGCGATGATCAGTTTCGCCTCGGGATATTTCTTCCGGATGATCTCGCCGACCGTGAGCAGCCCGCCGTCGAAGAACGCGACGATCACCGCGCACCCGGTCGCGAGCGAGATCGACCATCCGGTCGCCCAACCCTCGCAGATGTAGAGCGTCTTGTTCTCCATGTAGTGCCGACCGCCGATCGTCTCGTAGAGACCGCTGCTGCCGGCCGCCTGCTTCATCTGCTTCCGGGTGCCGTCCGGCCAGATGCGTTGCAGGTTCCTGATCTTGCCGTGCCGGTCGCGCATGGGGATCAGGAGCATTTCCTGCTCCGTATCGGGATCGATGATCGACTTCAGGATCGGGATGTTGCCGGCGATGCCCTTGCCTTCGAGGTAGGGGTGTCCGCGGTCCTCGAGCGGCTTCGCGCGTTCCCACAGGTTCAGGATGCGCTGGGTGTGGATCTCGGCGTCCTTGGCGCGCTGTTTCGCGGCCTCCTCCTTCTTTCGTCTGACCTCCTCGGCCGACAGCGGTTCGAGGTGCTTCAGCTTCTCCCGCCACAGCGGATTGTCGCCCGGCCACTTCCACTGTTCCTTGGTCCGCATGTCCATGAACAGGGCGCCGCGCTGGTCGGCGAACGCCTTGTAACGGCCGTTGTCGCCCCTGGTCTGGTCGATGCCGGGGAAGCGGTGCCACTCGCCGTCCCAGATGATCTGCTTGGGGTGCAGGCCGCATTCGGCCATGGCCTGCAGGAGTTCGGCCGTCGGGTCGATCACGTCCGCCCCCTCTCTTCCGGCGCCTCGGCGCTCCGGCCATCGTGGTCCAGGATCTTCGCCGTCAGCGCTCCGTGGCGCAATTCGGGGCGTCCGACTCTTGGCTCACAGGTCCCATGGTGCACCTTCCTCCGCGAGAGGCCCACGCCGTGCGCCGCGTCCTGAGACGAAAAACCGGCCGCCGCGTCCGGATGACGCAGACGGCCGATTAGAACATCGGAGACCGTGCCGGGACGCGCCGACAGGGCAAGTCGCCGAAAATCCCCATCCGAGTCGGGGGCGTCCTCACCGCTCCCTCGATCGCGGCAGCCGAGGTCAAAGCTGTGGACGAACGATACCGGCGTTGTCGCGCTTCGGTTGAGCGGCACTGGCTCGGCCGCGGGGGCGGCGCAGTTTTCCCGCGCCCACCGATAGGCCAGAAACGCGTTCCTCCGATCACCCCCCTCTGCCGCTTCCAAATCTGCGTAGTCCCGCGCCTCACGGTGCTTCTCAAGCTCGGTCCAGAAGTCCAAACCGTTAGCGGTCCCCAATTGAGAAACGGCAAACTGGTCATCGAGCGGATCCCCGCGCCGCAGGCCGCACCGGTCCATCACCCGGGCCAGCGCTTGAAGCCAGTTTTCGTAGACATCCTTCAACGGCCGGTTCGAATAGTGCTCGCGCCTGACGTTCTCGGCGAAGTGCCGCACCACCCGATGGAAATCTAAAGCAGTCCGGATCTGGTCGTCGTCAAGCCCGCGATGTTCGCTGGCGAATCGCGCATCAACTTCGTCGTCGCTGAGCTCCCAACGCGCTCTGAAGCGAAGGTCGTCGCGCTCGGCTTCTGAGCGTGCCCAATGTTCCGCGAGGCGCGCAGGGTGAAAGACTGAGCACCAGGAAAGAGACTGGCCGGTCTGTCGGCGCATGGGCCATGCTCCATCAATTGAGGGCCTGATTACAGAGGGTCCGTGTCCAGGGCCACCGGAGCCACAAACCCTCAGCTGCACCCCTAACCTAACACCTCAGTGCCGATCCCGCATCACACGCATCGAACACACGCACCGACTCACTCGCTGAGGCGATGACCGGGGAACAAGTGCTGGAAACAAAACAGCCTCCGCCACCCTTTGTGGGCGACGGAGGCGTGCGGTTGGCTAGTCCGCAGGACCATGTTTTGCAGACCGGGTCAGGATGGTCGAGCACCCGGTGCAACACGCAACTCAGACCCATTTGATGGAGCGTATTGGACCCAAAGCTACGCGATGTCCGGTCCAGCCGCAAGGTCGAGTCGAGGGCGAGTCGAGGGCGTGTCGAGTCGAGGGCGTGTTGTCAAACCGGAATAGAAATGTCCCGGGGGTAGAGCGAAATAGAAATGTCCCCCCCTGGGTGAGAGTTTGCCACCCCCGGCCAGCCGGAGCGGGGCGGGGGTGGCGTGGGTAGTGGACCCCCCGATCGGTGGGACGGGCATGCCCGGCCCGGAGATCGGGGGGTTGCCGGCGGCCGCGTTGGTATTGGGTCGAACCCTGCCTTGGCCGGGCGGTGGGACCCCGAGGTGGTGATCATACCTGTCCCACATCGGTCTTCCGGCGAGGTGCCCGGCCATCAGGGACGCTCGCACGTACGGCGTCCGACGGCTCCGCAGGCCGTCCATTGCTTCGCGCAGCCTCTTCCGTGGGCCGCTGGTTCCGCCGGGCCATGGCCATCCGGGCGCTGGCGTGGATTTGCCTTCGCCATGGATGGTCCGGTGCGGGCTTTGGCGGCTTCGACCCCGGCTTTCGGGGCTTCGGGGGCGGATCCTTCGCGGGTGTTGCCGGAGGACGGGTGCGACCCAGGGACTCGACCGCCAGGTAGCGGTGGCCGAGCCTGAAGTGCAGGTCCCCGCCGAGACGGGACTCGACGATGACCTCGTCCCCTGGCCGGATGCCTCGGGCCTCCCCCTCCGGGATCTGCCAGTACCGGTTCTTGAAGCGGATGGAGAAGTCACGGGCCACTTTCCGGGTCGCCGTCTCCGCGAAGAGGGCCTCGAGGTCGATGCCGGGCGGCAGTGGCCGGTGCGCGTCGAGGGCATCCCGGGGCTCGACCGTGAAGCGCTCGTTCCAGAACGGAACCCAGTGCTCGGCCAGGAACCGATTCGCAGCGTCGAGGGTGGAGACCCCTGCCACCCGCATCTCCTTGAATCAGGCGGTCCTGCGCCGTGCCGAAGGTCCGCTCGACTCGTCCCTTCACCTGGGGCGAGCCTGCCAGGATCACCTCGACCCCCAACTCACCCAGCCCTCGTGAGATGATCGTGTCGGTCCGCTCCTCGCCCGGCATGGTCCGTGTAGACCGCCAAGGGGGCGGCCGTGGCGCTGCAGGTATCCGATGATCGCCCGCCGGTTCTCCGCACCGTCGTCGCGCTCGACGAAGCGGGCCATCATCAGCCGGCTCGTCGCATCGTCATGGATCGAGATCAGCACCTGGTCGCCCGCAGCCCGGTCCTCCAGCCACGCATGCACTGAACTGTCCCACTGCTCTCCAGCTCGCCCAGCGCCGCCCGCCGCGGACGGCGCCTGCGGTGCTTGGCCCGCCTGCGCTGTCGCTTCCACAGGCCGGCCTCCAGCATCCAGACACGCAGCGTGTCCGGACTCACCCGCAGGGCGAAGCTCTTCTCCAGGTGCTCGGCAAGCAGGGTCGGCCCGAAGTCCCGGTACAGCGGTTTCGTCGCGACCTCAAGCGCCCGTTCCCGAAGCTCGCGTGGCAGCGCGCGGTTCGACCGCCGCCCCCGCAGTCCGTGAATCACCGCCGCATCCCCCTTCGGCCTCGAACTTCCGGCGTAGCCGCCGAAAGTGCCGCGGCGTCACGCCAATCCGCTCAGCGCCGACGGCAGCCGCCAGCCAACCCTCGCCTACCTGTCTCAGCACGGAAACGCGATCCCTCTCCTTCAGACTCAAGTCCATCTGCATCCCTCTCGGATCTGGTTCCGTCGTTGACCGAACACCATCCGATTCGCTAACGGGGGACATTTCTAAATCGGCGCGACATCGAGTCGAGGGCGTGTCGAGAGGGCGCCTGTCGAGGGCGCCCGTGTGCGGCCCGGTCCTCCTGCCATAAGGCTATGAGTCCCGACGGACTGTTCATCCCGCCTGTGCGCGGTGCGAAGGCGGGGCATTGTGTGACGTGACGACTTCGGTCGAGTTGTCCGCGTCCTCCGCGGATCCGCAGGTGCGCGGCGACCCGGCATGATGCTCGTGAACGATCTCAACGGTGCGGGCCGTGGCACGTCAATCTCGTAGCGGCCCAGCGGGGCGGGACGCTGTAGAACGCGCTCTCGACCTAAGAGATGTGGGAGCCGAGGTGCCCCGCGCTTTTGCGCCATCGGACAGAACTCGTAGTTGGGCTGGGCCGCCTTCTTGGCCTTCCGGCATCCGCCGTGAGGCGAAATGGATCTTCCGGTCGCGTTCATCTTCGTTTCCGCTGCTCGTCACGGCCTGCGTTCCGTCAGCGCCTTGACCAACCGCGTCACGCGCGTGTCATGCTCGCCGACGATTCGCGCCAAGGCCCGGTACGACGGCAACTCTTCCATGAGATTCAGCAAATACTCCTCGAACTCGTATGTGACCCGGCTCCGCAAACGCGCCCATGGGATCTCCGCTTGACGGATTCCGCACTTCGGGCAACCAACTCGGGGTGAGTAGGCACGCAGGAAACATCGGTATTGGAAGAGGTCGACGTGCCGCCAGCGTTTCGGGAGGGTGTCATAGGCCTTGCAACCATCAGCCCCGCAAGCGGAGCAGGTGAACTCACTTCCTACGGTGAATTCGAGAGTCACCTCAACGGTGTTTCTCGATTCGTCATCGAAGCCGACTTCCCGCACGTACCACGGGGGCGAAAGGGCGAGCACCTCATACAGTAGACCTGCATCGAAAGGGCCGTTCACTGAATGTTCCGCACCTTCTCCAGATCGCCGACCAAAGCTCGCGAGGGCACGGTAGCACCCTTGGCCACGCGGGCACGTCGGCCGATCAACGCCCTGTTGCCGATTACCGCATCCGGCCCGATGACGCTTTCGGCACCCACACCCACGCGGATGCCGAACTTGGCGCCGGAACCAACCTGAACGATCTTGCCGATCTGGCACCGGTCACCGATCCGCGCCCTGGAGCCGACATGTACACCCCGCCTGAGCGTTGCGCGGTCTCCGACCGTCGCTCGATCCTCGACGTGAACGCCGTCGCCCAGCATTGCCCGGTTGCCCAGGTTCGCCCGGACGCCCATAAGAACCTTCGCGCCGACCATCGCCTTGATGCCAACCCTCACGCCGGGCCCGATCTCGGCGCCCTGTCCGACACTCGCCCCGGCGTGCACCCGCGCATACTCGCCCACCTTCGCGTCTCGCCTGAGAATCACCCGCTCGCCGATGATCGCGTGCCGTCCAATGAAGGCACCTGGACCGATCATGACATCCGCTTCCACGACTGCGGTGGCGTCGACCTGGGCCGTGGGATGCACGGTCGCGAGTGGATGAATGGCCTCATTCCCCATGTGGAACCGAGGACGAAACCTTCGATGTCCAAGGGGAAGCGGAAAGCCCCCACCCGGCGAACCGGGCGGGGGACTTTCCAAGGACTCTCGCGGGATGCAAAAGGTGGGAATGGTTAGCCGGTGGTGAGGTTAATGTAGTATTTCTTGGCCACTTCGTCCTGCGACATGATGGTGATCTCGTACACCGTGCCGCTGCTTCCCGCGCTCAGTCTGTACTGCTCGTCCTCGCAGGCATCGTTCTCGGTGTCGTCGCTCGCGTCCTTCTTGGCTCCGCCGTTGATCTTCACGGAAACACTCTGTCCGCAGATTGCGTCGTCGCCCGTTCCCACCTCTTCCAGGTTGAAGGTCAGGGTGATCTCAGTGGAGTCGGAGCCGGCGGTTGTGACCTGCCACGGATTCCCCGCAGTCTGGCCATCACCACCGGATCCACCGGCCTCCGAGCCGGCCTGGTCCAGGATCTCGCCGCGCTCGAGGACGTTGTCCACCGGGTTGGTGCGCGAGACACTGAAGGTGTACGCGTGGTCGTTGTAGCCGTTCTCGGCGGTGACCATGACGGTGATCTCCGTTGTACGCTCTGGATCGTCATTCCCGTTCGTGGTTCCGCCCGTCGCGTGATACGGCAGCTTGCAGGAGTTGCCGGGGCACGCGGTTCTGCCCATCATGGCCTGCGCGGTGGCGTCCCGATCCGCGAGTTTCGGGATGACCTTCACGCTCTCCGTGTCGTAGGCAATGGCCTCACCCCCCGGGCCCGATACCGCGGTCGTCCCGCTGGGATTCTGCTCGAGGTCGTTGCCGGTAGCCGAGATGCCGATAGTGTCCACTATGCCACCCACCGTCTGCGTGACCGTGAGCGAGGTCAGGTTGTCGTCGTCGGCCATCTCTGAGCTGTAGACGTACAGGGTGCCCATGCTATGGTAGTCGTCCCGCCCCTCGACCGAGCCACTGAGCGTCGTGGCGGCCGGGTTGTTGCACTCGCCGTCGTTGTCGACGTTGTCATCGTCGGCCGCGGTGCCGGCTGCGTTCATGCAAGGCGCCTCCCAGTCCTTGTCCTCGATTTCGGCGGTGTAGTTGCCTTCCATCAGGTTCTCCACCGAGAACTCGCCGCTGCGGCTGGTGGCCCGTTCCCAGAGGTCGTCGTCGTCGAGGCCGCTCATGATCCGGACATCGATGTTGGCGTTCGAGCCGCTGACGTTGTTCACCCTGCCTGCCACCGTGCCGTCGGTGTACACGAGGCCGAAGTTGTGCAGCGTGGCCGTCTGGGCGGCCGCGCCCGTGCCGACCGTGTACGGCACGCTCGTGTTCCCGGCAGTACCGCGCGCGCGGTTCCAGGTGGGCTTGCGGTATGTGCTCTCCTCCGGCAACGCCGGGTAGGTCTGTGCGTTCATCCCGCTCGAACCACCCGCCAGATTCGGCACCTTCGAAGCCACGTTTCGGTAGCCCGCGGCGTCGCTGCCCGCCACCACCTGGACCCAGTACTTCGTCTTGTTGTTCAATCCGTTGAACGCGTAGAGCCCGTTGGCCGCCGTCTCGGCGGTCGCGGCGGTCTTGGAACTCCTGATCGCTCCGGCGCGGGTTGCTCCGCCCGTCGCCGTCGTCCAGAAGACGACGTTCGTGAGCAGCTTCACCTTGATGCCGGCCATCCCCTCGTCGCCACGGACCAGGTTGTTGCCGTCGTTGTCGTTCGCGACGTAGCCCCAGACGCCCAGGCCACCCTTGGTGGTCGTCCAGCTCGCCCTGGCCTGCGCCCTGCGGCCGGCCCAGGCGGAGTCCGCCTTGTCCTCATCCTTGTTGTCGGCGTACTCGTCGTGGTACACCGCGATGCCCTTCTTCGTGGGCACGCCGTCGACGGTGTAATCGCCCTGGTCGGACGCCGTCGCGGAGTACTCGCCGTCCTGAATGCCGGTGAACCTGTAGGCACCGCGGGTGCCGGTCCTGGTGTCGCCGTCGGTCGCGCCGTGGCCCGTCTCCGGGTCGATCTCGACCTTGTGGCCCCTCTGATTGCCCACGTTGCCGCTCAACTGACCGGTCATCCACACGTACCCGAAGGTCGCGCACCACTCGTCCTCGGCGGCGTCGGGATTCGTGTCGTCCGAAGCCGAGCACATCCGCACTTCGGGACCGGCGCCGGCCATGTCGCCGAAGGCGCCGACGGTGACACCGAAGTCCGTCAGATCGTCGCCGAAGGTCTCGATATCGTCGTAACCTAAGTCGACCTGCTTGCGGTTGGGGCCCACCTCGTAGCGAACGGTGAGTTCGGCGTCGGCCGGAATCCCCGTGAAGGTGACCAGGCCGTTCGCACCACCGGGAGAGGCCACACCTGTCTTCCGGTCCTTACCCGTCTTCGGATCTGGGTCCCAAGTGTATGTGCGCAGCCTGTCGCGACCGTCGCGCGCCATCAGACGGATCGTCATTCCTTTGGCCACGTCCTTGTGGGGCCGGTGGTCGCCAAGAGGCAATGCGCTCCGGTAGTCGGTGTAGCCATCCTCGTCGTCCGCCTCGCGGTACACGCCCACGACCAGCCTCTGCGTCGTGTAGGTGATGTGGATCGGACCCAGATCGTTCATCTCAGCCGTGTTCATGGCCGGAAGCGCGAGCGGGTTGTGCGTGTACTCGAGCGCCGCCGACTGCGTCCACTTTTCCTTCATGGTGAGCGAGTCCGCCTGGACTTTGTCCGCCATGACCATCATT
Source organism: Gemmatimonadota bacterium (assembly GCA_028873845.1). GTDB lineage: Bacteria > Gemmatimonadota > Gemmatimonadetes > Longimicrobiales > Gaopeijiaceae > Bin94. The sequence continues at coordinate 17,483 of JAPPNO010000132.1, read as the reverse complement.
GTGGCGGGCTTGTCACCCAGCGCGACCGTGCCGGAATAGCTGCCCTTGCCGTCCGTCCGGTAGCGATGGTGTCGGTGCCGAAGACGACCTTCCAGCCCTCGAGGGCCATGTCGCCGTCCTTGGCGTCTGCGTCGCTCTTGATCCACCACTGGAAGTTGGCGCGGGTGTTGAGCAGCCGCACTGCGGTCGGAGCCTGGCTGACGCGGTCTGTCGCCGCGTACTTGATTTCGATGTGGGCGTTGTCGGAGACGACGAGGTCGTCGTGGCCCGTGCCCGTCACCTTGACAAAGACCAGGTGGTCGGTGCCCTGTCCGCCGGGACCGAGGTCCATGGCGCGCGCGAAGTCGATCTTTGCCACGCCGACCGAGTCAGTTGTTCCCATGCCCAGCATGTTGGTGCCGTCGTCGGCGTCCTCGGCGGTCGGGTACATGGCCAGCATCACGCCGGCCACCATGTCCCCGGTCCCCTCGGCGTTGCCCATTACCGCCCCGACATGGATCGTCTGCATGACGATCCGGAAGGGGAAGTTGACGGTCGCGGCCATTGCGGCATCAACCGAGACCACCTGTCCGGTGAGCTCGCCCGCGAAGCGGTAGCCGCCCTTGGTCAGTGCGGCCACGAGTTCCTCGGACACGTCAACCAGGATGCGGTAGGTGCCCGCCATCAGGTTCTCGAAGGCGTAGCTGCCGTCTTCGCCGGTCATGCCAACCTGAACGTCGTTCACCCCTGGGCCCTGCAGCAGGATCGGGACGTCCGCGTGCGCGAGGGCAGGCTCGCCGTCGGTGTGCATGCCGTCGGCGTTGACTTCGTCCAGGAAGAGCATGCCGCTGACCGAGGCGGACCGCGTGTGCATGCCGTTGAAGTTCTGGACCACCGCGGCGTCCTGTGCCACTTCCAGATCGGCGCTGGACGTCTCGAACTCGTACGCGTCTTCGTCCCAGCCCTCGATCGCAACCGTGTAGTCGCCCTCGGCCAGGCCCGTGAAGGCGTACTGACCACCGTCGGCCGTCATCATGGTCGCGTCGGCGTCGCCCGAGAGCGTGACGGCGATGCCGTCCAGGCCCACGCCCTCCACGCTCACCCGGCCGCTGATCCCGGCCGTGCGCAGAAGCTCGCCCTGGAACGCCACCGTCGCCGTCTCGCGCAGGCCCACCGACACGCTCTGCGTCGTGGCCTCGAACTCGTACTCGTTCGCGTCGAAGTCCGAAATCGCGACCGCGTAGTCGCCCGCGTGCAGATCGTCGACCATGTAGTAGCCGGCGTCGTTGGTCATCGTCTCGTGCTCTTCGTCCTTCGGGCCGCCGGTCACCAATGGCCCGGTACCACGTCCGGAGGCCGGGCACCATACACGAAAGGAAACGCGGGGGAGAATCTTCCGATGAAGACCACATGCTGCGGATTCGCCATTCTACTGGTGCTGTCAGGCTGTACCGATGTGGCGGCACCCTCCCTTGCGTGGGAAACCTCGACAACGGACTACGAGACCGCCACCTTCGACGGTGACGAAAACCAGCCGCCCGTCTGGACGCCGATCCCGAACCAGACTCTGGGCGTCGGGGATTCGGTCATGATTGATCTTGCGGAACACTGTAGCGACCCGGACGGCGACGACTCGGCCATCGTGTATTGGGTGCCCGGTACGTCCTGGCATCTCGACATTTCGCTCGAGAGAACGATCCTCACCGTTTCCAGGCTCTCGAGCGGCAGGGCCGGCGTCATCGTCCTGTCCACCGACTCCGAAGAAGCCACCTCCGGCACCATCTTCTTCACTCCAGAACCGCTGCCTCCCGTCTGGAGCGAAATCGAGCCGGTCAGGGTCAGGCCGGGGCGAGCCAAGATCATTGATCTCGCCGACTTCGTGTCCGGTGATGGAGCGATCAAGGGCTTCACCGCCGACACCGCGAACGGATCCGGAAACCGTGTCCGAGTCGCCCGCCGGGGATCACGGGTGAAGGTCGCAGGCTGGAGGCCGGGCACCACGACCATCGAGGTGTCGGCCACCAGCGAATACGATTAAACGAGTCTATCGTCTTTCGAGGCCGAAGTTCTTCCGCGGGGATATTCCCGCCCGACGTTCTATGATCCCCCGTCATGGATCACCTACGGGGGGCCGGGCGACACTCTGAACATCTGGTTGTACCGATACCTCGAGAGCGATGGTGGCGTCGAGTTCGACGACCCCGAAGTCAGCGACACGGCGATCGCGTCGGCCACGATTGCGGGCAGCGATCTGGTGGTGCTGATCGGCGACGACGCGCCCGACGGTTCCTCGTTCGTGGTCGGACTCGAGGCCACCGATTCGGAGGGAAACAGCGCGTCCGCCACATGGCACTTCGAAGTGGGGCCGCCGAGGAACCACGCGCCGCGGGTTGACAGCCAGGACATCAATCCGCTGGTGTTCCCCGAGGAATCCTACTCGTTCGATCTGAGAAGCTGGATCGACGACGATTCCGACCGGTTCCGCGATCTGCGCCTTTCAATGGATCAAGTCATCGGACCCGGCACGGCCGTACTCGACAGTTTGGGGATTCTGACGATCACGCCCGGTCCCCACGCCGAGGACGGCGAAAAGGTCAGGGCGAGATTCAGCGTCACTGACTTCGGAGGTGCCCGGGACTCGGGCACTCTCTGGGTTCGTGTAGTCGAGTAGGGGCAAAACTCGCTCAAGGGGGAAGGGGGCGCGGGACGATGGGAGGAACTGATCACCCGCTTGGTGGCGGACGGGATTCCGGCCCGAAGGGATCCGCGCATGATCATGGGCCGTCAGAGGCTCGCGGTCCTCTTGGTCAACAGGGCCGCGCGGGCCGTCTTCGGGGGGTCTGCGTTGCCCGACTTACTCGACCACGGACCGGACGAAGTGACTCGACGGCTTGAATACCGGCGCAAAACGCGGTGGAACCTCGACCGCCTCGCCAGTACTGGGATTGCGGGCCTTGCGGGCCTTGCGGTGCCGCACCTTGAAGGTGCCGAAGCCGCGGATCTCGATGTTGTCGCCGCACGCCAGCCCGTCCGTCACGGCGTCGAGGAAGGCATCGACCACCAGCGCGCAATCCTGCTTGGTGACCCGTCCTCCGAGTGCATCGGCGGCCTGCTCAACGAGTTCGGCTTTGGTCATCCCCTTCTCTTCTTCGCGGAAGTGTGGCGAAGTTCCCTCCAATCCACCATGGTAGCTATAGCTGCCAGGAACTGAAAGGGCAGCCTCCGCGTCAACTCCGACTATCCGGTACTCGACTTCCGGATCCATTGGGTTCAACTCATTGAAGCAGCGGCGGCAAAAGATCCCTCATGTGACGGGCACTGCCTGCACACATCTTTCCCGGCGAGGCCAACGTGCCCAAGGGAAAACGAGGCCCTCCCCATGCCGCTTCGCCTTCACGTCAGCGCGCTCCTCCGGTGGGACGGCATCGAGGCGACCACCACGGTGCGGGTGTCCTCGTCCCAGAAATAGTAGATGCGGAGGCACCTCCTCGGGTCCCGCGTGTTCGCGCCGTTCTTGATGTGCCAGTCCACCGTGCGGCGGCGGCGGTTCCAGGTGCACTCGAAGGCGTCCCCTCCGCAGGGGAGGTTGAAGACGCCCTCGTCGATTTCGCCGATCCGGCCGTGGAGATCGGGAGCGCCACCGCGCAGGCGGCCGTCGCGGTATTCTCGTCCGAGCCAGCTCAGGCATTGCGCCGCCAGACCCACGTTCGTGAACTCGGCGCCGCCCATCTCGCGCCTCGCGGATCCCGTCAGCGAGACCCGGTCCGCGAGGCTCTGGTCGCACCAGTCCGCCACCTGGTCCCATTCGACCGGGAAGGGGATGGCGGCGTCCGGGTCGCCCCCGAGCGACCGCACCAGGCCGGTCAGCTGCTCGACCCGCTTGCGCAGCTCCCCGTTTTCGCGTTCGGCCGCCTCGGCCCTCCGCTGGGCCTGCTGGTGACGGTCTCCGCGTGAGCGCGCCTTGTCCAGCGCCTCGGTTAGCTCGCGGCGAAGGGCGCTCTCTCCCTCCCCCGCTCCCGGGTGCCGTTCCGGGCCCTGCTCGGCGGGCGCCGTCGCGGCCCCGTCGCGGTGGGACCTGCTTCTACTAGGCACGGGGTCCGGCGGCACGGACACGTCGGCGCGCCGTCGAAGAAGGGGGCGCCCGGCGGGGGCCGCGGAACTGCGCCGGATGGCGCCTCGGAAAAATGCGACCAGCCGCTTCGTTCCGCGCGGGGTGGCCTCCGCTTCGTTCGCGACCGCGTCGAAGCCGAGCGTGTCCCGGTCACCGTGCCCGAACCTCAGCCGGTCCTCGACGGCCAGCCGCCGAAACCGCCTCGTCGCCGCGTCTAGCCCGCGCTCGTCGGCGAGACGGTCCTTCAGCAGCAGCGGATGCCGTGCCCGATCCGAGCGGTCACTGAACCCCGGGCGGTAGAAGCGCCACGCCCCGTTGAATGCGGACAGCCGCTTCCCGACCGCGTCGCTCAGGCGGTAGGTCATCGCCGGCGGCAGCGCCCAGACCACGGCCAGTCCGGCCAGAGCCCGTGCCAGCGGCCCGCTGGTCGGCGCGAGCATGTCCCCGTCCGGCTCCGGCGGCGGTAGCGATACCACCGCGAAGGGCATGTCGCGCATCGGATCCACCAGCTTGTCGAGGAAGCCGCGCATGGCCTTCCCGGTATCAAGCAGGATCGGGTCGCAGACGAATCGCCTTCCGTTCTGAAGAAGGGGGATCCGTCCCGCGATCTCGGCGACCAGTCCGGACGGGTACTCCTCGACGGCCGGGCCGGGAGCCGCGGATCGGTCGTGCACCTCGACTCCGATCCTCGTCGGGTGGCCGCGATTGGTCGCGACCGTGAGCGAGGTGGTCACCTGCCTGCCCGGATCCGCCGTCCGTTCGACCTGCAGCGCCCACCAGTCCCTTTCCGGACCGCGAATCCTCACCGCCCGGCAGGAGGCTTCCGCGTCACGGTGCCAGAATGGCCGGTGGCGTAGCGCCCTCCCCGGCAAGCGGTCCCTCAAACCCCGTTCCAGCCATTCCAGTACGATCGAACGGCAATCGCGGCCGGCGGACGGCTGCGCGTGCGCCGCGACATCCATCTGAATCCAAAGCCGCTCGGACCCCGCGACCCGCGGAGACGTGCGCCGTGCGGACGCCGAATGCTGCTTCCGCTCCACTCGCGCGAGTTCTTCGAACGACTTGTACCTTCGTGCAGGCATCCTATTCCGAGTCACTTGACTGACTTGACTGTCAACGGCAATCCTCAAATTCACTCAGGGCAAACCGGGGCGGGCAATACTACGCTGCCGCGCGGGAAAATGCCACCGATGACCAGAGGTGATGACCAGAGGGATTACTCTAAGTCTCGCCCCTTGGGTGCCATCGGAGAACCCGGCGTCCAGCCAGGTGGATTACCGCGCGTCCCGGTGCCGGCGCTTGCCGTTGACGAGCCCCAGAGCGTGGTCGGACGCAGGGCTGCGCAGGTTGGCGGGACGGGTCCACGTTCCAGCAGGAAGTCGATGTTGGCCTCCGATTGGCCGCTGTTTTCGGCGACGGAAATCATCTACTCCGTGGCCCGTGCGCGGCTGCGCGCGGCTTCCCGGACACGACTCACCGTCTCCCTCTCGCCACACCTCCCGGCAGCCCGCTGCTGACGACGAGGTCGAAGCCCGAGAGCGGCGAGTTCCCCCGGCCATCCGCGGAGGGCAGCAGGTTGGGCGGCGGCTCGGTGAGGAGGCCGAGCACGCGCCCGTCGGCCGGATCCCGGACGATGATGGCGGGCGCGCTGGTCTCCGGGTCCAAGGCTGCGGTCCCGCCGGGTCCGTCGAGCGTGATGCGTTCGATGGTTCCGGCCCAACCCCCGGGCGCGGGGATGGCGAAGACGAACGAAGACGCCCCGTCCAGATGCGCGGTCTCGGGCATGTCGAAGCTGATCGAGAACAGCGTCTCGCCCCCTTCCGCGAGGACGGTCAACCGGTGGTCGCCGCCCGGCGCGGGCAGCCTGGGCGGCGCCTCGACGGCGAACGCGGGCTTCAGGAAGGGCTGCCCGGCGGCATCGACGCCTCCCCAGACGATGAGCGCCTGTTCCGCCACCGCGGGCGGTCGCGCCGCCGCCTCGGTGCGAAGGCGGTGGTCGAGCGCATTCGAGAAATGATACCCGCTGATCCACGGTCGGCCGCAGTACCCCATGAGGTCGGTGGCTTCCGGCGGCACCAGGTCCCGGTGGCGAAGTCGTATCCCCACGAGCCCGTCCTGCCGTCCCGCCAAGGATAGTCCGGGTCGTCCCCCCGGACCCCGCACGGCGTATGCAGAAGGCTCATCGCGTGTCCGAGTTCGTGAGCGACCGTGCCGGCGTGGGCGAGGGACACGAGGCTCCTGCCGCCGATGTATGAAGCCTGTCCGATGACGCCCGAGCGGATGTGGCCGAAGAGGCCCATGTAGTAGCCGTCACCGCCCTCGACGACCCGGATCAACTCCGTCTCGTGCAAACAGATCCCAGGCGAAGTCGCCGGAGTTGGTCAGCACGGGCTCATGCACTGTCACGGCGAGTTCGCCGACCGGCAGAAGTCCGTCCGCCGCGCGAAATACGCTGGTGTCGGCTTCCAAGTCGTGCGCGCGCTCAAGCAATGTGGAGTCCGGGTTGTCCGCCTGCAGAAAGGGGATCACCGTGAGATCGAGCACCGGCATCGCGCGCACTTCGACCGGAGCCCGGCCCTGGGCCGGAATACGGCCGGGGATGCCCAGCCCTGTGTCCAAGCTGCCGTCCGGATCGATCTCGATCACCATTTCGAGGCCGGGCTGCACGACTTCTCCCGGAACGACCGCGTTGGCCGACCTCGACAGATTCCCCTCGTCGATCCCGGGCGGAATGCGCGCTTGGCCCGCCGGGATGTCCGCCGTATGCACGATCCGGCCGCCCGCGTGGAAGGTGGCCCTGACCCTCGGCATGTCCGCGTGGCCGCCGGTGGACAATGAAGACCCTCAGCAGCGCGTCCTCGCCCGCTACGAGCGGCGTCGGGTATTGCCGCGACTGGACGGCCTGCACGAGATACGCGAACGCCGCTTCACCCCCGGCACAGACCGGAATGAACGTGAGGTCGTTCATGCGTAGCCAGTCCAGAACACCCGCGTGCCGGGGAGCACACAACTCCGTGCCCGCAGCGGTCACGTCCAACGTACGGTTCCTTTCGACCCAGGCCGAGGGCAGGGCGCCGCGCAACATGGCATTGCCCGCCAGGTCGATCCGTTCGATCGCCCGAAGGCCCGCCGAATTCGGGTGGCAGTTCGCCCGTCAGGTCGTTGTCGGCGACGCGAAGCTCGTGAAGCAGTTCGAGCCCGCCGAGGCTTGGCGGCAGTTCTCCGGTCAACCGGTTGCGCCGAAGATCGAGTGACTGGAGGTTCGCAAGCTCACCCAGCCCCGCAGGGATTTCGCCGGCCAACCGGTTGCCGGCCAGATCAAGCGACGCAAGATCCGTGATGTTCAGGATTTCCGCCGGTATCGGTCCCTCGAACACGTTGTCCGAGAGACTCAGGCTGATCAGGTTCGTCAGTTCGCCGATGGTCGGCGGAATGACGCCTGACAGCGCATTGCCGCTCAAGTTCAGCGCGAAGAGCCGGGAGAGGTTCCCGATCTCTGTCGATAGCGGGCCGGTGAGGCCCAGCCCGCCAAGATTCAACACCTGAAGCCGGTCAAGCCGCCAAATCTCCGGCGGTATCACACCCCGGATGGTGTTGAATCCGAGGTGGAGATGACCCAGTTCGGTTAGCGCTTCCAGCTCGGGACCCAACTGCCCCCTGAGGTTGTTCCCTCCAAGATCGAGGCGGATGACCTTGCCGCGCCGTGTCCGTGGTGTTGACCCCCGAGGCCGCAACGGTCGCGGCGGGCGACACGGTGCGCTTCACGGCGACGGCGCTTGATGTCAACGGCTCGCCCATGGAGAACGTCGACTTCGAGTGGGCCGCGAGTGACACCTCGGTGGCCTGGGCCGGTCGTTCCGGGCTTGCCTTTGGCTGGAGGGCCGGAAGCGCCACCGTATCGGTTCGCACCGACCGCGGCGTATCCGCCTCCGCCGACGTGACGGTCGAGGGGGAGTTGGAGGTGGAACGGTTCGCATTGACGCGTCTGTACGCTCGCCTGCGGGGGTGGGACTGGCGCGAAAGCGGCAACTGGCTCACGGACGCGCCCCTCGCCGATTGGCACGGCGTCAGCGTGAGTCCACAAACCGGCTGCTCCGCCCGAACCTCGGCCCGTCCGGACACCCCGCCCGCAGTCGCAGTGACGACGGTTGAACCCGCACGGAGCGCCGTGACCAGCCCCGCTTGGTCCACCACAACCACCAGCGTGTCGCCGGAAGTCCACTCGAACTCGACCCCATCCACCTCCGAGCTGTCGGCGTCCAGCGCGGTCGCCACGAGGCGCACGGTATCCCCCAGCGCCACCGTCGCCACCGGGGGCGTTACCGTGATCGAGGCCACGGTGCCGGAGTCGCCCGCAGTCGAACTTGCGTCCCCGTCCATGGGTTCCCAGTCGGCGGGGTGCGGGAGTCCACGACTGCGCGCCGCCACGACGCGGGCGCCGCCAAAGGAAGAAGCCCCGCCATCGGCGCTCGCGGCCATGGCGGCGGCCGGGGCGTCGATGAGCATCGCCCGCACCCGGCCGGTCGCGGCGTCCCGCAGAATGACCGACGGCCGGTCGGTGTCGCGGTTCAAGAACGCCGCCGCGCCCGGCCCGCTCAGGGCGACTTCCGCCAGATCGACCCACTCCGCACGCGCGGGGAGCGCGAAGGCGAACCCCGCGCGCCCGTCCCCGTCCTCGGACTCGACCATGCCGAAGCGCACGGAGAACAGTTGCTCCCCCGTCGCCGACCATCCCTTCAACTCGTACCGGTCGCCGGGGGGCGGCGGCGTCAAAGGCGCGTCCACCCAGAACGCCGGTTTCAGGAAGACCCCGTCCCTGTCGTCCCGCCCTCCCCACAGGAGCAGCGACTTCGACCGAGCCGCGCCGCGCGCTCCAGCCGGCGAGACTTACCGCCTCACGCGGTGACGGGTCATCTCCCGGAAGTGCCATGCCCCGACCCACGTCGGGCCGCAGTAGCTCATGAAGTCCTTCGTGTTGGGATGGACGACCGATTCCATTCCGGTATCGAAGTCGAATCCGAACGTGCCGACCGACCCGTCCGGCTGCGGATAATCGCGGGTCGCCCGAAGTGCCGCACGGCGCGTGGCCCAGACTCAGGTTGTGGCCGAGTTCGTGCGCGATGACGCCGCCGTTGAACACCGACCAGGCGGACCACCCGCTGCGCAGGGCCACGCCGGCGACGCCACGGTCCCGGTCCACCTGTGCCGTGAGAGCCATGTAGTACCCCGACCCGCCCTCGATGGCCCGGAGCGCCTGCACCTCGTAGGGAATCTCAAAACCGGAGTTCGTCGTCGTGTACACCGGTTCGTGAACCGTCAGGCCGACCTCGCCGACGGGCAGGAGCGTCCGCGTGGCGTGGAACACCTCCGACGCAGCCGAGATGCCCCGCATGAGGTCCAGAATCTCCTCCTCGGGATCCTTCGGCCACAGCCACGGAATCACCGTCAACCCCAGCTCCGGCATCTCCGTGACGTTCACCTCGATCCGGCCCTCGCCCGGAACCGGACCCGGCTTCCCGGGAATGTCGAGGACGTGTGCCGGCGCGCCGTTCAGATAGAAGTGCGCCCGCACGTCCGGGAAGCGCTCGACGGCGTCCGCCGCCGTCACGAACGCCCGCAACAGCGCCTTCCGGCCGGCAACAAGCGGAACCAGACCGCTCCGGGACTGTGTCGCCTGGATGAGATAGGCATCGAGGTCGCCCTGTCCGCACGGCTCCGCCGCCTGAATCGCGATACCGTCCAACCAGTCCGCGAACTCGGGGTCCTTGGGGGCGCACAGTCCCGAGGCGTCCGTATCCAGCCAGTTCAGGTCCAGACGCGTCAACTCGCGCGGCAGCGCTCCGCCCAGATCAGGGTTCCGTCCCAGCAACAGCTCGCGGAGGCTCGAAAGCCCTCCCCACTCGGGTGGAACGCCGCCTTCGAGCCCGTTGCCCGACAGATGGAGCCACTCCAGCTTCGACAGCCCGCCGATCTCCGGTGGCAGGATTCCGCTCAACCGGTTGCCCGACAGAAGCAGATGCTCCAGTCCCGCAAGATCGGCCAGCGCCGGAGGGATCGGCCCGGTCAGGTCGTTGCCGTCGAGCCACAGATGCGTCAGGTCCGTCAGGTTCCCCAGCTCGGCGGGAATCGCGCCGCTCAGATTCGATCTCGACAGGAAAAGCCTGCCGAGGCGGGCGAGCCTTCCCAACTCGGGCGGAATCGAGCCGGAGAAATGATTGTCGCTGAGAGACAGGTATCCGAGCTTCGACAGGTTGCCGAGCTCCGGCGGTAATCGCCCCCAGACTTCGGCGCCGGACAGATACAGCGTTCTCAGATTGCGCAGGTTTCCGAGTTCGGGCGGTATCAGGCTGTCGGAGTAGTTCCCCGACAAACCCAGTTCGTAAAGCTCCGTCAGTTCGCCCGGGACCTACCAACAAAAGCAACTTTAGTCTTCGAGATCGTCTAAAAGCTTTTTTAGACCAGTCCGAAGCCGAGTATAAAGAGATTCAAGCCTCTCGTACTCCTTTCTTTGATCCCGAAGATACTTCCTGATGCCGCCTTCTCTTTCTCGAAACTTCTTCATTTCTCTAGAGCATCTTTTTGGAGGATTACAGTATCGTGAACCCTGATTTGCAATTTCAATTGTCTCTTGACACCAATGACACTTCGCCATGATTCTCTCCCTTTGTTAGACAGTACAGAACCCACCGAAATACAACATGATTATGATACTACCTGATATTATCAAAAGCCATGCAGCGGCATCATCGTTTTGTTTCTTCTCTGGTGGAGTTTCTATCCGCTGGATCACTTGTATGTTTTTGTTGTTTTGTTTTAGCTCGTCTATCTCTTGTTGGAGCGCCTTGATTCACCTCGCGGTTCCGCAACGCCCGATCCCGCGTCGCGGTCGAGTCAAAACGGCACGCGAACAACTCGTTCACCCGATGCAGCTCCCTGGCCAGGTTCCGGTTGATCTCGACCAGCGTGTCGCGTTCCTCCTCGAGCGTCCGGGTCGCCGTCCGGCACGCCGCCAGATCCCGCCGTTCCGCCGCATAGGCGTCCTGGAGCTTGAGTTTCGCCTTCTTCAGTGCTTCGACGATGCTCCTGAGTTCCAGAACTTCGGCACGCGATGCCTCGTGCGTCTTCCGCGAAACGCCGAGGATTCTCCCAAACGCAAACCGAAGCAGACTCGTCCTCATGCGAACAGTTCTCCCTGGTTGAGAGGTTTGCCGTTGTAGGGATCGTTCATGGTCGGCAGATGTGGGCGGCGCTTCTCGAAGTGGGCCGCGATGGACCACAACTGGCAGCGCGGGTATTCCTCGGCCCCGACCGTGACCGTGCCCGCCTTCCAGGCTTGCGCCTGCGCGTCGCGGCTCCTGACCGGATTCAGCGTCACATAGACGCCGAGCGCGGCCTTCTTCGACTCCATGACGTGCAGAAAGTCGCGTAGCTGCGACAGGACGAACTTCTTCCCGCCCTTCACCTGCGCCAGCGCCAGCCGTGAGTTGTGGTCGCTCGGCTTCACGGCGAGCGTGCTGCGACCGTCAACCCCGCCGTCCGCCACCTGCACGGTGTTCGGCACGAAGCCGGGCATCCGCATTATGGCCCATGACTCGAACTCGAACGGCTTTTCGCGGGCCAGCTTCTCGGCGGCTGCAAGAGAAAACGGAGTGCCCTCGACGTCGATTCGCTGACCAGCCATGCGTCGCTCGCAAATCAGGTCGATGGCAAACGACGAGATGTCGATCCCGGCCCAACGGCGATCCAAACGGTTGGCGGCGTCCACGGCTGTCCCGCACCCGCAGAAGGGATCGAGCACGAGATCGCCGGGATTCGAGGACGCCCGGATGATGCGCTCCAACAACGGCATGGGCTTTTGGGTCGGATAGCCTAGCCGTTCCGCTGCCTGTGAGTTGATGGGCGGCACGTCAAGGATGATGTCCTGAACGGGTTGACCCCCTTTCAGGTACAGCTTGAATCGCGGCACCCCCGTTGATCCGTTGGCCTTTCGGGGGATGTAGACCAACCCCTGCTCCAGCAGAGCGTCCAGTTGGGCGTGAAGGCGACGGGGGACGGGTATTCCCTCATCCCGCAGGTGCTGGAGGCCGCGTTGCGGAACGGCCCAATGCCGTCCGGCTTGCGTCGGGTCATACCCCTGCCATGGTTTGCCCGAGTCGCCTCCCGACGGACCGGGGCCGGTCATGACGATCTGTTGGTGTCGGCCCCGAGCATCCTTGTGGCGGTACTTCTCTCTCACATGCGACCGCGATTCACGACCCCGGACTGCCTGGTAGCCGTCCTGCTCGCCCTGACCGTGTTGGCGGGCTGCCAAGACGCGCCAGCGACTCTGGAGACCTCCGCTGCGCCGGAAACTGCCGAGGCTGACGTTGTTTGGTCGAAGGCATACCGCCAGTTCTTGGCGGACTACCCGGGGGCACTGACGTTCCTCGAGAACACCGCCGAAGCGACCCGCGGCGTTGCTACCGCCTCGGAACTGGTCAGGACATGGACTGCCGAACATCGGCAGGGCTGGCTGCGCCCACGCCGCCAACATGGTCGGTTAGACTCGCCCCTCGTGTACCCCGGCGCTGGCGAGGAGGCGAAGGTTCGCGCCATGGACGGAATCGTGGCCTACGTCGCATCGGTCGCAGAAGGAGGCGAGCCGCCCCCCACACTGCTCAATGACCTCTGGAATCTCGGGCTTCAGTGGCCGTGGGAGTTTCCCGAGGGCCACCAACCCGAATGATCGTGGCCCGGCACCCGTGAGGGGTTGCCGGGCAGGGGCGGGCGGCTCGACGAGCGGGCCGTCCGACATCACTCCATTACAGGAGGAAAGCATCATGCGAACACGATTCGCACCCTTGGCCTGCCTTGCCGTGCCGCTCGCCCTGACCGCTTGCGGCGACGCACCCCCGGCCCCGGACGCGGACCCGACCGAGACCCCGGAGGTTGCCGCCGTGCTCGACTGGATCGAGGACGCGGACATGGAGTTTGGCGCGGCCCCGTTCTCGCCCCCCGGTTGGCCCTACCGGATCGGCGAGGAGATCGACTACTACACCCGGCTGCAACTCAACAAGCGGTTCGGCTCGTTTAACGGCATCTGGGCCGTAAACTGGGTGGATGGCCGGGCGTTCGGGGCCATCTACAACCACGAAGACGCCATCGGGCGCGACCACCACGCGATCTACGAAGGCCACCTCCCGAAGAAGACGAGTCGCGGCGGCTACGAAAGAAGCAAGCATTTCGGGACCCTCCCGCCGATGCCGCCCAACGTGCGGCTTGACCTGGTGTTGGGCGACCGTTTCGAGTCCGCCGCGTACGCGGTGCTGGACTCGGTGGACGTGCTCCGGGCGCGCTGGCACGAGCCTTTCCTAAACCGCGGGTACGGCGGGGACGGTAAACGATGAGGCGCGCGGCGTTGGTCGCGCTCGCCGGGGCGCTGTGGTTCGCGACCCCGGTTTCGGCTCAGCAACGCTACGACGCCGACGAACAGAGAAGTTGCTGGGTATCGGAGTCGGCGCTCGACTGCTTGAAGAAACACTTCAAGGACTACGACCTGTTGGACGTGGTCGAATACCGGGGGAAGTTCGAGCGCGCGAACTGGAAGACGGACACGGATTGCCAGAAGGTGAAGACGGCGCTTTTCGACTTGTTCGACAAGACGGAGTCGGCGGTGAGCGGCAAGACGGCGAAGATGTACTTTGGGCTGCCGAAGGACAACGACGCCGGTTGGCTGGGCAGCTAACGGCGCAACTTGAGCGACAGCACGGAACACCTGGTCGTGGTCAACGACACGCTTCCGCCCGAGGAGAAGTGGGAGATTTTGCAGCACGAAGCGGCCCACCACGCGGGCTACGGGCATTCGGGGAACTTCACGGCGTGGGACGCGCACTACTGCGCGGAGGAGGAGACGGACGACACGGACCCCGGCGGAAGCGGAACCGAGGACGACAACCCGACCTGCACGACGGAAACCATGTGGGTGTTCGGCGGATATATTTCGTGCAGCTCGAACAACGAAGGGGACGCCACCTGCAACCCGCAGTGCCTTCCGGGGCTGAACGTCTGCCTTGAAGAGGTCTGGATACTTGTGGAGGTGACCATATGCGATACCTAGCAACGGTTTTCACGGCGGCGGCGGTCGCGCTGATCGCGGCCCCGGTCGCGGCCCAGGAAGGGGCCGACACGGCGGCGGCGGACACGCTTTACAGGACCGCGAAGGTTCCGGTTTGGGTGATGGTCGAGGACGTCGAGGGGGAAGCGGGCGCGCACCGCGTCTACCTGGAAGTGACGTGGAGCGACTACCGTTCCGTGCTTCCGTTCTCCCGCGAAGTGGGGCCGGGAGACCTGACGGTGTTTCCTGCCGAGGACGGAGGACGCGGACGACGTGGACCCGACGGACGACTGCCGGTTCACGAGTACCCCGATGGACCACGGCAACCCCGGTGCCTATCCCACCGTCCGGGCGGACACGGACTGTTTCGCCCCGCTGGCGGAGTGGCTGCCGCTGATCGGGGTGGAGTACACGGGTTCCCCGGCGCCGATGGCCTGCAAGGAAGCGGATCGGAAGGACGGGGAGGAAGACCCGGCGATCCGGTATTTCGCCTGCTACTATTCCGCCCCGCCGGACGGAGGCTGATCCGCGCGGCGCCGCGGGCGGGAACGCCCCCGCTTCAGCGGCGGCTCCACATCCGGTCAAGTGGACTACATTCGTGAGATAGGAGATCGCATCACCGACGGGGGTGCCTCGAGAAACGTGGGAGACGGGGGAAGCCTTGACCGGCTGGGCCGTACCAACGTAGCGTACTTGGGCCATGGTCAAACCGGCTAGTATGTGCATCTCACACCGACCACCCGTGAAAGGGGGATCGATCCTGACTCCGTGAACATCATATCCGCCGTGCTCCAGATCGGTGCGGTCGTGTTCGCGATCGTGATGACGATCATGTTCAACTTGGCCGAGCAGAAGTCTCGCGAAACGCGCAGGGCCGCGCAGCCGGAACCCGACCTGTCCGACCTGCCCCCGTTCCTCGACGAGTGACTCGAGGATTCGTCCTCGTGGACCTCACCGATCCGGCGGACATCGAGCGGTTCGCCGGACACACCACCAACCGTCGGTCCTCGCGAGACCTGCCGGATCGGCACGGGCCCACATGACCAGGGAGTTTTTGTACGGCCTCGCGCTGTTCCTCGCCGGCGGCTTCGGGTACGCGATGGGCCGCGCCAATGCTCACGAAGCGTTCAACCGCGTCATGGGCGGTATGCTGGCGGCGATCCGCAAGCATCTGCGCGCCGAGGCCGGGGAAGCGCGGGAGACGCGGCGGGCCGCGGCGCAGCTGGCCCGCTTCGCCGTCGATTTCGTGGAAACGGCGGAGAAGACGAGCCCCACGGCCGAGGAACAGAAGGCGATCATCGAATCCCTCCAAGAGAAAGGGTCGGCCGAGGTCGCGGCCAAGCTCCGTTTCAGGGACCTGTACCAGCGCGAGAAAATGGCGCGGGATTCGATTGAAAGCGAGCGCGACACGCTGGTCTGCATCAACCGGGTCCTGAGCCGAAGGATGGCGGCTGCGTTCGCCACCTGTCGCAACGGCTGCCTGGAGGCTTCTGAGCGCGCGAGCACGGCGACGGCGACGGCGGAGGCGGAGGCGGCGAACCCGGGGTCACGGTTCCCCAAAGGAGGCGAACCGTGACGGCAGCCCCCAAAACCCCGCCTGTTATGCGACCGGCTCTCCAGACCGTTGCCCGTGCGGCGTGGCCGAATGGCCCATCCCCCGCGACGGACTGGATTGCGTATTCCTGGAGCAGGGAACCCGGTTGGAAAGCGCGCGCGGCGGGGGGCACGAAAATGGTCCAGGCCCTGTCCCGGGCTGCGGCGGCGCGAACTGCTTCCGCGTCCGGCTGAGCCAGTGGCGGGAGGCACTCAGCGGATGCCGCCGGGTATGTTGGGCCGACGACGTGTACCGCATCCTCCCTGCGCGCCATCTTCGGCCGATGACGCGGGGACGGCTGCACCTGGCCGCAGGAAGGCGCGGCGCGGATCGCGGGGAAGAGGGGCGGCTGAAATGACCGGGACCCTGGAACACTGGACGGCCGACTCCGGCCACTGCGCGGACTAACGTCCACCCCGCCGAGTCCCCTGGGATGCTGGCCATGCTGGCCTCCTTGATCGCGGCCCGCGCCGGATTCGTTCCCGGTTGCGACGGCTGGACCTGGACCCGCCCGGACCGTCGGCGCCCTCGACTGGACAGCCTCCGAAGCCCCAAGGGTGCCGAGGTGCTCCGGTACGCCGCCTCTTTCGGAGGCGACCGGGCGGCGTGGGGCGCCGTCGCGAACGCGGCCATTCTCTTGGGCAGGGTCGATCCCGCAAGCAACCCCCCGGACGGCCCGTGGTTGCTCGCTGCGGCCCGCAGCGAGCCGCGAGGAGCGCTGGCCGCCGGAAGCAAGGGAAGCGAGGAGCCTCAAGCACTCCCATGCGCGTCGGGCGAGGCAGGTCCGGGCCGGGTTCGGCGCCGCTGCTCGTAGAGACCGAGTGCCCGCAGGGGGAAGTAATCCCGGTACAGAGCGTATTCCAGTAGCGCCGTACGGAAGAACACACCGGACGCCTGCTGCCTCGGCCAAGCCCCACTCGCTTCCTGGGTGTCGATGAGGAACCGGACGCCCCGCGAGATCGCACTCCAGTTGGACTCGTCGGCGGTTAGGAGCGCGATCAACGCCCACGCGGTCTGGATGACCTGACCTTGCTCGTGCGGGACGTATCGGCCGATCGCGCATCCGCTGTGATGTTCGCCCCATCCTCCGTCCGCCCGTTGACGGTCCAGCAGCCACCGGCACGCGAGCCGCAGTGCGGGGTCCCCGGGACGGACACCGGCGGCGACGAGACCCCGGACGCCGAACATCGTGCCGTAGATGAACTGGATGCCCCACACGCCGCGCCAAGACCCATCGTGAGCTTGGTTCCGCCGAAGCCACTCCTCGGCCCTTGAGACGGCCCTCGCAATCTCTCCGCTGCTGCACGGCCCAAGGTGTCGCCGACAGGCGGCGAGAGCTGCGAGGCAGGACGCCGTGCACTCGACATAGGAGCGCTCGGTCATGGAGTCGCCGAACATCTCGGCGGGATTCAGCCACTCCAGCCCGATCCGCGAGCGCCGCGCCTCGTAGCTGCCGAACCCGCCATCGCGGTTCTGGCCCCGCAGCATGAACCCGGCCGCATCGCGGAGCATGGTCTTGTCCGCAGCGTCGGGCTGCGCTTCGACGATCCCCAGCACGGCCTCCGCGGTGCAGTCGGTGACCGGCCACCCATACCACGCCCCGGGGAAGCACCAGCCTCCCTTCGGGTCAATCCGGTACGCCTCGCGAAACCCCTCGAAGCTGACGCCGATCTGTTGCCGGAGCAGGTAGGTTGCTCCGCGCCGGA
>JAPPNO010000081.1 GCA_028873845.1 Gemmatimonadota bacterium | reverse complement strand
GCGGCGGTCGAGGCGATGGGCGGCTTCCAAGCCTGCCTCCAGCGGATCGCCGAGCTGAAGGAATTGCTCCGATCCATGCGTCCGTCAGGGACGATCGACGGCCATTCGGTATGGCGTTCGAGCCGCTTCGCCGGAGGCGGGATCTGACCGCCCGTGGACGTGGCCCGTTGCCGATCCGGAAATGCACAGTGACATCGGGGTCGTTGTGCACGAAAACCGCGCGCGGATGTGACACGCCGCCGATGACGCAAGTCGCTGGTGCAAATGAGTTTGTGCCGCAGCCGTAGAGGCGGCGGTGACGCGCGGGCGCTTGCGCCCGTTGCCGGGAGCGACCCCGGTGTTCGGCATGCCTCACACGCCACGGCGGCGGGTGGGATGTGCACGGCCATCCCACCCCTCGCCTGGGGTCGCTCCCGGTCCATCAATCCTTGCAGGAAGGCCATCGGCGGAGCCGGAAAGGAACGCGTTCCAGCTTGTCGAACCGCGATGGCGCGTCAGGATGGAGGCACGAGAAAGTGGAACCACGCTTCACCCCGAACGCGGGCATGCTCGGTCGCGAGCGTGTGATGGAGGCTCCGAGCGGAGACCAAGAGGCACCCGCCGTAAGGGCGGACCCTGAACCTTGACTTACGGAATCGCGTACTATGGGTGCATCCTTTCGGAATCGCGGTCCCCTGAGAGGCCGCCGACGTGATGGTCTTCGACGCGGTCGAACATCGTGACATGGCCGACATCGGATCGGACGCGATGCGCTACGCGGAGGATGGGGGCTACCTGTACGTGAACGGCATTGCCGTTCCACTGCGAAGGCAAGATGACCGAGGCGTGGCCGGGGAGGTTGCCGACGCGGAGAGGGTTGTCGGTAACCAGGCACCGGTCTGCTGGTTCTTGGTCCATGAGCAATCACTTGCGGGCATGACCCACTTGGCCGGGTAAGCCAAAGGAGTTGGATCGCAACATCATGGAAGATTGGAGAGGGGTTGTCGATCCGTCGAAGATCCGACGCTACTGGTGGGTCAACCAAGGACCTGAGCTTCGCTACATCTGGGCTCCCAAGCGACACGACAGCGGCCGCAGGCTGAGGCACTGGACCAACGTACGCTCTGTGTCACAAGGAGACGTGCTTCTTCACTACGCCAAGGGCGCGATCCGTGCGCTCGGGCAGGCGGAAGAGGACGGTCGGGAGGCAGAGCGTCCAGAGGGCCATCATCCGCAGGGGATGGTCGGATACTGCGCGCACGTGAAGCTGTGGAGTCTTGACGAGCCCATTCGGCTCATGGAAATCCCGAGTGAACTGCGTCCAAGTCGGAAGGGCGGGCCTTTCAACAGAGTGCATGGCGTCAATCGAGGATTCGTATTTCCGTTGGGGAACGACCTGGCAGACCAGATCCGAAGGCGTTTCCGAGGACGCTGGCCCTCTAGGTCGCCGTGGGGTGGAGTCGCTGGGACGTGATGAGCGAGCGCATGTCTTGCTAGAATCGGTGATCGTCGGATGCCAATATCTCGGGGTGCCAGAAAGGGTACCGCCGGAATCCGAGCCCATCCGCCAGACCGCGTTGTGGGCGCGCTGTAGGCGGTCGAGAAACGCGGTTGCGGAGATTTCCGCCCATCCGGCAGGGACCGCAGCTTGGCGCATGCTGGCGGATGACAACCGGCGACGCGTGTCTCTCTGGAGGCCGTTGTAGGATGCCTTCCCGCGAGGGATCGCTGGTCCGGTAGCGACCCATGAGGGTCGGGGGCAGGGGTGCGCAAGCCCACCTGCCCCCGAACCCGTAGCAGGCCCCCGGACTGCCGGGTCGCTACCGACCACGCGCTCGCGGCCAGCTTGCCACGGGCGACCGGGCGGCGGAGCCGCAAGACGTTGTTGCGCATGCGGATGGACGGGCACCCCAGTGCGCATCGCCGGAGGCCCGAAGTGCGCATCGGACCCCCACGTCGTTTGCGCACTCAGGTACGGCTCTAAGTCGGGGCGGCGGGCAGCCGTCCAACCCGACGCCGGCGACTACAGCCCCTTGCGCGGTGCTGCGGCCGAACACGGCCCGCAACCCGATCCGCTTCCGAGGACGGAGCCGGGAATCGTGCCGGGGCGGACGACGGCGGGCAATCGGTCGGGTGACCCAAGGGAAGCACTACGGCGTCCGGAGGGATCGAGTTTCGGCGGCACTCAACCAAACACCGCCCAGCCGCTTCGGGAAGCGTTGACCATGAGGTGTGGACTCCCTCCGATCGTTGGACCGTCAATGCGGACACGGGGTTCGTCCGGTCACGGAAGTCAGGTGTGCAGCTTGGCCGTCATCGTCTCGACCTGCCAGCCGTTGTCCGTCTCGGTCAAGTGCATCTCGTACAGGACGCCGCCCCACCCGTACTCCGGGTGCATGTACCCGATCCCCACGGAGACCCTGTAGCGTCCGATGGCCTCCATGTGCAGCCCGCGGATGGACAGGATGTACTCGTCGTCGCGGATGGACATGCTGTTGTCGCCAGCGGCGAAGCGCGCGTAATCGCGACCATCGATCCGAACCGGCTCGTCCGAGTAGTTCCCACCGAAGATCCGGCTCGCGTCGATCCGAACCCTCGGGTGCTGGGCAACCCCCGCGAACTCACCGCTCTCCATGACGTGCTTGAGGGCGGCATTCACTAGCGGATAGCGGACATCATCGGCCATGCGCGCCGCAGCGCCTTGGCGCTCCAGCGGGACGGGTGGTGGGCATCGTGTCCGGCCCCTCCTGCGGGAGCGGCGTCATGCTCTCTCCGAAGTTGTCGCCGCAGGAGAGCGCGAGCAGGGCGAGCGCCGGGGTCAGCGTGTGTCTCATGTCCTCTCCTAGCTCGAAGGGTCGGTGAGGTCGAGGACGAGCCGTTAGCGACGTTGCCTTCGACGCGACCGGGCACGGATCCGGTGCCCTCGGGTATTCCAGGTCATCAACGGCACCATCGTCAGCCTAGCCGACGTGAGCGGCTTGTGGAAGCGCGGTGATGATGCGCCTGTCGCGTGCGACCACCAGGACAGTCCTATGAAGACCCTCCTCCTGATCGCGGTGGCACTCGTGTTGGCGTCCCCGCTCGCCGCGCAGAACGAGGCCCCTGCCGATAGCACCGCGACGGAGTCCAAGCGATCCCACCGTGTTACCGTAGGGTTACTCCTTGGCGCCACGGGCGGTGCTCTGGTAGGCCTGCATTTTCAATGCAGAGCGGGGTGGGTGCCCCGCCCGCATGTTCCGCTTGACGAGCAGGATCCGTGCCCTGAAGGTGGCGTCACCGTGGGCGAGGCAACTCTCATCGGTGCCGCCCTCGGGGCGTTTGTGGGATTCGCAGTGGATGTTGAAGCCACGGGGAGGGCCGAGTTGCGGGTTGGGGCGGACCGGATGCGGGCTCGCAGGTTTGCTGTCGGGATCCAAGTCCCGATACGATGAATGATTCCAGTTGAGCACCTTCATTAGGTGTGACAGCTGCGATTCTGCCACCGAGCCGACTGCGGTCCAACGGGTATTAGCCCGGTGGCACGCCCGCTCCCGTGCCCGCTCGTGCTCCAGATCGGCGTGCGGCACGGTCAAGGCATGCACCCGGCCGAGCGACCGGCGCACCAGATTCGACAGCGCCAAAACCCTAAGAGACCGCGTTGGCGTGCCACCCGGCGCGGTGCGCGTCACTGGCACGGAACTCACCCAGACGGCGTGTCCGATGCTCACAGCGCGCCGTTTGCCGTTGTGGGGGTCAGAGGGAGTATAGCCCCCCGCCAGCCTCCGCAGCGTACTCACGGAGTGTGGCCACGAGGAGTATGCTATTTGTTGGGTTGGGCCGCAATAGCGGCGTCCGACAACCCCGTCCGCGGCAACTTGCAGGGCGGCCCTACACAAAGCGCCACATCGCCCGTTCGTCGTGCTCACGCGCGCCCATGGGACCCCGGCTTGGGCTTCCCTCGCGTCCGGTCGCCTGGGAACTTGCTTGCAACGCAAGCATGGGTCTAGCTTTGTTGCCGGGCAACGGAGGCACCGCCATGGCAAGCATAACGATCCGCAACCTCGACGACGACATACGGACCCGCCTGCGAGTCCGGGCGGCCGGCAACGGCCATTCGATGGAGGAGGAGGTGAGACAGATCCTACGCAAGGCCGTCGGCCGCGCGGAGAGATCCCGGGATCTGACGAGCATCATCCGCTCCCACTTCGGGCCGGAGAACGGGGTGGACCTGGAGTTGCCCGAGCGCGATCCAGCGCGCGAGCCGCCGTCCTTCGTGTAGATCCGGGAGCCATGTCCACGCTGCTTGACACCAACGTCGTCTCCGAACTGATGCGCGAGTCGCCCGAACCCTCCGTCGCACGCTGGGTCTCGGGCCATCCCGTGGAGGACCTGTTCCTCTCGGCCGTGAGCGAAGCCGAGTTGCGCTACGGTGCCGCCATCCTCCCGATGGGCCGACGCCGCGAGACGCTCTTCTTCAAGATCGAGGCGATGCTGAGGGACGCCTTCGAGGACCGGGTGCTCCCGTTCGACGGCGATGCAGCTCGTGCATACGGCCAAATTGCCGCCGCGCGCCGCTCCGCCGGGCGTCCGGTGGCTTCGGCGGATTGCCAGATCGCGGCCATCGCGGCGGCTCGCCGCATGAGGATGGCGACGCGCAACGTTCGCGATTTCGAGGACATGGGAATCGAGATCGTCGACCCTTGGGCGGGGGCATGAGCCGCCTCCGCCCCTAGACGCACGATAACCGGGGGATGACGCTCCTGCATCGGTTTGGGGACTACCGGATCCCGATCCCGGCGGTGAAGAGCAGCTGTCGTACCGGAGCGTTGGATGTCTCTGAGACCCCGTGCATGAAGAGGGCCTCCATCCCCCAGGAGAGATCCGGTCGGCTGGGCAGAGGGGCCGTGAATCCGAGGCCGGCGATGCCGCTGAAGTGGAAGCTCAAATTGCCGCACTCGGCGTAGTATCCGTCAGGAAGCCAGCCGCACGGGGTATCCATCTGGAGTGCTCGAATCCGAGACCCTCGGACCCCCGGTGCTCCTCCCACGGCCAGGAAGACCCGCCCCGCCCCGAACAGCATCATCGCAGGGACATCCAAGTACGCCACATCGTGCTTGATCCACAGCAGTCCAACGCGGAAGGCTCGCACATTGATATGGATGGTTCCCTCGACGGCGTCACCTTCGTGCGGAATGTCGAGGTAGACGCCTCCCGCCAAGGCGGCTTCCTCGAACCTCAGAGGGTCGTCCCCGAACACGCTGACCCCGGCACGGACCTGTACGGTTGACTGGCCCAAGAGCGAGGTCGCGACCGACGCGAGTGCGATGGTGAGCAGGCTGGCCTTCATCCGACGTTCTGGATCCAGACTGCGCGAACATCGTCCGCGTCCCAACCGTTGGGCGTGTTCCCTAACCCAACGACGCCGGACGGAGCACTGAGGCCCGGGAAGTGGTTGTTGTGGACGGACTCCACGACCCGTTTCTCAAGGCACCACGCGAAGTCGGCGGTGTCGTCGCGCTTGGCGTTGGGCGTGCGGCACACCTTCAGCGTGCCGAACACGAAGCTCCGCGGATACGATATCGTATCGTCTCCGTCGTTGGTGGAGTCGATCAGGTCGCGGATGAATGCGGCGACGTTGCCCTCGATCTTGCCTTTGGGATTGCCGGACACGGGGTAATCCCGCTCCCACCTGTACGTGTGGCCGTACGCGCCAAGGTCGCCCCCGTAGTCGGCCAGCCCCTCCTTGAGAGCGCACTTGTACGACGATTCCCGGTCGATCTCGTGATCGCCACAATTGGATGCGTACCAAGTGCCGTTCATCGCCTTGTTGTGGATGGCGTGCGTGGCCTCATGCGCGACCGTCCACTTGCTGCCGTAGGTGTCGCCGAACGTGATCTTGTCGGTGACGCGGTTGTAGGACGAGCCGTCGTCTCCCAGGTCAGAAACCCACTTCACCATTCCCCGGTAGAAGGTGAAGTGCGACTCAAGAACCGGGACCACGTCGTTGAGGTGCTTCCACGGAAGGTAGATGTGTCGGTATCCCGGGAGTTGGACTTGGGTTCCGCAGTCGGAGTTATCGACCTGCCAGAACGAGATCATCCTGTAGCCGCCTTCGACCTGCGAGTTCTGGGGCACGGTCACCTTGCCCTCAAGGTAATCATCGTCTCCGCTCGGGCACCGGACGGAGATGATCCCGTCGGAAGGCACAATCCGCATCACCACCGCTCCCCAACTACCGTTTTCCCAATACTGAGCGGAAAGCTTCGCGCCAGCGGCCGGCTGATAGCCGCCGTTGTTGTAGTACACGACCCGCAGGTACACATTGCCGGAGCCGGAGAATGCGTAGACCCCGTCTGCCGCTGTTTGGTCTTGGTTCGCCGCCGCCGCCGTGGCGGACAGCTTCGCGCTGAACGGGCCGGGTTGCGGGGCAATCGTCTCGGGAAAGAGGGTCTCGTCGAACGTCTTCGTGAGAACGCCGCCCCCGTCCGTCACGTACATCCACGTCTGGTGGTACGACTCATTCATCACGTAGGGGGAGTTCCCCGGTCCCTGCGTGCTCACCTCGGTTACGATGTGGTAGTAGCCCTTCTCGTGGCTTCCGATGTTCACGCTTCGCCGCCACTCGTCGCCAGCACTCATGGCGGGCAGCGTCCATTGGGCGGTCACCGGCATCTTCTCGCCCTCCGGATACTCCGGGCGCTTGCCCGGCCCTGCATGAGTCATCGCAGCCCTTGTGGGCAGGACGACCTTCACCGTCCCGCTCGTAATGTCCTCGTTCGCAACCGCGTCCACCCAGATGGTGATGGCGGAACCGGGGACGAGACGGCCGCCGACCGAGAAATCGACCGAGAGGCGTGTCCTGAAGGGATCACGAGTGACCGCTGACTGACTCGCGCTGTCATGGGGGTGCCGGACTGCCATCGGGGGTTCCTCCGATGCTCGGTCGCCGTTGGACGGCAAATCAACCGTCAGCGGATCATCTGAGCACGCGGCGAGCAGCAGCGTGCCGACCGCCACAATCGGGACTCGGGACATAGCATGGCCGTTCATGTTTCGTAAGTGTCCTTTCGGTGTTTCGTGTTCTCGATCTCCAGTCTTGGAGCATGGGACCCGCGCGGACGCTCCGGCGGCCCCGGTCTTGCACACCGAATCTCGCCGATGCATGGCCAGTCCCCGAGAGGAAAAACCCTGCAATTCTGCGGGGAGATTCCCGCCGAGGACCTACCGGGAGATTCCCCTCATCCCCTGGGACCCGGAGGTGCAACCCTTCGTAGAGCGCCTCCATCGGCACCCGCAGGTCGTCCGGTACTGACCGGGCGGGACAATGGCAGCCGCCCATCCAAGGTATTGGTGCGAGGCGAGATGCGGTTTGCCAAATTCACGCGCGGAGGCTAGCCGTCACCGGCTCACCGGCCCCGCGACTGGCCGTGGTGGTGGGAGTGCGATGGCCGGCGATGGGTGCGCTCAACGCAACGGCGCAACTGGGGAGGTGGACCGGCTGGAAGGGGCCTGAGGGCGAAGGCCATGCGGTTACCCTTGCGGATACCGGGGGGCGTTTCGCAGGATGGACTGACCGTTGAACACATGTCCTTGCCGAAAAGGAAGACGATGAGAGCGAAGACAACCCTACTGCTGATGGCCGCCGTCGTGGGCTGCAAGGGTGAAGTGACGCCGCCGGTTGCAGAGACTTCGTACAGTCTCGGCGAAGAGGTCGTAGCGGCGTTCGCCGCCGCCTATGACCCGCCCATCAAGCTTTCGGAGATTGGCGTGTTGGCCGGAAGCTGGAGCGACATCGAGGACCACGACATCGCGTCGGCAGTCGAGAAGTACGCGAAGGAGTCCGGATCCATCGTCGAGTGTTCCGACGCGCTTCTCTTCGTCTGTGGTTCGGACAGGCCGGTCGAGGGAGTGTTCCAGTTCCTGGGTGAGGCTCCTGTCCCCATGGGGAGTCCCAGTGAGATCTGGGTTCACTATTCGGCCACCACGAGTCGTCATCTCTTGGTGGTGGAGTTGAAACGGCTGGAAACCGGCGGCTGGAGAGTCGGAACGGGCCAAAGCAGGGGAACGCTATGGTAACTCGGACCCGGCTCGCGGCTGCGGCCTTGGCCTTGCTGCTGGGGCTTCCCGCTCCGACCGCCGCGCAACAGTGGGACGCCGATGTGGTCCAGAGTTGGATCGACGCGCTCCGCAGGGCGGCGACGGGGAACTGTACCGATATACTGACCCAAGCCGCTGACGGAGTCCAGCGCGCGAAGGACACCCAAGGCGTTCATTGGTTTGATTTTTCCGCGATCGGGCGACCCAACGAACTCGGCTGGATGCCGAACAACCTGCCGACCGATGAGGCCAAAATACTCATCAGCGTCCGCTTTCAGCCGCCGGCCAACGATTCTCCAGCGCCGACCTTGCCAGACCCGTTAGACCCCAACCGTGACGTACTGATCTCGGAGGTGATCCTTCACGAGGGGCTACACGCCTACTTGGAAAACCCCGACTACTTCAGCCACGCGAGCCTCCGAGACCGGGTCGCGGAGGCTGCTGCGGAGATGAACGCTAGAACGGATGCCATGGCGTGCTTTAGTCAAGTCCAACATCCAATGCTCACCGGTGGCGGTCGGTGACCCCGAAGAGTAGCTCGGCGATGTCTGATCCCGACCATTCTTGCCGCGCAGGAGAACCTTCGCAGCGGACCCGTGGAAGAGCCTCGGGCGCGGTCGGAATTGGTCCAGATTCCCGCTGTCTGGAGTGATTTCTCCGCCTTCTGATTCCCCTGAGGTCACATATTGGGTAACGGCAAGAGTGGCAGATCGTGCAGCCCTGATTGAACTTACGGATCTCTTGCCGTGATTGGCGACTTACTCTTTCCGCCGTAACGTCAGGCGTTGGCCCGACGCGTCTCCACCGCCGCGCTCCCGCTGCGTTCGATCGCTTCGAGCGTCTCGCGCACATCTTCCCAGGTCGTCGTGTGGTTGAGGATGCAGAGCCTGAGCGAGAACGTCCCGTGGAGCAGCGTGGAGGAAATGAAGGCGGGATTCCCCCAGAAGATGCCGGCGAGAACTTCCCGGTTGATCTCGTCGAGGGTCGGTTCGCCGAGATCTCCCTCGGCCGGGTTGATCCGGAAACAGACGATCCCCAGCGAAGTGGGGTTCAGCATTTCCAGCATCGGGCTGGCGTGGACGTAATCTTCGGCCTGGGCGGCCAACTCCATGCCCTTCGATATCGCCCTGCGGAACGCGCCCATCCCGAAGGTCCTGACCGACACCCAGATCTTGAGCGCCCGCACCGCGCGGCTCAGTTGGGGCCCGCGATCCGAAAAGTTCGGATGGCCCGTGCCCCAGACCGTGTCCTGCAGCATGTCGTGCGGCACGGCGAACGCGTTTTCCAGCGTGTTCACATCCTTGACCATGAGGCAGCCGGCCTCGTACGGCTGGAACAACCACTTGTGGGCATCCAATCCGATCGAGTCCGCGCGTTCCATGCCGCGAAGGAGTTCTCGCCCCCGCTCGGTGACGACCGCAAACCCGCCATACGCGGCGTCGATGTGCAGCCAGATCCCTTCCGCATCGCAGAAGTCGGCGATTTCCGGCAGCGGATCGATCGAGCCGGTGCTGCCCGCTCCGGCGTTCGCGGATACCGCGATGGGATTGAGTCCGGCGGCGCGGTCTGCGGCCACGGCTCGGGCAAGAGCGTCCATGTCCATCCGGAAACGCCGGTCGCTGGCGATCAGGCGCACATGCTCGGCCTCAACGCCCACGATCCTGGCAGCGCGAATCTGGGCACTGTGACTCTGGTCACTCATGTACACGGTCGGCTGGCCGCCACGCCCCGCACCCTGCCGAGCCGCCACGAGACCGGTAATCGCGGCCACGGAACCGCCGCTTGTAAGGAGTCCGCCCGCACCCTCCGGATAGCCCACCCACTGCCGTATCCAGTCGATGACCACCAGCTCGAGCTGGCTGGGACCGCTCGACGTGAGCCAGGTGCACTGGTTGACCTGGTGTCCGGCCACCAGGAAGTCGGCCAGGACCCCCGGCCATGTGGGGGACGAGGGAATGAAGCCGAAAAAGCGGGGGTGGTCGATGCGCGCCGCGAGCGGCATGATTCCGTGTGCGGCCTGGTGCAGGACTTCACCGGCCGGCCGGCCATCCTCCGGAGGGGGTTCCAGGAACTGGTCCCGGAGCGACTTCTCGAAGTCCCCCTCCCAGGCGCGCTCCCCGCGGAGGTTCTCCCAACGGCCCACCAGGAGCTCGGCGACCTGATTCGCCAGCTGCAACATCTGTTCGCGGTCCATCTCCAGACCGGAACGGTCCCCTGAACTGGTCGTGGCTTCCGGCGCAGCGGGCCCGAGAGCGTTGGCGGCCTTTTGCCGCGTGGGCCCGCTCACTCCGGCAACCTCATCGCCACCAGCCTCCCCGGCCGCCCCACCTGCACAACCACATGCTGTTGGCCCTCATGGCTGTAGGTCATCATCCCGTACTGGCCCGCGCCCGGCATCTCCACCCGCCCCACCTGCTCGCCCGTCATCTTGTCGTACGCGTTCAGCACCGGCGGCCCGTTCGACCCTTCGGTCGCATACAGCAGATCCCCCGCAACCATCTGGATCGAGAGGCCGCCGCCCCCGGCGCGCGAAAGGTCCATGCCCTGCGTGGCCGGGTGCTCACGAACGGCTTCCGCCACCTCCCCGACCGGGATCCACCAGAGCCGCTCGCCCGTGTTCATGTCGTAGGCGGACAGGCGGTTGTATGGGGGCTTCCAGATCGGCAGTCCCTGCACGCGCGGCAAGCCGCCCCCCGCGCCCGCGACCCATTGCGCTATGGTCGTGCCCGTCGTTTTGGGATCGTCGGGGTCGTCCGCGTCCGCACCGGGACCGACGCGGCCGCCGCTGCAATTCCGCCTGTGCGACGCGTAGAGAATGCCCGTCGTCGGGTCCAGCGTGGCCGGATGCGTGATGTTGAGTCCCCCGTAGCACCGGATGTTCTCCGCGACGGGACCTTCGTAGCCCTCGTAGAGCCGCGGCACGAACGGCCCGCCCACCCGGTAGCGGCTCAGGATCTCCATGGCTTCGGCGCGCAGCTCGGGGGTGAAGTCGATCACGTCCTCCGGCGGCATCCCCATCGGCTCCATCGGCTCCGGCCAGGTGGGCACGGGCTGGGTCGGCGCCGTCCAGTTGCCGGGTACCTCGGACTGGGTGACGGGCACCTCCTCGATCGGCCAGATCGGGTCCCCCGTCTCGCGGTTGAAGGCGAAGATGAGCCCGGTCTTGGTGGTCTGGATGACTGCGGGGACGGGGTCGCCGTCCACCGTGAGGTCGACGACGATCGGCACGTTGGGGAGGTCGTAGTTCCACTGGTCGTTGTGGACGACCTGGTAGTGCCAGACGCGCTCGCCGGTGGACGCGTCGAGGGCGATGACGCTGGTCGAGAAAAGGTTGTGGCCCGGGCGGAAGCCGCCGAAGTAGTCGATCGTGGGCGGGTTGGTGGGGATGTAGACGATGCCGCGCTCGTAGTCGGCTGACATCGGCGCCCACGAGGACACGTCCCCCGTGTACTTCCACGCGTCGTTCTCCCACGTCCCGTGGCCCACCTCGCCGGGGCGCGGGATGACGTGGAACTTCCACCGGAACTCACCGGTCCGCGCGTCGAAGCCGAGAATGTCGCCCGGCACGTTCTCGATACGGGTCTGGTAGTACCCCTGCTCGGCGGAGTTGCCGACCACGACCGTCCCGTTCACCACGATCGGCGGCGACGATGTGGTGATGTAGCCGAGCTCGCGCGGGATGCCGTAGTCGGGGTCGTAGTCGTCCTCGAACCCCTCCCATGGGGCCCACCCGTCGATCAGCGGCACCAGCATGTCCACCACACCCGTCTTCGGGAAGCCGTCGATGGGGACGGGCTGGCCGAAGCCCTCCAGGTGCCGCCCGGTCTTCGCGTCGAGGGCGTGCAGGAAGAAGGCGGGCGACGTGTAGTAGATCACGCCGCGGCCGTCGATCTCGCCGTACGCCACGCCCTTCCCGTAGTTCTGCCGCATCGAGCGTTCCCAGCGGGTGGTGTTCGGCTCGCGGTAGGTCCAGAGGGTCTCGCCGGTGCCGGGATCGATGGCGGCCACGGTGCGCCGCTGTCCCGCTACCGTGTACAGAATTCCGTCAATGTAGGTGGGGGTCGACTTCATCTGCTGGTCGACATCGGGACCGAAGTTGTCGGCGTGCCATACCCATGCGACCTCGAGGTCGTTGAAGTTGTCCGCGTTGATCCGGTCGACGGGCGAGTAGCGGGTCCCCCAGGCGTCGGCGGACTGGAAGCGCCACTCTCCGGGTGGGTTCTGCCGGTGCTGGGCGGCGGCGGAGGAGGTGAGGGCGATCAGGAGGGCCGCGACGAGCAGTCCGTGGATGAATCCGCACGTTTGCATCGCCGGTCGAATGCCGGGGCGCTCTCTTCCGCGGGCTGCCGAGGCCGGGGAGGGCCGCATGGGGAGACTCCTGAGGGACCGGATGTAGAGGTGGTTTGGCTGCGGACAGAGGATCGTAGTACCGCCGCCCGAGTGTCGCCAGCTTAACGACCTGGCGGCAGCTCGCACTCGAAGTTCTCCTCGCGCATCGGATCCCCCGAACCCTTGTAGACGGCCTCGGCCGGCCACGCACATACGGGCCGCTGCATCACGACTTCTCCCTGGCTCGACTTCGTCGCGACCAGCCGTTCGGGCGCCTCGCCCTCCTCGACCCACTTCCGGATGGCGGTGATCCAGTCGACGTCTCCGGGTCCCGGACCGCCCCCGCAATGCTGGACGCCCGGCAGCATGAACATGCGCAGATAGTCGTCCACCTCCTCGTCGCCGGACGCCACGCCCTCGTAATAGCTGATGGTGCCCTTGGCCGGAAGGGCCGCGTCGGACCAGCCGGTCCACAGGATGAGCCTGCCGCCCGCGGTCTTGAAGGCGCTCAGGTCGGTGTCGGTCGCGTTGAGCAGCTTCGCGGTGCGGCGGGTGTCGGCCTCCCAGGCGTCGTAGTCGCTGAAGTCGTAGGTGGAGTAGTCGAACTCGGGGTTGTCGAAGATGATGTACTTGTGCATCTGGGTGCCGAAGGCGTAGTGCAGGTTGGGGGTGCCGGACCTCCTCGCGCCCACGCCCCCCGTGATCCACATCGGCCATTCGCCCGTGGCCTCGCCGCCGTACGGATAGCCCGGATAGACCAGTTGACCGCCGACGCGCGCACCCCCGTAGATCACCTCGGCGGCGCGGCGCTGGTCGTCGGTGAGCCCCGGAATCGAGGCGAGGTCGATATCGCACGCGAGGGGGTTCGTCATGAACCCGTCCCTGACGCCGTCATTCCCGTCGCACGCTTCGAGGATCGCGGTCTCGAGCGCCATGGCAGCCTCGGCGTCGATCACGGGCGTCGAAAGGTCGTGCGGATCGGGGTACAGCGCCTGCTGGGTCTGCAGGAAGAGGGCGCCCACGCCCGTCCAGTGGTAGGCGGGAGCCCCGGCCACGATCCCGTCGAAGTCGTCCGGGTAGCGCTGCGACGACATCATCCCCTGTCCCCCGCCGCGCGAGCACCCCATGAAGTACGAGTAGTCGATGTCGCGCCCGTAGTAGATCCGGATGATCGTCTTGGCCGCCTCCGCGGTCACGTGAACGGCGCGGTGGCCGAAGTTGACCTCGCGGTCGGGGCGGTTGAGCGCCCAGCTCGCGTCCGTTCCGATGCCGCGATGACCGGTGTCCGTCCCGACCGTGGCGAAACCGCGGGTCAGCACCCGGTTCGACCCGAGGTACCCCAGCGCCTGGTTCTGCACGCTGCCCACGTACCCGCCGCCGCCGCCCATGATGAAGCGGCCGTTCCAGTCGGCGGGCAGCGGGAGGAGGAGCTCGAAGCCGATCTCGGTGTCGATCGTCCCGCGGACGCGGCAGTGCGTGGGGTCGGATTCGGTGGCCTCGACCGTGGCGACATCGTCGAGGGTGAAGCCGCCCCAGGCGAAGGTGGCGAGGTCTTCGCAGGTGGGGGGAGCGGGCGGACGGAATGTGGAGGTGTGTACAGGGTCGGCGAGGGGATACGGGGCGACTGCAGCGAGGGCGCCCAGTGCGGCAATCGAAGTCGCATGGCGGATAAGGGGGATCATCTTTCACACCGTGGTTGGAGAGCGTGAGAGCGGCATTCCCCGGGGAACGCGTGCGCGGCCGGTTTCAACACCGCGGGCGGGAAC
Source organism: Gemmatimonadota bacterium (assembly GCA_028873845.1). Lineage (GTDB taxonomy): Bacteria > Gemmatimonadota > Gemmatimonadetes > Longimicrobiales > Gaopeijiaceae > Bin94. The sequence goes on along the minus strand of JAPPNO010000081.1, from coordinate 13,716 downwards.
CCCGCCCATTCTCGCCGGGTATGACACATGGTACGCAAACTACTGTCAGTAACGAAGTTCCTACCACCCTACAGGAGACCAATCCAATGAAATCCCCGGTTACACGCTGCTTCGGACTCGGTGCCGTCCTTTGCTGCTCCATGCTCGCGACCCTGACCGCCGGGTGCGAGACCGAACCCGAAACGGCCTTGTCGGTGACCGGTACGTGGACGGGATTGGAAGTCCCGGACAGCTCCGTGCAGTGGGAGCTGGCTCTGGTGGATTTGCCTCCGGACAGCATCTGGGGGTCGGCTCGCTACCAGGACCCCGAGTCTCCCGGGTGGTCCCGCGCACAACAACTGACGGGGTGGCGCGACGGCACGTCCGTCGTACTGCAGTGGGGACCCATGGGTAGTTCTTTTGCTCTCAAGTACGAAGCGGATGTAGGCCTCGTTGAAGAAGCGCCTCAGTTCATGACGGGCAGCCTGTTCTGGGGTCACGACAGACAGTCCTTTGCCCGGCTCTCGATGGAGAAGACGCGCTAGGCTAGGGCCCCCCGCCGAACGACTTTCGTCCGCCACTCCGGCCGCCGAGTGGCGGCCAAACGCCTGTACGATCCCGACGTAATACCCGGTAGGGGGTTGCCTTTCCGAGCAATACGAGTATCTTCGTACCCTATCTGTCGTATATGCCCCGCTGGCTCCCCTCGCCGTACCGCTGTGGGACCAGATGACAAGCCGATTCGGAAAAGGAGCCAGAATGACTTTCCGCACCTGCGGGGTCTTCGGACTCGCAGCGATTGTGATCGCCGCTGTCACTCCGCCCGTCCCCGCCCAGCAAGTCATCGAAATCCCTGCAGAAGACCGCCCCCTCGGCGCCGCCTTCGAGGAAGTCTTCCGGATCGGAGCGATCGCGGGCGAGTCGTGGGAAATGCTCGGCACGGTTCGCAGCGTTGCCTTCGACGGCGCCGGCAATCTGTACGTCTTCGACGGTACCGGCGGGGTGGGTGGACCCTGGGTCGATCCGCGAGTCCTGGTCTACGACCCGAGCGGCGCCTTCGTCCGTGAGTTCGGGAGGTCCGGCGAGGGGCCGGGAGAGTTCAATGCGGCGGTGTCGATGGAAGTCATGCGGGACGGTACCGTGGCGGTCGGCGATGTCGGGCACCGGGCCTACCAGATCTTCGACGGCTCCGGAGCGTTTCTGCGAATGGTACGGATGGGGATGGAGGCATTTGCGCTCCTCATCCCCTCGCAAGCGGCGATCGATCCTCGCGGCAACGGGGTGTACGCGATTCCATCGCGCGGGCAAGCCGCGATGGCAGGGGGGCCGGACGCACCCGAGCCAGTCTCACGGCCAATCCTTCGCCTGGACCTGGAAGGCGAGGACGTGACGGTCGACACTGTGGCCGAGGGATGGCTGCCACCCCCACCCGCAACTGCCGACGGAGTGGTGCCTGGCGTGGTGGTCGAGGGGCGGCCGGTCACCTTCGCGGCACTCGGCTTGGGCCAGTCGACCGTCTTCGAACCGGAGGTCGTGATGGCGGTCCTGCCCGGTGGACAGGTCGCGTACTCCGATTCGTCCGCGTACTCGCTCAGGATCGCTGGTGACGCCGATGCGCCGGTCGGCCGCACGATCACCCGGCCCTTCCAGCCGGAGCGCGTCACACCGGCGATCGAGGAAGCCGAGAAGCAGCGCATGCTGGCACGGCGCCAGGCGCTGGGGGGAAGAGGCCGTACGAGAATGATCGAGGTGCGCGGGGCCGACGGCAGCGTACAGTCCACGAGCTATGAACTGCCCGAGCCGGCCTTCTTTCCCGAACTGTCGGTCATCCATGCCATGTCCGCAACCTGGGAGGGCCGCATCTGGGTCCAGCGACGGGGCGAGTATCCTGAGACCGGCGGGCCCATCGACGTGCTGACCCCGGAAGGCGGCTACGTCGGCACCTTCCCCGCCGGCACCGCGCTGCCCCGCGCCTTCGGCCCCGGCGGCCTGGCCGCCTTCATCGAACTGGACGAGATGGATGTGGCGACGGTGGTGGTGCGACGGCTTCCCCCTGCGGTTCGCTGACCGTGTTTCGCCTGCCGTATAGCGACCATTGTCTCCCCGGGCAACGGAGCAATCCCCCGGAATCATCCAACTGCATTGCCAGCATTGAATTGAACCAGCCTCACACCTGCAGGGAGAATGCACCATGATCAGGACCCTTCTCACAGCCGGCATCGCCATGATGGCCGTTGCCCAATCCGCCCCCATCGCCCTCGTGGCCCAGGAAGTCATCGACCTTCCCGGCCGCGACCAGCGCCTGGACGCCGAATTCGAGGAAGTCTTCAGAGTCGGTGTACTGGACGGTGAGGATTGGGAGATGCTCGGCGTCGTCACACACGTCGAGTTCGACGAGAACGGGAACCTTTACATCGTCGACGGCAGCAGTGGCGGGGGCATGTCCTTCGGGGGCGACACGCGAGTGGTGGTGGGACTGTCGTCGGACGAGCGCGTACTTGTCTTCAATGCGTCCGGCGACTTTCTGCGCGAATTCGGCACCTCGGGCGAAGGGCCCGGCGAGTTCAACAGGCCGGCGGGGTTCGCGGTCCTGCGGGACGGCACCACGGTCGTGCGCGACATGGGGCACGGCGCCTACCAGCTTTTCGACAACAACGGCGCCTTCCTGCGCATGGTGCGGGTAGCAGCGGGGGGCGGTGTGCGCGGGTTCTCGGGCGGGCTGCTGGGAGACCCCCGCGGCAATGCCGTGTTCACGGTGAACCCCGGATTGGGGAGCTTGGGTTCGGGTGGCGGTGACGCGCCCCCCCCGACATCCCGCCCGATCACCCGGCTCGGACTCGCCGGCGAGGAGGTCAGAACCGACACGGTCGTCGAAGCCTGGCTTCCTCCCCGCGAACAGGCGGGTATCAAGGTGCCGGGCAACATCGATGTCCCGGGCGAGGCCAGGAAGGCGTTGGCCAACGCCCTGAGTGGCCTTTCGCAGCCTTCCGTCTTCGAGCCGGCGGTACTGGCGGGGGTGTTGCCGAACGGAGGCATCGTCTACTCCGACTCGTCGGGCTACTCGCTGAAGGTCATACCGCCGGATGAAGGCGAAGTGACGAGAATCATACGGCGCCCGATTGAGCCCGAGCCGGTCACTCCGCGAATCGAGAAGCAACACCGGGAACGGCAGGAGGCCGCGCGAGAGGCGATGGGCGGGTCCAGTGTTGGTGTCATCTTGCAGTCTCGAACCGTTACCGGCGGCGGCGGTGTCAATCCCGGCGCTTCCAACCAGTCGTTCGCACTGGACATGCCCGAACCGACCTACTACCCCGAAATCTCCGTGCTGCGCGACCTCTCCACCACGTGGGACGGCAGCATCTGGGTGCGCCGCCGTGGCGACAAACCGGAGAGCGACGGGCCCATCGATGTCGTGACTTCGGACGGGCGCTACGTCGGCACCTTCCCCAAGGACGTGACTGAAATCCCGGATGCCTTCGGCCCGAACGGCCTGGCGGCGTTCATCGAGTTGGACGATTTCGACGTCGCCAGGGTGGTGGTGCGGAGGCTGCCTGTGGTTGTGAGGTGACCGGCCGCGCGGCCAAAGCGACTCCGGGCTGTCCCGGTTCCAGGTTCCCAAGGAGGACGAGGATGTTCGTCGTGAAGCGGCTCGCATCCCGGTCGGCTGCTCTCCTGTCCCTCCTGTGTGGCACGGCCGGGAACACCATTCCAAGGTCCGCCATCCCCACGACCACCCCACCTCAGGAATGCGCCCACGAGCTGATCGAAGAAGTCCGAATCGGATCGCTCGGCGGCACCGCCGAGTACTCGTTCTCCGACATCAACTCCATCGCGGCCGCTCCGTCGGGCGCGATCTACGTGGACGACGCCCACCCGCCTTCGATCCGGCGGTTCAGCCCCGACGGGCAGTTCGTTCGCTGGATCGGAAGGGAAGGCGAGGGCCCCGGCGAATTCCGTTCAATCGCCGGCATATCGGTTCTTCCGGACGGGCGGTTGGCGGCGTGGGACCGGCGGGGCAGGATCACGGTGTACGGTACGGACGGCGGGTACGACGAGATCGTCAGGGTCGAACTGGAGAATCCCTGGGGCTATCCCTATGTGGACCGGTCCTTCGTGACGGACGCCGCCGGCCGGTACTACCTCAGGGTCTTCGCCTCGTCACCGTACGGAACCGACCCGCTTGGCGTGGCGGGGATCCGTTACGGTTACGCGCGCTTGTCGCCGGAAGGATCCATTGTCGACACCCTTGCTGCACCGCGGGCCGAGCGCCGGGAGACGGCCGAACCCATCGTGATCCACACGCGCGCGGGCGACCGCAGTCCCTTCCACCAGGAGATGCTCGAAGCGGTGAGCCCCCTCGGCTACCTCGTGGCGGGCCACAACGCGACCTACGGATTCTCGATTCTCGATCCCGCCGGCACCATCACCGTGGAACGGGACGGATTCCAGCCCGTCGAAGTGAAGCCCGCGGAGCGCGCCGAATGGCGGGCCAGGGTTGCCTTTGCGGAGCGCCGATCACGGATGTCGTTCCGCGAGGTGCCAGCTCGGAAGCCCGCCTATCGCGACCTGTGGGTGGACACGTACGGCCGGATCTGGGTGCACCGCTACGCCGAAGCGCTCAAACGAAGTGAGCCGATCCCGGAACTCTGGCTCGAGGACCCCGACGGGAATGTGCCCCGGATCACCTGGGAGGAGCCGACGCTTTACGACGTCTTCGGACCGGACGGACAGCTGCAGCGCTGTGTGAGGGTACCCGACGATGCGGAGGTGGTGGCGAGCCGGGGGTCGCTTGCATGGGGGATTCTGAGGGGTGCGCTCGACGAGGAGTACGTGGTGCGCTGGCGGATCGAATAGGGGGACCGGCCGACCCGGTTTCACGCCTCCGGCTTTTCCCCGGGGACACTCGATCTCCCGCGTCTGCGAGGGTCCCTCACACGGGATTTCACGACGCGGCCGAGGATGATCTGCCGAGTGGGGCCGACTCGGACTTGACGGATACGACTTCATGTCTTAACAATACGACATGATGTCGCAATACATTTGCCCCGGAGACCGCTCGCCGTGACCACACCTGCCCTGCCCAACGCCGAACTCGCGGTCATGGAGGTGCTCTGGCGGAAGGGCCGCCTGACCGCCCGCCAGATCCTTGAGCGCCTCTACCCCGACGCCTCCCGACCTCAGCACGGCACCGTTCAGCGCCTCCTGCAGCGTCTCGCCGCGAAGGGGTTCGTGGCCCGCGACCGCAGCCTGGGCGTGAACCTCTACTCCCCGGCGATCAGCCGCGAATCCTACGCCGGTGCCCAGCTCGAATCGCTCGCGGACCGGCTCACGCAGGGCTCATTGGTGCCGATGATCACGAGGATGGTCGAAGACAACAAGCTGTCCCGCGCCGAGATCGACAAACTGCGCCGGATCCTGGAGGAACAGGATGAGTGAACTGGTGATTCAGATCGGCGCCACCAAGCTGGCGGTCTCGGTCGTGCTTGCGGGGATGGTGTGGGTGGTGCACCGGCGGGTCGGGCGTCCGGGCGTCTCGCACCCGCTCTGGGTGTTGGTGCTGGTGACACTGCTGGTGCCGGCGGTGGTCTCGCTTCCGGTGTTGCCGGCAGAGCCGAACGCGCTGGTCATCACGCCCGACATTGGCTCCGCACCGGTTGTATTGGCGGAAGGGACTTCCGACGCGTCACTGCAGCAGCGGTTCGGCGCCGTTGCCGGACCGGCTGTCGCGATCGCATGGCTCTTGGGGACCATCGGGCTGTTGGTGTGGTCGCTGGTGCGAACGGCCCGTTTTCGATGCACCCTGGCGGGGGCGTCCAGGCGGGCACCCTCGCAGGTCCAGCACGAAGCCGCCGGCATCGGCCTCGAGCTCGGCCTGGCCCGGATCCCCGAAATCCGCACCACGGACGCCCGCGTGACCCCGATGGTCTGGTGGACCGGCGGGAAGGTGCGCGTACTCATTCCCGCCTGGGTCCTGACCGACCTGACCCGTTGCGAACTCCGTGCCATCCTGGCCCACGAACTGGCGCACGTGCGCCGCCGCGACCACCTGGTGCGCTGGCTGGAGTGGCTCGCCTGCTCCGCCTTCTGGTGGAACCCGGTGGCGTGGTGGGCCCGCCGCCAGCTTCGCATCGCCGAGGAATCGTGTTGCGACCGGTTGGCCGTGGACGCGGCGAAATCCCCTCCCAGGACCTACGCCAGCGCGCTGCTGCGGGTGGTCGCGAACGCATCGTGGCCGCGCGAGTTCCATCCACCCCTTCCCGCCACCGCGGCCGACGGGGCCGGTCGCACCGAAACCCTCGAAAGGAGACTCAGAATGATCATTTCAACCGACACCCCTTCCCCCGCACCCCGCCGGGCGCGCGCCGCCCCCTGGATGGCCGTCCTGTTCGCCCTCCCGTTCGGGCTCGTCTACTGCGATCGGCCGACCACGCCGGTGGAGGGCGTAGAGGAGGCCGCAACCGAGGTGCCGGCGCTCGAAAGCGCGGCCGAGACCTTCGAGGACGACATCACCAACATCCTCACACGACGCGAGGAGCAGATTCACCGGAGCATTCAGGAAAGAGTGGAATCCGGTGAACTCGACGAGCACAGAGGCCTGGTGCTAAGCGCATACGTTTCCGGGGCCAAGGCGGGGCTCCTGGGCCACTACGAGGGTCGGCAACTCTCTCGCGATGAGAAAGAGGCGGCCGCCGAAGCGTTGAGCGCGAGTGCGGATTGGGATGGCCTCGAACTGGCCGCCGCCTTCGACAGGTTGCAGATGTACCGGGTGCGCTCGCTCGAACGGGCCGCTGGCATCGACATGATGCAGATGGAGTTGATCGCGCGGATGATATCCGAACTCGAAGCAAACGAAGCCGAACTCGCCCGCAGGCTCCGTGAACGCCGGTTGCCTGTGCTGCACCGGCCGGCGCCTCCGATCATCAAGCGACGGATGCAGGGCCGGGAACGGCAATCACATGCGTAGCTCGTCGCGCCCTGCCAGCCCGGTGCCTCGCCGCTCGCGGGGCTTTGTCCGTGGACTACCTGTGATCGAAACGACCATCGGCCCGTGAACCAGCCCCTCCCGACCGCTCTTCTCCCCTTCCTGTCCCTGCTGGCCTTCCCTGCGCCGACAGGGACAGGCCCCCAGGAGGTCACGGTCCTCACCGAGGACCTGTGCGCCTCATGCACCATCGAGATCACCCCTGACGTTGTCCTCGGAGCCGACGGCGAGTCGGTGATAGGGTCGGCGTGGGACATCCGGCGCCTCTCCGACGGACGCTTCACGATGGCCTTCCAGAACATCTCCGCCTGGGCCGAATTCACCGTGTTCTCGGCTGACGGTTCGGACTTCCGCCGCGTCGGACGGGAGGGTGAGGGCCCGGGCGAGTACGCGCACGTGGTCTGGGTCAGGGAGCACGGAGAGGAACTGTACGTCTTCGACAATCAACGCAGGCGAATGACCGTGCTGGACGCGGGCTTCGAGGTGGCACGCACGATGCCGGTACCGTGCCTGGTCTGCAACGGATTCGGCATGGCCGTGCTCCCCGGCGGTGCGGTGGCGCTGAACTACTTCATGCCCCGCGGTTCCCGCGAAGAGGCCTTCTCCGCCGACGCCGGATTCGCCCTCCACATCCTGGCCCCGGATGGCGAGCCGCTGCACTTGCTTGACGAAATCCCCACGAAGAGTCCCCTGACGCCGACCGAGGACCCACACCGCTTTCTGGACATCGCGGCCGACGGATCCCTGCTCTCCCTCCACCTGACCAGCTACAGGATCGACCGCTGGGATCCCGCGACCGGCGAACTGCTTCAGACCTTCAAGCGCGCCGCCGACTGGTTTCCCGACGGCCAGAGCTACAGCCATCCCGCCGCGCCCGGCCGTCCACCGGCGACCGGCACGCGCGCAATGCACCTGGACGAGTCGGGCAGACTGTGGGTCCATCTTTCCCGGCCCGCGCCTGACTGGGGGAACCGGCTGGAGCGAACCCCGCCCGACGCCCACCCGGAATGGGGCCCTTGGAAGTACGGACCCGGTTCGTCGGAGGGCGTCATCGAGGTGCTGGACCTCGAATCGGGCCGCGTGCTGGTGTCACAGGTGCTCGACCTGGATGGGGACTGGGGACAGTTCTTCGCCCCGGGCTGGATGGCCGTGTACGACGAAGAAGCAATCCCTCAATACCGGATGTGGCGGATGAAGCTGGTGGGGCTGGATTAGCCCTCCACGATCGTCGCCCGCGTCACGAAGTCCAGGTTCGGGAACTCCTCGTCCAGGTACTCGTTGCCGCGCGTGTGAATCGACGGCGGGGACGGGCCGCGCCCACGGGGCTGCGTGTCCCCGTACCCGGAGTAAATCCCGTCCACGACCTCCATCCCCTCGACCACCTGTCCGAATGGCGAGAAACCCATCCCGTCCAGCCGGCTGTTGTCCCCGAAGTTGATGAAGATCTGCGTGGTGCGTGTGTTGGCGCCTCCCATCGCGTAGCTGACGAAGCCCCGCGTGTTGCTCTGCAGGACCGGGTCGTCGTTGATCCTCTGCTCCCCCCAGACGGCCGAGACCTCCGGGTCACCGTGCATCCCGAACTGCACCATGAACCCGGCCATCACGCGGAAGAATCGAACGTTGTCGTAGTAGCCGTTGGCGACCAGATTGTAGAAGCGGTCCGCCCCGATGGGCGACCAGGCGCGGTGGACCTCGATGACGAAGTCCCCCTTGCTGGTCTCGAAGCGGGCCTGGAAGACATCGGGAGCGGTTTCGGTCAGTGCATCGGGTGTGAGAAGCATGGGATTGTAGGAAGGTCCTGATTCGCAGGCGGAGAGTGGGAAGGTGAACGCGAGCACTAGAGCGGGCACGAAGCGACTGGGTCGATTCACGGATTCCTCCGGTTCGGCAGGAAGTAGGGGGCGGTGTGGGGGCAAGGCAATTCTGACTCTTTCCCCGGCCGCTGACAACCTCGGACGCGGGGCGCGGATCCGAAATCGTACGCAAGGACTGTTCACACCAGGCAACGAACCGGACACCGCGTCCCCGCGGATGTCCCAGATGAGGAGTGTTGTTCCAACATGAAGACCGGCATCTGCCTCCCGATCACCGCCACTGCGGCCGCGTTGCTCGTCCCAACCCCCACCCTCGTCGCCCAGCAGGTCGTCGAGGTGACCGCCCGCGACCGCCACATCGAGCCCGATTTCGACGAAGTCTACCGCGTCGGCGTCATCGAGGGGGAAACCTGGGAGATGTTCGCCGAGGTGAAGAGTGTGGGGTTCGACGGCGCCGGCAACCTCTACGTGTTCGACCGAAGCGGAGACGCCAACTCGAGCGACGCACGCATCGTGGTCTTCGACCGGACCGGGGCGTTTGTGCGCGAGTTCGGTTCGGCAGGGGAAGGCCCTGGCGAGTTCAAGGACCCGCGCGACATCCTGGTCTACCGGGACGGCACCACTGTGGTTGAGGACAACGGCCACGACGCGTACCAGATCTTCGACCCCTCGGGGATGTTCGTGCGCATGGTGAGGATGGCAGAAACGGATAGCAAGCTGGTGGTCCTGACCGATGTCTTCGCTGATCCACGGGGCGGTGCCGTCTACAAACCGGGCCACGGCGGCCGCGCCGGCGATGCCCCCGGGTCGCGCCCCGTCACCCGGCTTGGCCTCGCGGGCGAAGAGGTGGACACCGACACCGTGGCGCTGGGTTGGCTGCCGCCGCGTGGCGACGAGGAGATCGAGGCGGATATCCAGGTCTTGGGCGGCTCATTCAGCCTCAGCGACGCCTTCAAGGGTGTCGCCTTGCCGACCGAGTTCGAGCCGGAACTCCTGGTGGGCGTCATGCCCGACGGGGGATTGGTCTACTCGGACTCCTCGGCGTACGCGCTCAAGATCACGCCCCCGGAGAACCCCGAGGTCCGGCGGATCATCACGCGGCCCATCCATCCCGAACCGGTGACGGAGTCGATCAGGAAGGGGTACAGGGAGCGGCGGGCAGGGCGCCGCACGCGCACCGACACCTCGAGTGTCACGACCGATCAGGGCGAGAGGGTGCCCATCGGCTTTTCACTGGAATTGCCCGAGCCCACCTTCTTCCCCGAAATCCCGGTCGTGCGCGCCCTGTCCGCAACCTGGGAAGGCCGCCTCTGGGTTCAGCGCCGCGGCGAGGAGCCCAGGAGCGACGGCCCGGTCGACATCCTCAACGCTGAAGGGGACTATCTCGGCACCTTCCGGACCGGCACCACGAAGATTCCGGATGCCTTCGGCCCTGACGGGCTGGCGGCGTTCATCGAGCTGGACGAGTTCGAGGTGGCCAGCGTGGTGGTGCGGAGGTTGCCGGAGGCGATGTGCTGAGGATGTGCCCCCGGGGCACTGGCGCCAAAGTCCCGCTTCTTGCCATTGTGTTGGAGCGCAACAGGATGGACGATTCTTCGAGCGGTCGCTCATGAACCGAAGGAGACCGAAATGACCCCGACCGGATTCGCCCGCGTCGCCGCGGTCGCGAGCCTCATGCTCCTCGCGGCTGACGCGAGCGCACAGTCGATCGATGAAGCAAGGTCCGCCTACACGGATGGCCGCTTTGTGGAAGCGGCGGATCTCGCCGAAGCGATCGGAACCTCCGAGGCCTACGCCCTGGCGGCCCAATCGCTCGCGGTGTATGCCCACTACGAGGCGACCGAAGAAGAGTGGGAAGAAGTGGTCGAACGCGCGATGCAGATGGGCGAGGAGGCCGTGAAAGCGGATTCGACCAACCCTGACGCGCACTACCAGTCCGCCCACGCGGTCGGCCGCTACGCTCAGCGCATCGGTGCGTGGACGGCCCTGCGCCAAGGTCTTGCGGGCAAGATCCGCGATCTTCTCGAAGCGACCCTTGCCCTCGATCCCGACTATGTCCATGCCATCCTGGCCCTTGGCGGCTGGCACGCCGACATCGACGCGGAAGGGTTCATAGCCCGGCGGATGTACGGGGGCAGGAAGGAAGAGGCCATCGTCCTCTTCGATCGCGCTCTCGAACTCGCGCCGGAGTCGAAGGTGGTGTTGCACGCATACGCGATCAGGCTGCCCTATCTCGACAAGGAGAATGGGAAACAACGGGCCCGGGAGATGCTGGAAAAGGCGCTTGCGCTGCCGGTGCTGGACGCCTATGACGACTATGCCCACCTGGATGTATTGGACGCACTGGATGCACTGAACGAGGGTTGACCTCCGCACGCCTTCCTTCGCAGCGGCGCGCCCAGCCGGCGTCTGACCCGCGCTCACCACCCGCCCCTCCCCACCCCGCCCCCCAGAAACCCGCCGGGAGATCCCTCATGTCACCTGCCGCGCCCCGAACCTCACCCTCCCGCCCCCCTCACCCCACCGCCCCCCGGGCGGAACGCCAAGGGTCCGAATCCCGGCAGGAAATCGGCTAACTGCTTACAGGGCCGCACGATCTGCGCTTCCTGCCGTTGTACTGGACCCTGCTGGACCGTGCCGCGAAAGCGGGAAAACCGGGTTTGATTGGCGGGAGTCTCGCGCCCGCGTCGCCTCTTCGCCGAAGGTCCCGGAAGCCTGCCTTGCCCATGTGCCGAAGCACCGGGTCGTCCGGTTGCAGTGTCGATCAGAAACCAAAGACGCCCGACCCCGAACAAACCGGGGCCGGGCGTCTGGCGCGGAGCCGTTTTCGCCTTAGCAGGCTACTAGAACTCGCAGTCGAGCGGGCTGCCCACGCAGCGCCACTTCTGGTCGCGGGCATCCCACAGGAGGTGGCCCTCGTCACCGCTGGCGCTGACGGGCTCGGGCATCGTCAAAGCGAGCCCCATCGCCAGGAAAGCAGCCGCGTACGCTGCCACGATCACTCCTCTGCTACGTCGCTTCATCTCTTTCATCTCGTTCCTCCGTTTTTCCGAATGGTGAACTGCTCGTGAATGACTTCCCTCGTTGGTTGTTGCTGCGCGTCAACCCTCCGCCACGACAAGGACGGATGGCATCGGGGCAGCCCTCACTTGGCGGGTGGCATTGCGCCCTCCTTTCTTCGCAGAAGGTGCTCCGTGGTTACCAACAGAGCGTCTCCTGAGCGCGCTTGGCTCACGGTGACGACACGAGTCCCGTCGAGTAGAATCCGGGTTGGCGTCACCGCCGCCACGCCAAGGGCGGTCAGCATTGCGTGATCGTCGTCAAAGACGAATTCAGATCCGGGGATCTCGCTCGCCGCAATCGCGCGGTAGATGTCGCGATCTCCGCCCACACCAATCGGGACCATGGTAAGGGTCGGATACCGATTGGCAAGATCATGCCATTGTGTAACCTCGGCTTGACAGACCAAGCAGTCGCCTACGCTCACAAGCAAGACGAGATTGACGCCGTCGGAGACGATCTCCCTGATGGCCACATTGCTCCCGTCCTGCCGCTCCACCTCGACATCGGGAATGTGTGCTCCGGCGAAATCGAACTCGCTGGCTGTCGGCTCGTCCGGTAGCGGTGACCGGCCGATGAACGTGGCCAATGCGAGCGCGAAAAATGCGATCACGCCCAGGGTGGTCCCGAAACGGGTCATCGAGTTCACGATCCCTCCTCGACCTGCGGAAGGTACATGTAGATCGGTATGTCCTCCATGGATTCTTCACCGGCAAAGATCAACGATTCGGCGTCGCTGCCCACCAAATGACCGGGGAGCGAATCGTAGACCGCGACGAGACGCAGACCGACATCATACTCCGCGAGCAACTGAGTTCCGCCCCCGGAGGTGCCGTACTGGCGGTACAGCCGTCCTCCCGCGAATGCCATGACGCTTCCAAGTGTTGCCGACTCGATCCAAGCTCGGGCGGCTGGCAGCGTGGTCACCGGCTCGTCAGGTGGTAGTAGCTGCGACCAACCGGGTAGTTCGCCGGCCTGCGTGCAGACGTGGACACCGGAAGCCGAGAACAGATGTAGTTCGGGCGTGAGACCCAGGCTGATGGCCAGCAAGTCGTCCGGCAGCGTGGCCAACCAAACTTGGTCCACCACGAGATTGGTACGGAGAACTAGCGAATCGGCTGGTAGGAAGGCGCTCTCGCGAGATCCGTCCAGCGTATAGGTCGAAGCGGCATTTTGGCGGCCCCGGCGTGCAGCCAGCAGGCCGCCTACCGCGACGGTGGATGGCCCTGTTGCCACGACTGATCGCGGATCTTGGCCACGAATGACGAAGTCGGAAACGAACTCGCCTGTGGCCTCGAACACCGAGGCTCGAGAATTGCCCGCGTCCAGCGCCAAGACTCGACCATCTGGCAAGAAGACGGCGTCATAAAGGCTTGTGAATTCGCCCGGTCCTCGACCGTAACGACCGATCGTTCGGCGCACCTGGCCGTCGCCGTCCGCAACCTTGAGATCGTTGCTGTGTGAGTCCACCAAGAGCAGGAGGCCCTCGGGGTGAGAAACGTCAAGGGTCCTCACGCCCATTACGGGATTAGCTCCGCTCGACAATAGTCGAACTGAGCCGTGCTCCGAGAACGCGTCGGCAAAGTTTCTGATGGCTGCCGGGACGGGGCTGGGGTCGCATGACTCGGGGGAGTCGGGCGGCGCATGCCCGCATCCTGTCCCGAGCAAGACGGCCAGCGCGCCCACGAAACGAAACTGGCGCGGACCACGGGTCGACGGCGAGTCAATCATTTCTTCTGCCCCCCTATTCTCTGGTTGGCCCCGCCTTTCTCAGCTTGGCAACTTCAATATCAGTGACGCATGTCAGTGCTCATAGGGGGAAAACCCCCTAGCAGGCCGTGGATAAAGTCCGTTCCGCGGAGCCTTTGTGAATGAGTTAAA
>JAPPNO010000064.1 GCA_028873845.1 Gemmatimonadota bacterium | reverse complement strand
GTCAACAAGCCAAGCATCGGTCGAAATCAGGACGCCTTGCAGGATCTGGGTTGAAGCCCTCATCTGGCACCTCGGCAGCACGGATCCGATCACGAACTGTCAGGGAATCAACAAACTTCCAAGCGGAGCGAAACATAAGCGACTGACTGAACTGCTGAAGGACTTGTCACCGGAGGCGGTGGGCGCGCTGCGTCACGTATTCGATATGGCAGAGCGAAACGACTGGGTTCACGGTGTCGTCCTCAATCCGCGCGGCGACTTCTCCGTGCTGACCCGCTTCAGGGTACACAGAAGCCCCTTTAGTGTCGAAAACATACCAATCGACTTCACCGCTTCACCGTTCCAAGAGTTCTACGAAGCCTACCGACGATTCGAGAAAACGGTTGATTCGGTCCTCGGGATCGACACGAAGGCCATGTGCAACGAGTACCTCAGAGCCGTGCAGCAGCATTCCTAAAGGGCTTGATCAGGCGCTGCGTGGAGTCCTGGTCGCGCCGGGCTTTTCGGACAAGGTGGTGAGCTCGGCGTCCATCGAGCCGCGCATCACGCGACTACGGTTCGACGAGGGGCAGTAGAAAGGGGCCGCACCGGCCCCAGCCCGGAGCGTGCCGGTGGGACATCCCACCATGCGTGATCGCCAGACAACCGGCCCGTACGACCATCCACCTCCTCCCCCACCCCACTGAACCGGAATACCGGATCCACAACAGCCCGACGTTCATCAGGCCCGCAGGGTGCCGAGGTGGAACCGGAATACGTCGGCGGCGGTCGATGGCCGGTCCATGGAACCCCAATGTAATCTGCACTTTCCATTATGTAACGTGCAGTTGACCTCCTGGTCCCCTACATCCCCACTCGGGCGAACAGCTCCGCGTCGCTGTCGCAGTCGATGACCGCGTCGAAGACCTCGGCGAGCCGCTCCGGGTCCGCGATGTCCTCCAGGACCCGGGACAGCTGCTTCGCGGTCCTCGCTCCGAATTTCCTGGTCGCCAGACGCCCCACGAGCGCCCGTCGCCCTTCGGCGCGCCCGCGCTCCAGACCCCGCTCCAGGCCTTGCTCCAGACCCTTCCGGACACCGTCGCGGTGAACCTGCTCCCGCATCTCCCTGACTCTCTCGTACATCGTCTCGTCCTCCGTCAATGTCCTTATCCTCGCCAGTGCGTCCCTGGAAATCTGCCACGTCTCCGCAGCACCCGCCACCCACGTGAGCAGCGCCTTCCGCAGCTCGGCGAACACCGGTGCCGGAAACCGGCCCGCCATGTCCCGCATGAGCCGCCGGAGGTTCTCGGCCGAGGGTTCCCGCTCCGCCCTGCCGAGCGAAGTCACCAGATCCGTCGAGGACGGATCCCGCTCGCCGATCCTCTGCAGGTCGAGCAGGATGTGCTCCGCCCGCGGCAGATGGCGCCGCAGCGGCGGCGGCACCGGCGCGATCAGTTGCGAGATGTCCGTTGCGGCCCGCCACCGTGCCGGGCCGTTGTAGACCGTGATCGGCAGGAGCGGCGGCAGCTTGCCGTCCGCACCGAGCTCGTTCCGGCGGACCAACTCCTCATAGGTGAGGCAGGTGTAGGTCAGAATGCGGAGGGCCATGAAGTGGTCGACCTCCGACTGGAACTCCAGAAGGATCAGCAGGTAGAGCCAGTTACCCCGGAAGCGGATCTTCCAGAGAATGTCCACCTGGCGCCGAACGAGGTCGTCGCTGATGCGGTCGGTGGGAAGGGCCTCGAGCGTGCCGAAGTCGAGCTCCTCGGCCAGGTCCCCGCCCACGAAGCTGCGGAGCAGGTCTTCGACCGCCCCTCGCTGGGAGAAGATGAGCTTGTAGGTCTCGTCGTGCTTGCGGGCCAATCCGGGCTCCGGCGATGGGGGTTCGCGTGGTGGCCCGCGGAGTGTCGGGGTGCGGTGCCGACTGCCGCAGGAGTATCGGCTCGTCGACGGGGCGCTTACATGGTGGAATGGGCACGGTTGCGGCGGAGAGCTCATGACTCAGGCTGATGGCGACGCACGACTCGACTCCTCCATGTTGCCCATTACAACAGGACCTGCGCCGCGTGGATAGAATGACCAGCTGGTGCCCGATGTTGCTGCTGGCACGGACAGATGGCACAGAACCGAGGGATGCTGGCGTCACCTCCAGATCAACCCTTCATGCATGATCGCCAGACCACCGCCCCGTACGACCAACCACCTCCTTCCCCCTCCCTCCTTCCCGCACCGTCCTCGCGCACCGTTAGTTTCGCCACGCACCCCGCAATGAACCGAACACCACCCCAGACCATGCGGAGTGTCCCGACCGAAACCGACTGGAGGTCTCCTTCGAGCTCTCTCAGAGAATCCCGCAGGGTGAGATGGCCTTGCCGATGTTATCAGCTACTGATAACCTTCCCTGTGACGATACCAGACAGAGATCCGGGGCTGGACACGCTGCTCGACCTTCACGGCGAGACGCTGTTCGTGGACGATGCGGGCCACTGGGTGAAGTTCGTCGTCGTGCGGACCGAGGTTCGAGAGAGAGGATCGATTCCATGAAAACACTGAAGATCGGCATCGCCGGCTACGACCGGATGAAGGCGCGCACCATGGCCATTGCCCGTGGCGAGCGCACGCCGGCGAAGGGTGAGCCCAAAGTCTGGTTCACCTCGATCGAGAGCTTCGCGAGGTTGCTGTCCGAGCGCAACCGGCATCTTCTGGAGCTGATCGCCCGTGAGCGACCGCGTTCGCTGACGGAGCTTGCGGCGCTGGCTGGCCGCAGCAAGTCGAACCTCTCGCGAACCCTGAAGACGATGTCCCAATACGGACTCGTGGAATTGCGGCGGGGCGCGCGTGGTACGCTGGTGCCGAGCGTGCCCTACGACCAGGTGAGACTCGATGTATCGTTGACGGGGAGAAGGGGCGGGTCGGCTGCAGTCAGCCCATGAGGGCCGAACGACGGATCGGCCCGATTCAATTCGGTGGACGTACGTTTAGAACGATCACCGAGACCTTCCGCTGAGTTTGACTGAACCGCTCATCCAACTGCATTATTCATCATTCCCGCAAGCGTTCCCAGTTAAAAGGAGCCACAATGAAAGACAATGCGACCCAGAGTGTCCCAAGTGCGGCGATATTCCAGTGAGACTGGATGAAGTGCCTTCGATAAACCCGGAGTTCCGGGGTGCGACACCCGCCGACATCGCCCGATCGCTCGTCACCAACCCAGCGGTCCGCCGACGGATCGCAGAACGGCGGCGCACGTCTGGCCGATGAACCGCCGATGCTTGGCGTGGTTCGTAACGGCAGCGCTGGTGGCGGTCTCTGACGCGCAGGCCCAGAAGGTGGAACCCGAATCGGACTCCACCGCGCTGAGCTTCGAGCCCGCTGTGTCGGTTGGCCCGCGGCTCGAGATCAGCGGCGTGGCGTCTCCCGGCGTGATCGGTCAACTGACCGTAACACCAAAGCCGGGCCGCACATGGTTTTCGATCAGCCTCATTGCGCAAATGAGACACGTCCCCCCCCATACCCGGCGCGACCAAGTCTTTCTCCGCAGGATCGCCCTCGGAGTCGGGACGGACGACGGCCCCAACGTGTTCGTGTTCGTCGAGGGCGGCACCGGGCGGATCGAGAGCCCCGACTCCATGCGTGGCAAGAAATACCAACTGTTCAGCATTGGGCTGGGCGCAGGGTACACCGTCGGGCGGATGACCGTCACTGTCGACCTCAGCCACGGCGAGTCAGATCGAGACTACCCGCCACGCTTCCCGGCGGACATCTACACCATCCTGGGAGCGTCCCTCCGATGGCGTCTGCGCTGACAACGGCACCGTCAACCCAACGACATAATCTCCAGAGCGGGCTCGTTCAGGAACTCCCACGCGGGCGGTCTAGCCACGTCAAGTCACGCGGACGACACGGGACTTTCGCCACCGCTGACGGGGAGGAAGTACTGGCAGGCAGAACGATCGGCCACGTCGCCCATCCGGACCCGGTGCGGTTCCCTCCCGGGCCCGATGGAGCAGGTCTCGCCCACCCGCAGGAACGACGGATCGGCCCGATTCAATTCGGTGGGCGTACGTCCAGAACAATCACCGAGACCTTCCGCTGAGCCTCGGTCGTCAGATGTTGCGTCAAGCGACCCTGCAGCTCGTCCGGCGTTCGCGGGGGCTTCCCTGTCGGGGACGGCCTCCTGGCGTGTTCCAAGCCGTGCCAGAAGACGACGTAGATGCCGTAACCGTCCGATCTCGGGTCGCGTGTATAGCGGGGAATCAGCTGAGCGGTGATACCGGTCCACAAGTCGCGGCTCGAACCCATCTTGGTCTCGACAGGGACGGCGAAGTCGCCGAAGGAGACTTGCAAGTCGGAGCGCTTGTCCCCCGCATGCCTTACCTCTGCCTCCACTCGCACCCGTTCCGGGAGTTTCGGCCGCAGCGCGAGGAGAAGTGCCTGTTGGCAAGAGGGTTCTATCTTGGGTGTCCTCGGCTTTCCGTGTCTTCCCTCGTTCCAGAAAGGACGCCACGCGTCGGCGTCGCCGTCCCGCACCTGTTCACCGATCGCCAGGATTCTATCCACCGCCAGCGCGGCCAGATCGGCGGCGCTACCCGGCTGGCCGTCCATAAGCACGCTCGCCACATCGAGGATCGTCGGCGGCTCGAATTCCGCGTCCAGACGAACGATTCTTTGCGCGTCGGATGCCTCGGCAATCGGCTCTCGCCATGCGGCGAGCTTGTCGTCGTCAAGCAGGGCCTGAAGCAGTTCCGTGGCCTCCGGGGAAGGCAGGCGCGACAGCGCGTACAGAGACGTGCGGATCAGACCGTCGATTGCTCCGGATACCGGAGCGAAGTACCGACCAAGTCTGCTGACGAGCATTGCCAACGACACGGGCGATAGAGACCGAACTCGAATCTGGATCGCCGGAACCACGAGAAAGTCCGCGAGCTCACGCACCCGGGCGTCCGAGCCGCCGGAAAGGAAGCGTTCGAGCCGTCTCACCGACTCCGCGTCGCCCAGAAACATGCCCGTGGCCAGCCATCGCAAGCGGTGCCCGATTCGCAAGCTGGCCAACTGGAGCTTCCGGTGAACGATCGAGGCCAACTCGTGCCGGTCCAAATGCTCCAACGCCGCCGGAATCAGGTGGTCCAGATAGACCACCTGCTTGGCCGTCGCTTTGGCGGGGAAAGACTTCAGCAACAGTGGAAGAGCAGCCCGGGCCACTTCCGCGTGCGACTCGTCATGAGTCAACGCGCGCAAATGTCTGTCCACACCCGAGGATCGGCGGATGCGCGATCCGTAGACCTTGAAGAAGGCTTCGGCCACTTCTACGGGGTCGGAGTGGAGCGCCCTTCGATACCATGCCGGGTCAGAACCGGCGTAGTCCCTGGCCAGGAAGAAGGAGGCGAGCGCCCGTTGCAAAGCGTCTCCGTCCAAGCGCGCGCAGCCCCGGTTGGCAGTCCGTTCTTGTTCCTCCTGGGCCGCCAGCAGCGGAAAAATGAAATAGGATATCTTCCCGTCCTCATCGAGCCGGACCAAGTCGTCCAGAGTCGGGAGTTCGGCGCGACGAGCCATCCGCCATAGGCCGTCGAGGGCGCCTCGCGACAACTCATCGGCGCCGAGGAAGAGACTGCGGACTCGCTCCTCGGGAGTGTCGCCGCGCACTGACCTGTTGACTCCCAGATAGGCACGCGCAACATCATGGTACAGGTTCGGCGGACCTTCCCCGCGCGCCAGTTCGTCGGCGTGCTGTCGCACCGAATCGATCCATTCCTTCCGTTTGCGCTCCCGCTTCAGCACGAGAGGATGCCGCGGGTTCGGTCGCGGAACCGGCGCCAACAGCGCTTCAAGACAGTCTTCCAGTGGCCGGTGCCCGGTGATACGGGTGCGCACCTCGTCGAGGGTGAGCCCCTTGGCGGTACCAATGCCGGTCCGGTACAGCATGTGGCACGCGAGTTGCGGACGGGACTCCGACAGCGACACGGCTTGCTCCAGGAACCAGAGTGCGAAGTCAGCGACCGGGGCGTCGGCGAGGACATCGTCCACGGTCAGCGAGCGTGTGCGGGAGACCGATTTCGTCGGGAAGATGATCTCAGGGCCATCCTGGCGGCGAACGATCTCCCGGATCAGTTCCTTCTGCTTTGACGGTCGATTCCTCAGCCAGTTGTCGAGCGTCGATCTGACGTCATCCGGCGGTGCGCCACCCCAACGAGGACCGATCCGGCTCGATAGATCCGGATCGATCCTGGTCGCCATCCGCGGCATCACAGCCGCAAGCCAGGCGTACAGCCGCTCGGTCTCGACTTCAACCCCGTGGTGTTCGAGGCCACGCGCGAGCATCCTTGCAACGCCATTGCGAATGCAGGAGTCGTCAATGCCATACGGCCTGCCGTCCAGCCACCGGCACAGGCTGTCGAGAGCCTCCGCAAGGCAGTCTTTCTCTGCGGATTGTCGTGGCAGCACGTTCAGCCAGAAGTCCAGGTGGCCACTGCCGATAGGGTGGCGTGCGACCGGCCGCGCATAGTCCCAGAGCTGCTCCGGCGTGACGTGTCCCGGATACAGCAAGCCGAGCAGCAGCCCGGTCAGGCTTCCCCTCGGGTCATCCAATGCGTCTTCCTTGATCTCCTTCAGGAGCTTCAAGGCCTCGTTTATATCCGCCCGGCCGACCGACGCACCACCGATCCAAGCCTTCAACGCGACATCCCGGGTTCCCTGCCACCAGAGTCGATCGCGGACAACGCCGAGCAGTGAGAACCGGAGATCCGGGGGAATGGACGAACACTCCGTGTGGGCCAAGGCGCAGAGCGCCAGGTACGCGAGCGACTGTGTCGCGTCGTCACGCTCCGGGGCGCAGATGATGTCCTGGACGATCGGAAGGGCTCCGGGCGCGGCCAGCGACGGAAGCGCGGAAAACGGCCATTGCCGAATGTCGATCTCGCGGGCTCGCACGCGAAGGTTCGCCAGGAGTTGCCGCTGAGCTTCGCCCGAGAACTCCGAAGGGTCCCCGTAGCTGGCCACCCCAACCGGATCGTCGCGGATCAGAGAAGGGCGAGCTGCCGGGCTATGGACCGCGACCCATGCCGCCAGACCACGTAGCGATGGCGCGGGCGCACCGTCGTGGCCCGCCATGAGCGCCCGCATCCGGAGGGCCGAGACAGTGCTGCTCTCCACCAGCCCGCCCAGGAACCGGCCGCCAAGGAACTCTGCGACCTGTCGATGAATCGGTTCGAAACGGCAGGACGCGGCAAGCTTGAAAAGCCGGGTTCGGAGTGCGCCGTCCAACTCCTCGGGGACTACGCCGGAATCACCATTCTCGATCTCGCGAATCGACGGATAACCGGGGGTCGCTTCCGCCGGATCAACCGTCCATCCGACAGAATCCGTCAGGAGGCTCAGGGCACAGAGCCGGCCGGCCGCATTCAGCAACGACGCCCCGGAGGGACGGGACGCCCCCCGCGTCGCGGCGCGGTGCGCTGGGTTTCGCTCCCGGGTCATCGACTTGCAGGCCGATTCCAACAAGTCTCGGCGCCCGGAGATTCGGCGGACGCCCATTCCGGCTTCCAACAGCAACTCGACATTGAGCGGGTGCTGCAGAAACCCGTATAGACCAAACTCATGCGCGTAGCCCATGAGCTCGCCGGCCCGCACTGGCCCGACGCGGTCTTCCAGAAGCGTGCGGACCTCGTCTTCGTCCAGCGGATCCAACTGGAGCACGACCAATCCCTGATACGCACCGAGCCGTCCGAGGGCAGCGGCATCATCCTCGCCCAACCACTCGCCAGCCCTGCACGAGAGACGAAAACGCGGGTGACCGAGACGCTCCAGGCGTTTCCTGATGGAGTCGAGCGGTCCACGCCAGTTGCCGGATGCCGTTCGCATCTCGTCGAGCCCGTCGATAAAGAGCGTCTTTCCGAGCCACTCAGGGTGGCTTGCGACATCCAGCTCCACGAAATCCCTGGCGCTCACCGGCCGGCTGCCCTCCGGATCGGCACCGCATTCCATCTCGAATGCCGTGGTCTTCCCCGCTCCGGGCTCGCCGAGCAGCACGTACGCCGGCGCGTCGCGGTAGTCCGCCAACCTGCGCGCCTCCGCGGACGAGGGCACATTGGGTTCCGCGGACTTGCCCGGCTCGAGGCTCACCTCGTGAACCCGCCGCGGCACCCGAAGCGTCGTCATCGCTCCTACTCGAGCCAGAAGCTGGCGGGTTCGGACAGGAACTCGTGGAGCGCCACGCCACCCGTGCCCACCACCTCCGTGCGGGTGGGCTTGAATCGCCTCGTGAACGCCTCCATTCCGCTCACGGCTCCGCGCCGCCGACCGGTCTTCACTTCTATCGCCGTCAGGCGCGGTCCGCGTGCGAGTACGAAGTCCACCTCCAGGCCGTTGCCGCGCCAGTAATGGAGCTTCACCCCCGGTGCGCGGGTATTGTGGAGATGGGCACCCACTGCGCTCTCCACGATCCGGCCCCAGAAGGAGCGGTCGGCCCTCGCCTCCTCGAACGTATACCCCGACGAAGCCGTCATGAGGGCCGTATTCAGCACGTTGAGCTTGGGGCTGGATGCGCGCCGGCGGTGCGTCTTCGAGCTGTAGTTGCCGAGACCGGCCAGTAGGCCCGCGCCGCTCAGCAGCGTAAGGTAGCGCGCCAGCGTCGTGGTGTTGCCGGCGTCCCGGAGTTGGCCGACCATCTTGTTGTAGGACAGGATTTGCCCGGAATAGACGGAGCCCAGTTCAAGCAGGTTGGAAAGAAGCGCGGGCTTGTCCACTCGGGTCAGGGAGAGGATGTCCCTCTCGACGTTGCGTTGGACGATTCCGTCCTCGATGTAGCTCCGCCAATCGTCCTCGACGTCCCATCGTTCCGCTGCCGCGGGGTATCCGCCGAAGAACAGATACTGGTCCATGCTGCAATCGAAGGCGCCCACCATCTCGGCCAACGACCAGTGGCTGACCGGAAACGGCAGGAACCTGCCGACCAGCCGTTCCCCCAAACCGATCAGCAACTGAAGCGGTGCGGATCCCATGACGACCACGCCGAGCGGACAGCCGGTCGCCTGGTCCTGGTCCCAGAGACCCTTCACCGTTCGGGACCATTCGGGCACGTCCTGGATTTCGTCCAACACCAGGACGGCTCCGCGGGGTGAGCGTTCGGCCGCGTAGCGCGCCTGTTCCCATATTCCGACGAGCCAGCGGGAATCGCGTTGACCGACGAAGGCGCGGCCATCGGTGTGCGATGGTTCCGGAAAGTCGGGCCACGAGTGGGTGTCGCCGGGTTGCAGTTCCGGACCCGTACCAGGTGGTGCGTCCACAGCCACATATCGCCATGCGATTCCTGATGACTCCAGTGCCGCCAGCGCCTGGCGGGCAATCGTGGTCTTGCCGGTCTGGCGGGGGCCGGTGATAGCTATGAGGCGTCGCCGCCCGCTCTCCGTGAGGAGCTTCACAAGGCGGTGAACATGCGCGCGCTGGAAGGTAGTCATGCGAGGAAAGCTAATCGTTGAGTGAAAATACTCAATAGTGTGACCGACTCGATCCAAGGCCGGCGTTCACGCACCCTCGTCGTCGCTATCGCCGTCCTTTTCCTTGCCACAACGTCGCTCGCACCGTCAGTTCAACTCATCTCGCTGCACAGCGACCCCTGGGGGAACGTGGTCCGGATACCTCACCCCAGCGGCTGTCCGTCGGTTGCCGCCGCTGCCAGGGTGATGGTCCGGCCCTGCAACGGAAGGAACGACCATGACTCGACTCAATCCCGCAGCGACCGTCCTGTTGCCGGCCTGCCTTTCAGCCGCCTGCGAGAGTCATGCCGGAGACGCCGACTTCGTCGAGACCGACAGCGCCGGGGTCACGATTCTGGAGAGCTTCCACGCAGCTTGGGAAGCGGAGGCGGGCTGGACGGTCGCCGTGGAGCCGGAGTTGGCCATCGGGGCCGGGCCGACGGGGAGTGACGATCCGAACCATCCTCCGTGGGGGCGGGTTCGAGGGGTGAATGTCCTCTCCAACGGGAGCTTGGTGGCCGGTGACGCCAGCACCTCCGAGGTGATGGTCTTCGATTCCACAGGGCACCTCATGCATCTGTTCGGTGGACAGGGCGAGGGCCCGGGGGAACTCGACGACTTCGCCACCGTGTCGACCTGCGAGGGAGACACGATCGTCGCGGAGGAATTCCATGCGTACAACTACTTCGATTCCGAAGGCCGCTTCATTCGGCGCCTGGCCACGGTCGACGGCCGGACCCAGGTCCCCCTGGGCGTCTTTCTCACGTCCGGTGATTGCCGGCGCTTCCTGGTCGCCGACCGGGACCGGACGGCGGAGCCGGAGGGGCCGCAGGGACTGACCTATTGGGACTTCGCATGGACGGACGAATCCTTCGCGGGGCGAGACACCGTCGCGCGCGTGATCGAGGGACACGAGATGCGATATGAAGAGGTTTTCACGCGGGCCGTCCCGTGGACCACGCGCGTCCTGCCCATTCGGTTGACGGGTGACGATCTGCTGTTCGGCTACTCCCAGCGTGCGGAACTTCGCGTCGTCGCCTCCGACGGCGCGCTGAAGCGCATCCTGCGCTGGCACGCGACGCCCGACCCCATCACCGCCGAAGAAAAACGGGAATGGAACAACCAGCAGGTGGTTGGCCGTGAGAGCGGCCGCCGCATTCAACTCGGCGATTTCCCCTGGCTGCCGGACCACAAGCCGTTCTTCGACCGTCTGCTCGCCGACGACGAGGGAAACATCTGGGTTCGCACACCTCCCCAACCCGACCCCGCACCCGAACGATGGACCGTCCTCGGCTCCGGCGGACGCTGGCTCGGCGTGGTGCGGATGCCTGACGGCTTCGGGCTCAGCCAGATCGCGCGCGGCCGCGTCTACGGTATTCACCGCGATGAACTGGGTGTCCCCACCGTAAGGGTTCACCACCTCGACAAGGGTGGGTGAGGCACCGCAACCTCTGTCCTCCCCGGGGCTGGGCCACGCGGTCGAGGGACGAGGCGGGAGCGCGTCTCCTCGGTCCTGTACTCAAGTCTCGCCCACCTCCTTCATGCCCATCTGTTTCCGAATCTCCGCGAGCTCTTGCCTCATGTCCTCCGCGACCTTCTGGACTTCGATCGCGACTCTGGGCTCCTGCCCCGTTTCCCAATCGAGCGCCGTCGCAAGCGGCAGCAAGTGGTCGGCCGATGGTGAATGTCGGATCAGGGAGGCCATTCGGTCGGTGCCGAGCGCGATGCTGGCCGCCATCAGGGTTTGGATCGTTCCGTCTGGCAACGCGGAAAGCAGTGGAAGGGTCCGAAGAATCTCTTGGACATCGGTGGTGACTGCGGTCAAGTTGCCCTCCGCAGCGTAGGTCATTGCCCGTGTCCCGTGGGTCACCAGACGCAATGTGAGCACCGCGTCGGCATCGTGGTCAGTCACCTCCCCAGCCAAGACGCGCTCATCGTGCCGGTCCAGCCGGTTCAATAGTTCCTCACAAGCCGAGAGATGCTTGCGAGTGTGCCCCTGTAAGCTCAGGACCATGCTCCTAATGGTCACGGCCTTCCAAGTGGGTTGCAGAACGCGGGGCGACGCGTGGTGACCGAACCGATCCGCGACCTCCTTGCAGGCTTCAAGCGTTTCATCCCACCGCTGGAGGCGAAAGAGGGTCACCGCCTTGTGGACCAGTCCATTCGCGACGACAACCTGAGTACCTTCCAAGTCACTGGATCCGAATCGGTTCTGAAGTTCTTCATACGCGGCCAACGCGTCCTCCGCGCGCCCCAGTTCGTCCAGCATATCGGCACGGTTCAAGAAAGCGGTGGCAACCAGCTCAACAACCCGATCCGAACCGTCGCAGGGAATCCTCTCTATCAGTTGGTCGCAAACGTCGATTGCATTCTGTGTGCGTCCCTGACGTTTTAGTAGGTAGGATTCGTTCAACAGCGCTGTCGCCGCAGCTGGGCGGAGCTCCGGCGAATCTGAAGCCTCGAAAAGTTCGGCCGCCTCATAACATGCGATCAACGCATCCTCGCCCCTATGCAAATGTCCCAGGATAGCACTCTTGTTCACGAGCGCCGAGAGAACGGTGTACCGGACGGTCGGTGACGTGTGACTCCCGAACCTCTCCAACAGGTCCTCCAGGTCCACCAACGCTCCACGGAGATCACCAATTCCGACCTTGTCGCCACCCCGTTTCAACAGCGCCGCTGCCTCCTCCGTGAGCACCTTCACGTCGGCAGGCACATGATCCGGATACTCCCGGTAGAAGTGCCAAGCCAATTCCGGCAGGCTGCTGAAACGCTCCAACGCCGCCAGATAGACCAGGCGCGTCCCGGGATCCAACCCTCCCAGCTCGCCCACCATCTCATCCACGATCCCCTGGAGTTCCCCGCACGAATAGTACGCGTCCATGAACCGCACGAGCGCCCCCACCAGGCCGTCCATGCCCCGGCTCCGCCGAAGCAGGTAGTAGATGTTGTAAAGACGCTCGCTGACGTAGTACTGCTTCCTCCGGTGCGTTCCTCCCTCATCCGACACCACCCCTCGCCCGACCAAACGCCTGAGCTGAGCACTGCACTTGCTCGTCTCCATCCGGGCACGCTCACCGACTTCCCGGGCCGTCGCCGGCTTCCACAACTCGGCCAGGGCGAGGTAGACCCGCCGCTCCTGGGCGGGCAGCGATTCAAGGTGGCTCTTGAAATAGGCCGTGTGTTCGTCGACGAGATCGAGAAGGTCGGACAGAAGCGTCCGAAACGACCTCGCCGCCCCGAAACGGGCCATGATCGCGAGCAACCTGGGACTTCCCTCCGTGAGAATCTGAAGGCGGCGAACCACCCCGTCCTCCAGCGCTCTCCCGCACACCGTCTCACAGAGCACGGCACTCTCCTCCCGATCCAGCGGCTGCAGAGTGAGTATCCGAAAGAGGTCGTAGAGCGCCCGGTCGGGCCTGTCGATTTCCCCGAATCTGCTTGTCGCGCTCCCGATCATCATGATTCGCGGCTCGGTCTGGAGCGTCTTTCTCAAGCACCATCCGGCGTCGCGGTCCATCATGTCGGAGAACAGCATGTTAAGGTTCTCTACCTGGAGGACCAGGCGCTTCCCCACCCGTTCGGAAAACTCGAGCAACGCACCGAGACAGCGCTCCCGGAGTACGCGTTCATCGCGCTCTCCACGCACGTCCTCCACCGTGCGCCGGAGATCGGGCGCCCCGGCGCGCGACGGCTCCTGCCGGGCCAGGCGGGACAGGCATTCCAGCCAGAACTCGCCGCAGGTGCTCACCGAATAGCTCTCCTCCGCGAAGACAATCGGATACAACCGGGACGAGAACTCTGGATCGGAACGGACCTCCAGGGCGACCCGAAGCAACAGCGTCGTCTTTCCGCTGCCCCGCGGCCCGACCACGATCGCGTGCTGGTTCGACTCTCCGGTGTTTTCGCGAAGGGTCTCGAGGAGCGACTCCAACTCGCCGACCCTCACGCAGAACATCGCCCTGAGCTCGTCGTCCGTCAGGAATCCCGGGTTGTAGCTCTTGGTCGCGAGGGCCACGTTCCGCCTCCTTCCTATGCGTGGCGCTCGCTGAAGGGAACGAATCCCCCGCTGTTGCGCGCTCGCCACCAGTCCTCGACCAGCCCCGACACGAAGCGGTAGCCGTCGTCGTGGCGGGCAAGGTAGCCGTCGTGCTCGATGACATGCAGCACGTACTTGATTTGCGCGGCGGACTCTCCGGACAGAACCGACCGGTATGTCTCGTACCGCCGAATCGAGTCGTCGGTGAGATGCAAGGAGGCTTCGGACCGACCGTGCCGCCGCAGGTGCTCGTGCAGCCTGTCGAAGAACTGCTGCACATGGTGGGGGATGCCGCATCGCAGGCGGCGGAACATCGTCCGGCGGACGCCTGCCGGGATCCGGAGGCGATAGGACTCGGCCAGCTCGCCGAGGCATGCGACCGAGGTGTCCTCGTCCCAAGGCCTCAGCTCGAACGGTGCGAAGACGTTGGCGTGGGCGCTGAGCTCGGCCTGCTCGAGGATCGGTTCCAGGCCCACGCTGCCGGACACCACGAGTCGGATGCGGCCTCGGTGCGCCTGCGAGGCCTTGCGAAGCCAGCTCAGGAAGCCGTCGGCGTCCTGTCGGCGCTCGGGTGTGATCCGGTAGTCGTGGCCCTTGACGAGCCGGTTCACCAGTATCGGGAGCTCGTCGATCGCCAGAACGACCGGCTTCTCGCTCTTGGCGAGCGACGCGAACAGCACGTCACCCCGGGCGCGCCACCGTCCCGAATCGATACCGGCCCTAAGCTTGACTCTCAGTTCGCTGACCCCGAGTTCGTCGACTCGATCGATGGTCGCGGTCGACGATTTCCTGACCCAGTCCGTGATGCGCCTCACGACACCCCGAACGGGCAGGGACGCAGCCGCGATCTCCACCACGGCATCCGCCGCCGTGAAGGCGTCCTCCAGATCGACGAAAACGGTCTCGAAATCCCCCCGTTCTTCCAGGCGGCGCAGCAACTCGTGCACCAGGCTGGTCTTTCCCATCCGCCGCTGGGCGGTCACGAGCGTGTGGACCCCGTCCTCGACCCGCTCCATGAGGGCCTCGATCTCTACCTCGCGGTCGAAGAAGCGGTCTCCTGAGACCCAGTTGCCGCCCGCTTTTCGTAGCGTCATCGGTTCTCCCATCGGAATTGTTGACAACGATATTGTTGGCAACAAGAATGTTGGGAACAATCCGAAACGAGTCAAGGGGTCATGTGGGTCGGGACGGTGGCTCTGGTTCCGGCAGGCCCCAACACGCCGTCAGTTGCCGAAGAGCGCCCCCGCCCCCACCCCCGACAGCCACATCGACCGGCTGGAGTGCCCCACGCCCGGCACGATCATCTCCCGGTGCGCGTGCCCGGTGAACATCTCGTCCATGAAGCGGACCAGGGTGCGGCCGCGGTGATAGCGGCGCGGCCCCTGCAGGTTGGCGCCGCAGCTCACGTCGAGTGATGCGGTGGCCGTGTCCGCGTCGCCGAGCAGGATGCGCACGTCGTGGCGGACCAGTTGCGCGCGGATGGAGTCGGCCTCCAGCCGCTCGGCGTAGCTGTTGCGGTCCTGCAGGCCGTAGTGCCACTCGTCGTAGTCGGCGCACTCCGTGCCGGGGACCGTGAAGGCGCCTTCCGCGTCCTCCCGCTCGGGCCCCAGGTAGAGGTAGGTGGACGGGTTGGTGACCACGTAGCGGATCGGGATCCCCGAACCGGTCGCCTTGTGCTCGGTGGTCGCCGCGTACCGGTGCACGACCTGCCCTCCCGCCGAGTGGCCCGCCACCACGATCTCCCGCATCGCCGGGAACCGCGACGGGTTCAGGAACGCGTCAACGATCCGGTCCAGTCCGGTGTACGAACTCACCCTCGGCGACGGTCCCTCGGGCCGGGACAGGTTGCCGCGCTTCCAGCCCGCGCTCGACCAGAACGGCTCGTCCGCCTCGGGGCCGTCCTCGTCGGTCTGGAAGTGCGGCGCGACGATCGCGGTGGCCGCCGACACGCCCGCTTCGGCCGCGGCCAGGATCCCGGTCTCGAAGTAGGTGTCGGCGTTGCGGTTGTTGCCGTGGATGACGATCAGCCCGCGCGTCACGCCCGCGTGCCCCTCCGACAGAGGATGGGTGCCGTACACCGGGAGAAAGAGGCCCTCGGCGATCTCCACGCGCTCCGCGCACGTCTCGTTGGGGAATGTGCAGGGGACGGGGCGTTCGGGTTCGACAGGGTCGGGGTCGGGCGTCACGGTGGATCCGCCGCAGGCCGCGATCACGGCGCACGCGAGCGGCGCGCTCCGCACCCGGAAGGTGAACGCGGCACTGCTCCTCATCGCTCTCTCCGGTACTGTCCCATGAACCCCAGATCCACGACGGTAACGCCCGCCTCCGGCTCGACGGTGAAGGTCACGAACGAGCTTCCGTAGGCCTGGCCGTCCCCGCCGTCGAAGTAGAGTCGGAAGACATCGTGATTCCAGTGCTCCAGAGCGCCGGAGAAGGTGCCGGGTTCCCCGAAGTACACCCTGAGGCCACCGCCGCCGGCCTCTTCCACGACGGCGTGACCCGCGCCATGAATGTCCGCATATCGGCCCACGTATTCCTTGATGGGCCTCGTCGGACCGGTGCCGGCAACGCGCGCGGAATCCTGGGCGGCCAAGGTCCGCTCGACCTGCTCAAGGATCGCGCGCGTCTGCTCCATGACGGTGCCGTGCCAGTCGCGCGGCTCGGCGCCCAGCAGGTGGGCGAAGACCCGCGCGGCGATCTCGTGGTGGGGATAGTAGGGAGTCCACAGGCTGCCGTTGGCCAACACCACGACCCCGGCCCCGATCTCCGGCAACATGGCCGCGTACGCCGGAAACCCGAAGATCCCACCCCCGTGCGAGATGTGGACGCGGCCCTCGAAGGTCGTCCGGCTCCACCCGAGCCCGTAGGTGCCCGCGGCGCTGTCCGCGAAGAGGAAGGTGGTGCCGGCGTCCACCAGCGGAGCGTGCATTTCGGCAACCGTCGCCTCGCCCAGAACCGCGCGACCCCCGAACCGGCCGCCACCCAGTTGCATCCGCAACCAGTTCGCCATCTCCACCGCACTCGACACCACGCTCCCCGCTGCCTGCATGTTGTCGTACGACTGCCAGGAGAGGACCCGGCGCTCCCCGTGACGGCCCACCCCGTGCGGCATCGCGACGTTCTTTCCCGGCGCGTCCGCGATTCCGGGCGTGCCTGCCGGCGCCGTGCCCAGGAAGGCGGGCGCGACGAACGGCGCATCCCACACCTCGAAGGGACTCGCGCGGCTGTCGCGCATTCCGAGCGGGTCGAAGAGGCGTTCCCGCACCCACTCCCCCCACCCCCTCCCCGTCACCTCCTCGACCACGAGCCCGGCCACGCCGTATCCGTGGTTGCTGTAACTGTGGCCCTCGCCGGGCACTCCGAAGTTGTCCAGCAGACGGGCCCGCTCCGCCACCTCCCGCCCCCCCATGACGGCCAGCACCGGCCACGCGTCGCCCGGCATTCCCGACGTGTGCGCGAGCAGGTCGCGGACCGTCATCCGGCGCGTGGCCTCCGGGTCCTTCACGCGGAACCACGGCAGGTGCTCGACCACCGGGTCGTCCCAGTCCAGCAGGCCATCGTCGACCAGGGCGCCGATCGCCGCCGCCCCGAACGACTTGGACACCGAGCCGATCTGGAAGAGGGTGTGCGCGTCGACCGGGTCGTCCCGGCCCAGCTCCTTCACCCCGAACCCCTCCGCGAAGACCACCTCGTCGTTGTGAACCACGGCAACCGCCAGCCCCGGCAGCTCCCAGTCCGCCATGGAGGCGCGGATGTGGTCGGCGAGGCCGTCGAGGTCGTCGTGTGAGGCGTTCCGGCAGGCCGTCACCGAGCCGACTGCGAGTCCGGCAAGCGTGATCGCCAGACCAACGCGCCGCGTGACCCACCGGCCTCCCCCCTCACCCCCCATTGAACACGAAATAATCATGAATCGCCCGCGCGATGTGCGCGATCACAGGCTCGCGGTCCGCATACGCCTCGATCTCCGACTCCTTGATGTACACGACCGCCACCACGTGCCCCGCGTCGCCCGGAAGGTCGATGATGCCCACGTCGTTGGTCGTCTGCCCGATGGTGCCGGTCTTGTGGGCCACCTGCGTGCCGGGAGGCAGCACGCCCTTGAGCCGCCCCTCGCCGGTCCGGCACCGGTACATGATGTCGATGAGCAGCGCGGAACTCTCTTCGGAGAGCAGCTCGCGCTCCCAGATGCGCCTGAGCAGTTCGGCCATGGCGGCCGGCGTGGCGGTGTCGCGCGGATCGGGGTTGAAGGCTGCGTTCAGGGCCGCGATGTCCGCAACGGTGCGCTCCGCCTCGAGGAGCTCGCGGTAGGGGCCGGGGTCGATCCGGTTCCGCTCGCTGACCTCGGCCGCGCCCAGCCAGTTGGCGATCAGGGCCCAGGTTGGGCGGTCGACGCGGATCCCCTCGATGCCGGCCCCGGCCATGTGCGCGGTGACCGCCGCCGCGCCGCCCGCTTCGCGCATGAGCACGTCGGTGGCGATGTTGTCGCTGGTCTGGAGCATCATCTCGAGGAGGTTGTGGATCGAGAGATGGAGGCCCGGATCGTCGATGAGGTCGCTGATGGTGCTGGCGGTGAGGTAGACGTCCCGCTGCTCGATCTCGACCATGTCGCCGAGCGCGAGCTCGCCCGCGTCGACCATCGACAGGATGCGCACCGCGATGGGGACCTTGTAGGTGCTCGCCATGGGAAAGCGCTCGTCCCCGTTGAGGGTGAAGCCGCGTCCCGTCTCGAGGTGGTAGGCGGCGACGCCGACGGTTCCCCGGGCGGCTTCGGCAAGGCGGGCGACCTCGGCGGCGAGGGTGGCGACGCCGGGGTCGTCGACGTGGAGCCGGATGCGCTGGGCGCTGGCGGGGGTGGGGGCGAAGGCGATTCCGGTGGCGGCCAGAAGTGCGGCGATGGCGGCCGTGCGGAGGGACGGCACGGGCGTGCGAAGAAGGCCGTGGAACCGGGAAGTGAGAGGATACATGTCAACTCCAGTAGACAAAATGGAAATCGGGCATGACATCGGGCGTTTCCGAACCTGGAGCCCCGGGCGGCCGGAGCGCCAGCGCGCTGAAGGCGACGCGCGAGGGGCCGGGCGGTTCGGGCCAAGTGAGCCGGCTGGGGATCGAACCCAGGACCTACGGATTAAAAGTCCGTTGCTCTACCAACTGAGCTACCGGCTCGCCCGAAAGTTAACCATGCCCGGGGGTCAGGGGGACACGTCCGGTGGCCGGTTGTCGCGCGTGGGAGGATCGTCCGCGTCTTCCGGGAGCGGCAGCTCCAACTGCAGAAGCCCGAAGGTGGTGCGGTGATGCGGCGTCAGTCCGGCCTCGCGCACCGCGCGCCGGTGGCGCCGGGTGGCGTACCCCATGTTCCGGTCCCAACCGTACCCGGGGTAGCGGGGGGCCAGGCGCGTCATGAGACGGTCGCGGCAGACCTTGGCCACGATCGACGCGCAGGCGATCGAATGGACGAGCGCATCTCCGCCCACCACCGCCTCGTGTTCCCAGGCGAGGCCGCGCACCGGCAGCCCGTCCACGACCACGTGATCCGGGCGAAGGGGCAGGCGCGCGAGCGCCCGCGTCATGGCCCGGGTGGTGGCCCGGAGGATGTTGTGACGGTCGATCTCCCGGACCGATGCCGCCCCGAGCGAGACGGCCGCGGCCCGAGCGTGGATCTCCCGCGCGATCTCGCTCCGTCTTTGGTGGGTCAGGGTCTTGGAGTCCGCGGCCCCGGGGATGAAGACCCCTTCGGCGAGAATGACGGCCGCCGCGACGACCGGTCCCGCGATCGGACCCCGGCCGACTTCGTCCACGCCGGCCACATTGGCGACATCGTGCCGCCAGAAGCTGCGCTCGTACCGGAGGATGTCGTCGGGCGCGGATGCGGAAGGCACCGGCGGCTGGCGCGCCAGGCGCGGGCTGCTTCTAGTGCGGCCGGAAGGTCCGCTTTTCCTTGATGCGGGCTGCCTTGCCGCGCAGTCCCCTCAGGTAGTAGAGCTTGGCCCTGCGGACCCGTCCGCGCCGCACGACCTCGATGCCGCCGACCGTGGGGGCGTTCACCGGAAAGACGCGCTCCACGCCGATGCCGCCGGAGATCTTGCGGACCGTGAAGGTCTCGCCCATCCCCGAGCCGCGCCGTCCGAGGCATACGCCCTCGAAGACCTGGATCCGCTCCTTCTGTCCCTCGCGGACCCGGTAGAGGACCCTGATGGTGTCACCCGGCGCGAATTCGGGCAGGTCGCCGCGCGCCTGTTCCATATCCAGCTGGTGGAGGATGTCCGCCATGGCCGGGCTCCTCTTCGTATCTCGTTACCGTTTCGCGTTTCAGCGCTAACAGTCCGCGGAAAACCCCCGGTCGCATGCGAGCGGCGATCCCCCACGGACTGCTGGCCAGCAAAGATAGATTCGCAGGGGATCTTTTGGAAGGGCCGGGGGTCATAACCTGTAGCGGGCAAGCCACGAAAGTCCCCCGGCCAGACAGGAAAGTCCGGTTCCACATATCCGGACCGGCCACCGGCAACCATTGCGCCGGCTGCACCGGTCCAAGAACCATATCCCCGAAGCGCACACGGCAAAGGAGGCGGCGCAATGAGAAGGAACAGCACGGACATCATGGCCATCGGAGCGATTCTGGCGGGCGCGGTGATAGGCGCCGGCGGTACCCTGGCCCTCGTGGGCGATTCCCTCGACGCCAGGTCGGCGACGGCCTGGAATTGCGAGTCCGTCTTCGTCAGCTCGGGCTCGGTGCAGTCGGTACGGATCTACACCGCGGACAGGTACGGGGAAGTCCGGAGGAAGAGGTGCCCGAAAACATTCTCGGGGACCGTCTACGTGCACCGGCCAGCCAGGACGGTCGACATGGCCCTCCAGGCGCGGCTGGAGGCCACGGCCCGGGCACTCGCCGAGGCGCGGACGAGACAGGAAGTCATCCTCGCGCTGGAGAAGGGGAACGCGGAAGCCGTGGAAGCCGCGGAGGCCGCGGAGGCCGCGGAGGCCGCGCCGGACGGGAATCGCTAGCGCCGGCAGCCAACGGCAGGCTCGTCGCAATGTCCCGCCGGCAGCGTCGGCGGGGATCGCCCCGGACCGTCAGGATTTCGCGCGCCGCCTCCGCGTGAGTTCCTCCGACGCGTCCGCGCGCCAGGCCTCGATCCGCCGGTGATCGCCGCTCCGCAGGACTTCGGGCACCCGGTGTCCCCGGTACTCCGCGGGACGGGTGTAGGACGGTGCCGAGATCGCGTCCCCGTCGTAGAAGGAGTCCGAGGACGCTGACTCGTGGTCCCCGAGGGCGCCGGGCAGCAGCCGCACCACGGCGTCGGTGACCGCCAGCGCCGCCACCTCGCCGCCCGACACCACGAAGTCGCCGATCGACAGCTCTTCCGTGGCCAGGTGATCGGCGACCCGCTGGTCGACGTCCTTGTAGTGGCCGCACAGCAGCGTGACCTCGGGTTCGAGCGACAGCCGCACCGCGTCGTCGTGCCGGAACCGCCTGCCTCGCGCCGACATCAGGACGATGGGGCCCGCGGGGGCGAGATCGTCGGCGGCCTCGAAGAAGGGCTCCGGCTTCATGACCATCCCGGCGCCGCCGCCGTAGGGGAGGTCGTCGACCGTGCGGTGGACGTCGTGCGTGTAGTCGCGCAGGTCGATCACGCGGTATGCGGCGAGCCCCGCCCTTGCCGCCCGGCCGGGGATGCTGGCCTCCAGCGGTGCCCCGAAGAAGCCGGGGAAGATGGTCACGATGTTGATCCGGATCATGGCAGCAGGCCCTCCGGCGGGTCGGCCACCACGCGCCGCCGCTCGCGGTCGAACTCCACGACCACCCGGCGGCTGAGCGGCAGCAGCATATCGCCCGCGGGGCCGGTCACCTCGAGCAGATGGGACGGTCGCACGGGGTACACCTCCTTCACGGTTCCGAGCGCGGACCCCTCGCGGGTGACCACGGTGGCCCCCAGGAGTTCGTGGTAGAAGATCTCGTCCTCGGCCAGCTCATCGATGGTGTCGAAGGGACGCAGCAGGTAGCGGCCGCGGAGACTCTCCGCCGCCGTCCGGTCGTCCACGCCCGCGAACCTGGCCAGAAAGCCCTTCCGGTAGGGACGGACGGACTCGATGGTCAGCGCCGCCAGCCGGGACGACGGGCTCTTGCCGTCCTCGCCGGCGGGGAGATGAACGGCCCCCGGAATGAAGTGGCTCCCGGGATAGTCCGTCAGCGGCCAGATGTAGAGTTCGCCCTTCGTGCCGTGGGCCTTGCTGAGGTGGCCCACCACGAGGAAGGGGGGATGGCCGCCCCCGCTCAAGGTTCAGTCGGTGTCGGAGTCGGCGGCGGGCTCGGCGGCTTCGGCGTCTTCAGCCTCGGCGGCGTCGGCGGAGGCTTCCGTCCCGGCGGGGGTGTCGCCGGCGTCATCGGCGGCGGGCTCGGCGCTGTCCTCGGCATCGGCAGCGGCGGTGGGCTCGGCGCCGTCTGCGGCAGCGGCGGCGTCATCGGACGCGGCGCTGTCCTCGGCGTCGGCGGCCGCGGCGGCGGCCCCGTTTTCGGCGGCGGCGGCACGCGCGTCATCGCCGGCACGCTCCGTGACGAGCGCCACCTTGTCGTCTCCTCCCGCCCGCGCCTTCGAAACGAGGCTTCCCACCGTCGGCGACAGGATGGCTCCCTGGCCGACCCAGTAGTCCACGCGCTCCAGGTCGACCTTCAACGCGGCCGGGCGCGAGACGGGTTGGTAGTAGCCGAGGTTCTCGACGAAGCGGCCGTCGCGCGGGGCGCGGCTGTCGGTGACGACGATGCGGTAGTGGGGCTGCTTCTTCTTCCCCAGGCGCCGGAGGCGGATCTTTACGGACATTGGCTCTGTTCGGTTCAGGTCTGTATGCGGGGCATGAGCCCCTTCATCTGGTTCAACATCTTTTCCATTTCGGCGAACCGCTTCATGAGGCGGTTCACCTCGGAGACGGGCCGGCCGCTTCCACGGGCGATCCGTTTCCTGCGCGACCCGTTCAGGATCTCGGGACGGCGGCGTTCCTCGGGCGTCATGGAGAGGATGATCGCCTCGATGTGCCTGACCTTCCTGGGGTCCACGTCGCCGGCCGGCAGCGTCGGGGGGACGCCGGGAAGCATCTTCATCAACTGGTCCAGAGGTCCCATCTTCTGCACCTGCCGCATGGCCACCAGGAAGTCCTCCAGGGTGAAGCGGCCGCGGCCCAGCACCTTCTCCTGCAGGGCCTCGGCTTCGCTCGCGTCGACCACCGCCTGCGCGCGCTCGACCAGTCCGACCACGTCTCCCTTCTGGAGAATCCGGCCGGCGATGCGTTGCGGATCGACCGCTTCCAGCGCGTTCATCCCTTCGCCGGTGCCGACGAACTTGAGCGGCTTCCCCGTCACGCCGTGAATGGAGAGAGCCGCCCCGCCGCGGGCGTCGCCGTCCATCTTGGCCATGACGAAGCCCGTCAGGTCCAGCACCTCGTCGAACCCCTGCGCGATCCGCACCGCCTCCTGGCCGGTCATGGCGTCGGCCACGAGAAGGATCTCGCGCGGCGCGAGCACCTCCTTGAGGCGTGCCAGCTCGTCCATGAGCGGCTCGTCGATCTGGAGCCTGCCGGCCGTGTCGACGATGAGGACATCGGCCCTGGTGCTCCGCGCCTGGCGATGCGCGTCGGCGGCCACTGAAACCGGGTCGGTGGCGCCGTCTTCGTGGTGAACCGGCACTCCGACCTGATCGCCCAACACCCGCAACTGATCGACCGCCGCGGGGCGGTGGAGGTCGCAGGCGGCGAGAAGGACGGACCGCCGCTGCCGGCCGAGACGTTTGGCGAGCTTGGCCGCCGTGGAGGTCTTCCCCGACCCCTGCAGTCCCACCAGCATGATGACCGTGGGGGGCGCCGGCGACCACTGCAGCATGTTCTCGCCTTCCGCGCCGATCAGGCGGGCCAGCTCGTCGTGCACGATCTTGACGATCTGCTGGCCGGGCGACACGGACTTGAGGACCCGTTCGCCCATCGCCTTCTCCTGAACCCGGTTCAGGAACTCCCGTGTGACCCTGAAGTTGACGTCGGCCTCCAGGAGGGCTCGCCGCACCTCCCGCAGGCCTTCGCGGATCATGGGTTCGGTGAGGAGTCCGCGTTGGCGGAAGCGCCCCAGAACCCCGTCCAGTTTCCTGCTCAGGTCTTCAAACATCGGTGTCCGCGATGAAAGCGGTACAGCCTTTAAGCATAGCCGGAACCGGTGTGGGATTCAATGCTGGCGGGCCGCTCACGTCTCAAGAATCACCTGGCTGC
This sequence comes from Gemmatimonadota bacterium, assembly GCA_028873845.1. GTDB lineage: Bacteria > Gemmatimonadota > Gemmatimonadetes > Longimicrobiales > Gaopeijiaceae > Bin94. Next base: position 4,203 of record JAPPNO010000064.1, on the reverse strand, counting down.
GCCGCGTTCCCACCGAGACCATCACGATGGGAGCACCGACGAGTTCCTCGATGCGGTGCAGGTAGGCGCGGGCGTTCGCGGGAAGATCGCTCATGGTGCGGGCGCCGGTGGTCGGGGACCCCCAGCCCGGATGGATCTCGTAAACGGGTTCGGCGCGTCCCAGCGCGTGGGCACACGCGGGGAAGAGCGAGTGCGTGTCGCCGTCGATCCGGTAGCCGGTTGCGATCTTCAGTTCGGGGAGGGTGTCGAGCACGTCCAGCTTGGTGACGGCGATCCCGGTGAGGCCGTTCACGCGGGCCGAGTAGGCGGCCAGCACCGCGTCGAACCAGCCGCAGCGTCGCGGCCGGCCGGTGGTGGCACCGAACTCGGCGCCCAGTTCGCGGATGCGCTCGTCCATTTCGGCGTCGAAGGCGCTGGGGAGCGGCCCGTTGCCGACGCGGGTGGTGTAGGCCTTGACCACACCGACCACCGAGTCGATCGCGGTGGGACCGATGCCCGCTCCCACCGCCGCCGCGCCCGCGGTCGTGTTGGACGAGGTCACGTAGGGGTAGGTGCCGTGGTCGACGTCGAGGGCGGTGCCCTGGGCGCCCTCGAGGAGGACGCGCTTGCCGGCCGCCAGCGCGCGCGCGATCTCGTCGCCTACGTCGGTGGCCACGGCGGGGAGACGGTGGGACAGCGCGAGCGATTCCTCGACGGTTCCGGCCGAATCCGGATCCGCGCCCAGTTGCCGCAGCCGTTCCCGCGCCCACTCGATCCCCCGCCCCACCCTGTCCGCCCCGCGCGCGCGGTCGAGCAGGTCGGCGATCCGCACCCCCCGCCGCCCCGTCTTCGCCTCGTACGCGGGACCGATCCCGCGCCCCGTCGTGCCGATCTTGAGGCGCGCGGCCGCCTCGGCTGCGACGTCCAGCGCCTTGTGGTACGGGAACACGACGTGCGCACGCGTGCTGATCCCGATGCGGCCGCCGGCGTCCACCCCCCGCGAGGCCAGCCCGTCCAGCTCGCCGAAGAACTGGTCCACGTCGAGCACGACTCCGTTGCCGAGCAGGCATCGCTTCTCGGGATGAAGTACGCCGGACGGCACCTGGTGCAGCACGATGTGGTGTTCGCCCACGTGGACCGTGTGCCCCGCGTTGGCGCCGCCCTGGTAGCGCGCGATCACGTCCACGTCTCCCGCGAGCACATCGACCACCTTGCCCTTGCCCTCGTCGCCCCACTGGCACCCGACGATGACGGTGCACGCACCTGATGGCGCCCGTGCGCCCATTCCTTCGCCCCTCACGCGCGTGCCAACGCCCCTTCCGCGAGGAGGCCCGCCCGCGCGAGGTGTTCCACGACCTCGCCGCGCCGTCCTTCGGGGAGCGGCTTGAGGGGAGGTCTCGGCACGCCGCCGCAGTAGCCCAGCAGGTCGAGTCCGTACTTGACGCCGGCCACGCCCATGCCGCCGACTATGGCGTTGTGCAGCGCGCCGACCCGGTGCTGGATCCTGCCGGCCGCGGCCGTGTCGCCCGCCCGGAAGCGTGCGTGGATGCGGGCGGAGTCGACGGGGGCCAGGTTGGCCACGCCGAGGATGCCCCCGACCGCGCCGATCTCGAGTGCCGCGTAGAGGAGGGCGCCGCTGCCCACCAGCACCTGGAAGCCGTGCGCGGTCTGCGTGACCAACTCGCCTACCGTCTCGAGCTTTCCGCGCGAGTCCTTGATGCCGATGATGTTCTCGTGGACCGACAGCTCGGCGATCAGCCCCGCCGGGAAGTCGAGGGTGCTGAACCGGGTGGGCACCTGGTAGAGGATGACGGGGATCGGCGCGGCGTCGGCCACGGCCAGGTAGTGGTCACGGACGACCGCGGGGGTCATGGCGCCCTTGTAGAAGGCGGGCGGCTGCACGAGCGCCGCGTGGAAGCCGCGGTCGGCGGCCATGTGGGTGAGGCGCAGGGTCGCGCGCAGGGACTCGGCCCCGGTTCCGGCGACCAGCACGGTGTCGTCGGAAACGGATCGGGCGACTACGTCCCAGCACCGGACGCGTTCGCGGTCGTCCAGCAGGACCGCTTCGCCGGTCGACCCGCCGATGACGAAGCCGCGAATGCCGGTCGGCACCCACTTCTCGACGTTGCGCCTGAGGGCCACCAGGTCGACCTCGCCGGTGACGGGGTCGAAGGGGGTGGTGGTGGGGATCATCACTCCGCTGATGTCGATCTTGCTGTCTCCTTCGGGTCCGCGGGGGGCCGGGCCGGCCGCCGTTCGCGCGGCGGCGGACTGTAAAGTCTGCTGTAAAGTCAGGTCGGGGGAGCGAACGTCCCCATCTTCTCCCGGGCGAGGGCGAGCGTTTCGCCGGCCACGGCGCGGGCCCGCTCCCCCATTTCCATGACCCGTCCCTCCAGGTCGGTCTCGCGGCGGAGGATGTCGGCGCGGCGCTCCCGCATCTCGCCGGTCAGGGCCACCAGCGCATCCGCGGTGAGGCCCTTGAGATCAACGTAGCGCAAAGTACCGGCGAAGTAATCCTCGCGCATCCGGTCCGCGTCGGCCGGATGGCCGCAGGCGGCCAGGAGGGTGAGGAGGTTCTCGATTCCGGGGCTGGCCTTGCGGTCGCCCGTGTCACCCGCGCCCGCTGCAGGTGCCGTTCCCGAATCGGTCACCGCCGAGCGAATCTTCCTGCGGATCGAATCCTCCTCCTCGAAGAGGCCGATGTAGTGCTTCGGACCGAGGCTCTTGCTCATCTTGCGGGTCGGGTCGGCGGTGGAGAGGACCTTGGTGATGGGCGTGTGCAGGGTCTCGGGCTCGGGGAAGAGGTGGCCGAAGCGGGTATTGAAGCGCCTGGCGATTCCGCGGCTCAGTTCGAGGTGCTGGGACTGGTCCTGCCCGACGGGCACGCAGTCGGCGCGGTAGGCCAGGATGTCGGCGGCCTGCAGGACGGGGTAGAAGAGGAGGCCGGCCGATATGAAGGTGCCGTCGTCCTCGGTGAGTCCGCCCCTGAGGAGGCCGGATTTCTCCTTGAACTGGGTCATGCGGGAAAGGTCGCCCAACGAGGTGAGCGTCGCGAGCATCCAGCACAGTTCGGTCTGCTCGGGAACGGTCGACTGGATGTAGACGATCGTCCGGTCGGGATCGATGCCGGCCGCCAGCAGGCTGACGAACATTTCGGTGGACGCGCTGCGGAGTTCGGCCGCGTCGTAGGGCGCGGTCATGGCGTGCAGGTCCACTACGCAGTAGACGCAGTCGCACTCGTCCTGCAGCCGGACCCAGTTCTGCACGGCGCCGAAGTAGTTGCCGATGGTCATGACGGCGGTGGGCTGGATGCCGGAGTAGACGCGCTTGCGGGAGGGCATGGGGGTGGGGATTGGGGGGTGGACGGTGGTGGTGTACGTGGAGGAGCCGTGAGGCGGGCAGGCGGGTGATTCGTGGAATGCTAAGTTAGCGGAGCGTGGCCGTGAGTTCGACCCTTCGGTGGGGAGCCTTACATTGCGAAGACCTGGAGCGAAGCGAACCGGCCCGGACGCGCCGGTGATCGACCGCCTGCTGGAAACCGCGACAGAGGCCGCGAACGCGGCAGCGCGGATGCACCGCGAGGCGGCGAGGCGGGGCGGGGGCCGGTGGATCGACGAGAAGACCGCGCACAGCGACTTCGTCTCCGACGTGGACATGGCGGCGCAGGAGGCCGCGGTGGCGGTGATCGCCGAGAGGCATCCGGGCGACAGGGTGCTGGCTGAGGAGGAGGGGGGTGGGCGGGAGGGTGCCCCGGGCGCCGCCCGCCTCTGGCTGGTGGATCCGCTCGACGGGACGACCAACTTTCTGCACGGGCACCCGTACCACGCGGCTTCGGTGGCGGTGTGGGACGGCGAGGGTCCGCTTGCGGCCGCGGTGGAGGCGCAGGCCCTCGGCAGGGTGTGGACCGCGGCGCGGGGGCGGGGTGCCCGGGAGAACGGAGAGCCGATTCGGGTGAGCCGCACGGACAGGATCGAGCGGTTTCTGGTGGGGACGGGGTTCCCGTTCAAGGCGCATGAACTGCTCCCGGGCTACCTGGGTGAGCTGGACCGGGTGCTGCGGCGCACGGCGGGGGTGCGGAGAACGGGGGCCGCGGCGATCGATCTGGCCTACGTGGCGAACGGGATCCTGGACGGCTTCTGGGAATCGCGGCTCGCGCCGTGGGACTACGCCGCGGGCGTGTTGCTGGTGGCCGAGGCGGGCGGTGCGGTGGGGCGGGTGGAGGGG
>JAPPNO010000124.1 GCA_028873845.1 Gemmatimonadota bacterium | reverse complement strand
GCGCAGACATCCTCTATGGGTATCACAGCACCCCCGCGGCGGCCGCGGCGGGGGGGCGGGGGGGCGGCGCCCCCCCCCAGCCCCAGTGTATTACCCTGGGTAGGCTGGCTCAGCCACCCTAACAGTGGCTTAGCCAGCCCGGAGGAGCCGCCGAAACGTCCCTCCAGGCACCGACCGGAACAACGCCCATCGGGGCGTCGCGGACAAGCTCCTCGGCCTCGTCGACGCCAGCCTCAAGGACGGCGCGGGCGACCGGCCCGACGCATCACTCCTCGGGACTGCGCCACTTTCCGGCCTACCCGTACCCCTCGGAGACCCGAGATCGTCGATCCAGGGCCACCCTGAGGCCCGTACAATACCCGAAACGCTTCGAGACAGCCCCGAAACGGCCTCCGAGCCCGTCGGCGGAGAGAGTCGTCCCCAACGGGCTTCCGCCATACATTGAACCCCACCACCGGGTCTGGTGGCTGTCACACACCTGGATCTGTTCTCGGAGACCGCTATGAAGGCGAAGGCGTTCCTTGCGATTGGGCCACTCGTTGCCGCGTTCGGGTCGTCAAGCAGCCACGCCCAGGACCGGCAGGTCCGTGTAGACACCCTCGCCAACGGGCGCGTTGTCGTCTCCAACCCCGACCTTGCCGCCTCTGGCCAGGGCGATGCCCTCGAACTCGTCGAGGAACTCCGCATCGGGTCCGTTTTCGGCGCCAACCCTGACGCTCCAGAGCTATTCGGCCAGGTCATTTCCGTTGCGTTGGACGAAGACGGGAACACATACGTTGCCGACTTTCAATCACGAGAGATCCGCATGTTCAATCACAACGGCGACTTCCTGCGGACCATCGGTCGGCGCGGGGAGGGACCGGGAGAGTTCAGGATGCTCGCCGGGATTCTGTGGGACCGTGGGAGTCGTGTCCTTTGGGCCGTGGATGTCGGCGGACGCCGGTTCAACGCGTTCGATCGGTCGGGGACTGTCTTGGGGACGCTGCCCTATGGCCGAGACACCTACAACGCCCAGCTCCCGTGGACAGGCTACGCCGACCTCCACGGCTTCATCTACTACAGCGAGCCGAGGAACTTCGACATGCTCCTGAAGGGCAGGACCTCGCCAGACGGGGATCTGCGCATCGTGGACAGCCTTGCAGTCCCGTCGAGAGGAATGGAAACATATAGCGTCGGGCTGGAGATTCGGATGGTCCCCATGCAACCGGAGAACTACCATGCTGTCGGACCGGATGGCGGTGTCTGGGTATCGACGAGTTCGGAGTTCCAGCTTCACAAGGTGGGCTTCGATGGGGACACGGTTCGAACCGTTGAACTGAGGCGTCCCAACCGCAGCCTATCCCGCAGCGAACGGGATAGCATCGCCGAAGTCAACGACCTTCCGGTGAGGAGGATTCCGCAGTGGCGACCCGTCATCGGCCAGCATCTGGTGGGGCCTGATGGCTGGCTCTGGGTTCCCGTGGAGGGCGACTCAACCTGGGAGCTTTTCGACGACTTCGGGTTCCACCGGGGCAGGGTCAAATCCCCGGTTCCCTTCGAGTCCTCGTCCCACATCGTGCTCGGTGAACACACAATCACCGGCGTCACCACGGACGAAATGGGCGTGCAATATGTGGTGAGATTGCGGATACCGGAGGCCGTGGTGCAACCGCAAACCCGCTTCCATGGCCGACCGCACCTCCTCGAACACGCCGCGTCTCCTCGCCCGCACTCATTCCGACCCTCCTCGGGGTGCACGGTGTGCGGGCGGTGAGGTCCGCCATTCGATGTCGCCGCACCGCCGCTCCCGGGCACCGGACGCGACCTTGGCCTCTGGCCGTGTGATCATGTGGTAGTAGTAGTTCCCGTTCGCCATCGGCCGCGCCTCCGCGACTGGGACGATGCGCTCGCACTTCTTGCACCAGGGGACGGGCGCTGGCCTGGCGGCCCACGCCGAACTACTGCTCGCCACCACAGCCCCCGCTCATTCCGCGAGATACGCGAATCGACGAACCCCCTCCTGCACCTTCTTGAGATCTCCGACCATCCAATCCCACCTTCGTTTTGAGTGCGCCAGAGGGAAAACCCCGGCCAAAGTACCGTCCGCCGTGTTTTCCTGCCACTCAACAAGCTCAACCCGCCACGGCCGCCTCGTCTTCCGTCACGCTTGCGCACTGGGCCGGAAGCCGCCCGCCCAGCCGCTCGCGGGGGTGCCGCTCCGACACGACCTTTGATTGTGACTCCACACGAGAGCGCCTGCCCAACGGCTCAGGCCATCCTTGAGCGGCGGACCAAATGGCGGGCGGCGAGTCCGGCGACCGCGACTGGCGGGGCAAGGTCGTCCATGCGAACTTACCTACGCGCAGATCGTGCAGTCCATCGTCGAAAGGAATCGAATGATGGCACGCACGAAACGAAGTCGGCGCTCCTACGGCGCCGGGGAATGGGGCCGGAACCGGGTGAGGATCTTTCCAGATCCCAAGACCGGCCTCTTTCAGATTGAGTGGCGCGAGAACGGGCGAAGGCTGAGCCGATCGCTGAAGCACCGCGACTGGGCGCGCGCGAAGAGGCAGGCGGATCAGTTCGCCGCCGGGTTC
>JAPPNO010000032.1 GCA_028873845.1 Gemmatimonadota bacterium | reverse complement strand
CCAGATGCGCGGTCTCGGGCATGTCGAAGCTGATCGAGAACAGCGTCTCGCCCCCCGCCGCGAGAACGGCCAGTTGGTGGTCGCCGCCCGGCGCGGGCAGCCTGGGCGGTGCCTCCACGGCGAACGCCGGCTTCAGGAAGGGCTTGCCGCCGGAATCGACGCCTCCCCAGACGATGAGCGCCTGTTCCGCGACAGCGGACGGGCGCGGTGCCGCTTCGGTTCTCAAGCGGTGGTCGAGCGCGACCGAGAAGTGATAGCCGCTTATCCACTGCTGGCCGCAGTACCCCATGACGTCGGTGGCCTCCGGCGGCACCAACGCGGCCCTGGCGAAGTCGTATCCCCACGATCCCGTCCTGCCGTCCCGCCAGGGATAGTTGGGGTCGTCCCCCCGGACTCCACACGACGTATGCCGCAAGTTCATCGCGTGTCCGAGTTCGTGGGCAACCACGCCAGCGTGGGCGAGGGACACAAAGCTCCTGCCGCCGATGTAGGAGGCCTCTCCGATTACGCCCGCGCGTATGTGCCCGAAGAAGCCCATGAAGTAGCCGTCGCCGCCCTCGACGACCCGAATGAGTTCGGTCTCGTGCAGCAGGTTCCCGGCGAACTCGGAGGTGGTCAGGACGGGTTCGTGCACCGTCACCGCGAGTTCGCCGACCGGCAGAAGCCCGTCCGCCGAGCGAAAGACGCTGGTGTCGGCTTCGAGGTCATGCGCACGCTCCAGCAATGTGGAGTCCGGGTTGTCCGCCTGAAGGAAGGGAATCACCGTGAGATTGAGCACCGGCACCGCGTGCACGTCAACCGGAGCCCGGCCCTCGGCCGGAATCCGGCCGGGGATGCCCAATCCTTCTCCCCCGTCCAAGGTGCCGTCCAGATCGATCTCGATCACCATTTCGAGGCCGGGCTGCACGACTTCTCCTGGAACGACCGCGTTGGCCGACTTCGACAGATCCCCCTCGTCGATCTCGGGAGGAATGCGCGCTTGGTCCGCCGGGATGTCGGCCGTATGCACGATCCGGCCGCCCGCGTGGAAGGTGGCCCTGACCGGCGGCATGTCCGCGTGGCCGTCGGTGGACATGAAGACCCGCAGCAGCGCGTCCTCGCCCGCGACGAGCGGCGTCGGATACTGGCGCGACTGGACGGCCTGCACGAGATACGCGAACGCGGCTTCCCCCCCGGCGCAAACCGGAATGAACGTCAGGTCGTTCATGCGCAACCAGTTCATGACCCCCGATTGCCGGGGAGCACAGACCTCGGTGCCCCGCGCCGTCACCGCCACCGTCTGGTTCCTCGCGACCCAGGCCGGGGGCAGCGTGCCCCGCAACGCGGGGTTGTTTTCCAGGGAGATCCTCTCGATCGCCCGAAGCCCGCCGAGTTCGGGTGGCAGTTCGCCCGTCAGGTCGTTGTCGGCGACGCGAAGCTCGTGCAGGCGGTCGAGCCCGCCGAGGCTTGGCGGCAGTTCGCCGGTCAGCAGGTTGCGCGAAAGATCGAGCGACTGGAGGTTCTGGAGTTCGCCCAGCCCCGCCGGGATTTGGCCGCTCAACCGGTTGCCTTCCAGGTCGAGCGCCCCAAGATCTCCGATATTCAGGATTTGCGCCGGGATCGGCCCCTCGAAATTGTTGTACGCGAGACTCAGGCTGACAAGGTCCGTCAGTTGGCCGATGGTCGGCGGGATGGTCCCGGACAGCCCATTGCCTTCCAAGTGCAGTGCGAAGAGTCGGGAGAGGTTCCCGATCTCAGGCGACAGCCGGCCGGTGAGGCCCATCCCACTAAGATCCAACGTCCAGAGTCGGTTGAGCCCATAGACCTCTGGCGGTATCCGGCCCCGAATGGCGTTGGATCCGAGTGAGAGTCTTTCCAGTTCGGTCAGCGCTCCCAGTTCGGGACCCAACTGCCCCCTGAGATTGTTCGCTCCAAGGTCCAGGCCGGTAACCCTGCCCGTTTGCGGACTCACGGTGACGCCATGCCAATCGGCCAGCGGCGCGTCCGTGAGCCAGTTGCCGCTTTCGCGCCACTCCCACCCACGGAGGCGAGCGTAGAGACGCGACAAGGCCAATCGTTCCACGTCCAACTCCCCCTCGACCGCCATGTCGGCGGAAGCGGAGACGCCGCGGTCGGTGCGAACCGAGACGGTGGCGCTTCCGCTGCTCCAGCCGAAGACAAGGCCGGACCTGCCGGCCCAAGCCACCGAGGTGTCGCTCACGGCCCACTCGAAGTCGACGTTCCCGATGGGCGATCCGTGGGCGTCGAACGCCGTCGCCGCGAAACGTACCGTGTCGCCCGCCTGCACCGCTGCGGCCTCGGGCGTCAAAACCACGGACACGGGGCGTTGCTCCACCCGCACCTCGACCGCTCCCGACACCCCGCCCGCGGTCGCCGTGACGATGGTTGAACCCGTACCGAGCGCCGCGACCAAGCCCGCTTGGTCCACCACCGCCACCAGCGTGTCGCCGGAACCCCACTCGAAGGCGACCCCATCCACCTCCGAGCTGTCGGCGTCCAGCGCGGTCGCCACGAGGCGTACCGTATCCCCCAACGCCACTGTCGCAGTAGCGCCTCTACGGAGAGAAGAATCACGGCAGGAAATCGTCTAACTA
>JAPPNO010000046.1 GCA_028873845.1 Gemmatimonadota bacterium | reverse complement strand
GGGCTCGCGCCTGACCCAAGGCGAACGGCGGGAATCGAAAAGCGGGAAAACAGGGTATGATTCCCGTAAGATCAATGTTCACAGCAGATTGTGAACACGACTGCTTCCGCCGCAGTAGCACACGTAGAGCTTCGAGCGGTCGAGCGACCGCGCGGAATCTTCGCCGATCTCCCTGTGCGGCAGGTTGACCGCGCCCGGGATGTGCTCCCTGGCGTACGCCTCGGCGGAGCGGCCGTCGACCACAACGACGGGTTCGTCGCGGCTCATGGCTTCGTAGAGGTCCCACGAGTCGGTCTCGAAGGCCAGCTTGGTCTTGTAGTGGTTCAGCTGATCGATGTTCATGGAGATTCGGTGCCTGGGTGGAGGTTGTGCGCACGGGGCGCGTGGGGGACTTTGGGTACGGGACCAAAGATGGCAGTCCGGTTCGGCGAAGGGAACCGCAAACACGGGCTGGCTGCACCTTGGCCGATTCCGTCCACAGGACGCCATGAACCCGACGATGAGACGATGATCCCTCCGCTCCGGATCCTGCCCGCCACAGCTTTCGCCTTTGCCGCCGCCGCCACCACCTGTGGCGACCCGCCCACCCCCCGACCCCCACCCATCCCCCCCGAGACTCTCGCCGCCGAACACGAAGACTGGCGCATGGGCCGCCGCAACAGCCTCGCCAACCCCGAAGGCGGCGTCGTGAGCTGGATCGGCCTGTGGGAACTCGCCGAGGGCTCGACCTGGCTCGGCTCCGACCGCACGCTTGCGATCGTGCTGCCCCCCGAGGACTCCCCTCCGCTCGCGGGGAAGCTGGACCTTGCCGGCGGACAGGTGCGACTGTTTGCCGAGCCCGGCAGTGGCATCGCCGTGCACGACGGGGACCCGGTGACCGGCCCGATCGACCTGCAGGACGACCGCAGCGGAAACACCACGATCCTCGACCTGGGCTCTCTCAGCCTGCGCATCCACGCCGAGCGGGGCACCGACCGGCTCTGGCTCCGCGCGTGGGACCGGGACTCTCCGCGGGCGGCCGCCTTCGAGCTGCCGGCCTACTTCCCCGTCACCAACGAGTGGCGGCTGGCGGCGCGGTTCGATCCCTACCAGGAGCCCCGCGGCGTCCCCATGGCGGACGTGAAGGGCGGCACGGTCGAGAACATCTCGCCGGGCGAACTGGTGTTCCGCGCCGACGGCCGCGAGCACAGGCTGATCGCATTCGCCACGGCAACGAGCCGCGACTACCTGGTCATGCTGCGTGATTCGACGGCCTTCGCCGACACCTATCCGCTGGGGCGCTACATGCACGTGCCGTTCCCGGACGAGGACGGCTGGACGGTGATCGACTTCAACCGGCTGTACAATCCGCCGTGCGCGTTCACCCCGTACTCGGTGTGCAGTTTTCCACCGCGCGAAAACCGGCTGGCGCTGGCGGTGACGGCCGGGGAGAAGCGGCCGGAGGGGCCGGCCTACCTCCCGAACCGGTAGCCGGGGACGCATCCCGGGCAGCCGGACCGGCACGGCCGCGCGAGTTCGGCCCAATCCCAACTCGCGTTCTTTCTTGCGGTTCGCCTGCCCCGTCCCGATTATGGTCGCGTCGGTCACCCGACTAAGACCGGCCACCACCTCTCGATCGCCCCCACCCCGATCCCGCCAGAGCGCCCCTCGCCCGAGGAGAACCCCGATGGCATCCCCCCCGACCGCAGCCGGTCCCGGCGTCCGCTACGAGCCCGACGAAAAGCCGCCCTGGCCGATCGCTGCGGGGCTCGCGCTCCAGTACAGCATCCTCGCGCTCGGCGGCGTCGTCCTGACGGTCGCGATCGTCTTCCGCAGCGCCGGGACGGGCGAGACCTACCTGGCGTGGGGGGCCTTCGGAGCGCTCCTGGTGTGCGGCCTGGCGACCATCGTGCAGGCCAGGCGGTTCGGGTGGCTGGGGTCGGGATACGTGCTCATGATGGGGACTTCGGGGGCCTTCATGGCAGTGTCGGTGGCGGCGATTCAGCAGGGCGGCCCGGCGCTGCTGGCCACCCTCGTGATCGTCTCCGCGCTCTTCCAGTTCCTGCTCGCGGGGCGCCTTTCGCTGCTCAGGCGGATTCTCACACCGACGGTGGCGGGGACCGTGATCATGCTGATCGCGGTCAACGTGATGCCGTTCCTCTTCGACTTTCTGAACAACGTCCCGGAGGGCAGCGCGACCCTCGCCGCGCCGGTGACCGTGCTCTCGACGCTCGCGGTGACGCTGGTGGTGATGCTGCGCTTCACGGGACCCGCGCGGCTGTGGGGTCCGCTGATCGGGATCGTGGCCGGGTGCGTGGCGGGCGCGTTCTTCGGCCTCATCGACACGGCGCCCGTGGGCGAGGCGGCGCTGGTCGGGGTGCCGGTGGCGGGCTGGCCCGGCTTCGGGTTCGACTTCGGTCCCGCCTTCTGGGCGATCCTGCCGGCGTACACTTTCGTGACGCTGGTGGGTGCGATCGAGACGATCGGCGACGCGGTCGGGATTCAGCGTGTCTCCTGGCGAAAGCCGCGGGCCACGGACTACCGCGCCGTGCAGGGGGCGGTGGCCGCCGACGGACTGGGCAACCTGCTCTCGGGAGTCTTCGCCACGGTCCCGAACACGACCTACTCGAGCAGCGTCTCGGTGGTCGAGATCACGGGGATCGCCGCGCGGCGGGTGGGGGTCTGCATCGGGGTGATCTTCTGCGTGCTCGCCTTCCTGCCGAAGGTGACGCAACTGCTCCTCATCATCCCCGATCCGGTGATCGGCGCGTACGCGATGGTGATCATCGCCGTGCTCTTCGTGCTGGGCACGCGGATCGCCCTGCAGGACGGCATGGACTATCGCAAGGCGACGATCATCGGCTTCTCGTTCTGGGTCGGGGTCGGCTTTCAGAGCGGCCAGATCCCGACGGCCGGCCTGCCTCCGTTCCTGGAGCAGATGCTCGCCAACGGCATGACGTCGGGAGGACTGACGGCGCTGCTGCTGACCGCGTTCATGGAGCTGTCCGGGCAGCGGCGCATGCGCATGGAGACCGCGCTGCGGGTAGAGTCGCTACCGCGGATACAGGGGTTTCTCGAGGACTTTGCCGGCCGGCGAGGGCTCGGGAAGGACGTGGCGGGCCGGCTGGCGCATGCGGCGGAGGAGACGCTCCTGCTGCTGGTCGGCGAGGCTGAAGAGGACGAGGTGGCCGGGGCGCGCCGCCTGCGGCTGACGGCCCGGAACGACGCGGGAGGGGCAGAGCTGGAGTTCCTGTCCGCCGGCGGGGAGGGCAACATCGAGGACCGCCTGGCCGTGATCGGCGGGCATGTGGCCGAAGCGCCCGGTGAGCAGGAGTTCTCGCTGCGCCTGCTTCGCCACCTCGCGACCTCGGTGCAGCACCACAAGTACGCGGACACCGATGTGGTGACCGTGCGGGTGGATCCCTCCGGACCGAAAGAGTAACCCGCCGATGTCCGCTCGGTCCGACAGCCGCCAGGACCTCCGCTATCAGGCCGACGAGACACCCAGCTACCCGGTCTCGTTCGGGCTGGCGTTTCAGTACATCCTGCTCAACATCGCGGGAATCGTCATTACGGTGGCGATCGTGGTGCGGGCGGGCGGCGGCGGCGAGGACTACCTGGCGTGGGCGGCGTTCGCGGCGCTGATCGTGTGCGGCGTTACGACCATGCTGCAGGCGAAACCGCTTGCGGGGAGGATCGGGGCCGGATACATCCTGTTGATGGGGACTTCGGGGGTCTTCATTGCGGTGTCGGTGGCGGCGCTGCAGCTGGGCGGGCCCTCGCTGCTGGCGACTCTGATCGTGGCCTCGTCGCTCTTCCAGTTTCTGATTTCGTCGCGTCTGTCGCTGCTCAGGCGGGTCGTCACTCCCACCGTGGCGGGCACCGTGATCATGCTGATCGCGGTGACGGTCATGCCGATCGGGTTCGACCTGCTCTTCGTCGCGCCGGAAGGGGCCGCACCGGAGGCAGCCCCCCTGACCGCGCTGGCGACCATGGTGATCACCATCGTGATCGTGCTGCGGGCCAGAGGAGCGCTGCGGCTGTGGGGATCGGTGATCGGCGCGGCCGCGGGCTGCCTGGTCGCGGGCGCATACGGAACCTACGACATGGCGCTCGTGGGCGAGGCGGCATGGTTCGGGGTGCCCGCGGGCGGCTGGCCGGGCTTCGACCTGCGCCTGGGCGTCGAGTTCTGGGCCATGCTGCCGGCCTTCATCTTCGTCACGCTGGTGGGCGCCATCGAGACGATCGGCGACGGAATGGCCATCCAGCGGGTGTCGTGGCGCAAGCGGCGGGCGACGGACTTTCGCGCGGTGCAGGGCGCGGTCGCGGCGGACGGGGTCGGCAACCTCCTGTCGGGCCTCTTCGCGACGGTCCCGAACACGACCTACTCCAACAGTGTGTCGATCGTGGACATCACCGGGATCGCGGCGCGCCGGGTGGGCGTGTGCATCGGCGTGATCTTCATCGCGCTGGCCTTCTTCCCCAAGGCCGCGGCCGTGCTGCTCGCGATCCCCGATCCGGTGGTCGGCGCGTACATCATCGTGCTGATCGCGATTCTGTTCGTCCTGGGCGTGGAAATGGTCGCGCAGGACGGAATCGACTACCGCAAGGCCACGATCATCGGGATCTCGTTCTGGATCGGGGCGGGGTTCCAGAGCGGCCAGATTCCGTCGGAGTACTTCGGAGAGTGGGCGGGCTCGCTGCTGCAGAACGGCATGACCTCGGGCGGGCTCACCGCAATCCTGCTGTCGGCGTTCATGGAGCTGTCGGGGCCGCGGCGGCGGCGCATCGAGACGGGGCTGAACGTCGAGGCGCAGCCGAAGATCCGGGGGTTCCTGGAGGAGTTCGCCGCAAGCGCCGGACTGGGGGACGAGATGGCGGGGCGGATGGCGCTCGCGGCCGAGGAGACGCTGCTGGTGCTGCTTGATCAGGCGGACCGGGACGAGGCGCTCGGGGAGCGGCGGCTGCGGGTGACGGCGCGTGCCGAGTCGGGAGGGGCGGAGCTCGAGTTTCTCGCCGCGACGGGCGAAGGGAACATCGAGGATCGGATGGCCCTGGTCGGGGGACGCGCGGCGGAGGTGCCGGTGGAGCACGACTTCTCGCTGCGGCTGCTGCGGCACCTGGCGTCGTCGGTGCGGCACCAGAAGTACCACGATACCGATATCGTGACCGTGCGGGTGGATCCGGTGGGGGTGTCGGGCTGAGAGGGGTGAAGCGGGGGATTCTGTCCGCGGGCTGGTCGGTGTAGCTTGCCGGGATGGCACGAAGCACGCGGCCCCTCCACATCGACCAGCTCGTCCCCGGCGACGACGCCGATTTTCTGCACCTCGCCTGCCTCAACTACAGGGACGATCGCCCCGGTTTTCGCCGGCGCGGACGCGCCATGCTGGAGGAGGACCCGGCGCTGGGCGCCCGCGACATCTGGACCGCGGCGTGCGTGGGCAACGTCGAGATCGCCCGCCGCATGCTGGACGACGACCCGTCCCTGGCCAATGCGCGCGGCGGGTGGTTCAACTGGGAGCCGCTGCTCTACTCGGCCTATTCGCGCGTGGAGGCGCCCGGGGGTTCGACGCTGGAAACGGCAGAGCTCCTGGTCGAGCGGGGCGCCGACCCGAACGTCTGCTACCTGTGGGCGGGCGACTACCGGTTCACCGCGCTGACAGGCACGTTCGGCGAGGGGGAGCAGGGTCCGGTGAACCAGCCCGCGCACCCCGAGTGGGAGGCGCTTGCCCGACTGCTGCTCGATGCGGGCGCGGATCCGAACGACGGGCAGGCCCTGTACAACCGGATGTTCGGGTCGTGCAACCGTTGCCTGGAGATTCTGCTGGAATACGGACTGAATCGGCGGCACCGGGTCAACTGGCGGTCCGGCAGAGGGCGGGTGCTCGACTACCAGCTGAGTTGGGCCGTGCGCAAGCACCACGTCGAGCGCGCGAAGCTGCTGGTGGAGCACGGGGCGGATCCCGCGCGATGCCTCGACGACGGCACGAGCCTGGCCGCGGCCGCCGCGATCGCGGGCCACCCCGGCCTCGCGGAGTTCCTGGTTGCGCACGGGGCGAAGCCGCCGCAGCCGGACCGGGTCGACCGGTTCGCGGGCGCGTGCATGGCGGGTGATGCGGTGGCCGTGCGCGAGGCTGTCCGGCGGGATCCGGATCTGCCTCGGCGGGTGCAGTCCCGGCATGGCGGTCTGGTTGCGGACGCGGCCGGGGCCGGGCGGCTGGAGGCGGTCGCGCTCATGGCGGACCTTGGGTTCGATCTCGAGGAGGGAGACTTCGGGGCGCCGCTGCATATGGCGGCGGTGCATGGCCGCCTTGAGATGTGCGAGTTGCTGGTCGGGCGGGGGGTGGACGTGTCGGTGACGGATCCGGAGGGACGCACGGCACGGGACTGGGCGGGGTGGCGGGGAGAAAGAAAATGTGAAGTGTACTTGTCCAAATGTGAACTGTAGTTTACATCATGTTGAGAATTGCCTACCTCGGGCCTCGTGGGACGTACAGCGAAGAGGCCGCCCTCCAACATGCCGGGCAGGCCGCCGCCACATCGGGCGAACCGACCGGTCCCGGACACGATCAGCGGGCTGCCGCGCCACCCGGCGAGTCCTCCCGGCCTGTTCCTTTCACCAGCATCCCGGCCGCCGTCCGGGCCGTCGAGGAGGGCGCGGCGGACGAGGCGGTCGTCCCGGTGGAGAACAGTCTCGAAGGCATCGTGACCCATACGGCCGACCTCCTCGTCCACCACACGCCGTTGAAGATTCGCGGGGAGATCGTGCTGCCGATTCACCACTGTCTGGTGCTTCAGTCCGGGGTGGGCCGCCGCGACGTGCAAGTCGTATATTCGCATCCCCAGGCGCTCGCCCAGTGCCGCGGGTACCTGAGTCGCCACCTGCCGGGCGCGGAGCCGGTGGCCTCGCTCAGCACGGCGGGCGCGGTGCGGGACATGGAGGGAAGCGATCGTCCCGCGGCCGCTATCTCGAGTGTGCGCGCCGCCGGGATCTTCGGTGCGGATGTGGCCGACCGCGGCATCGAGGACGTGGCCACCAACAAGACGCGGTTCGTGGTTCTCGCCGAGCGCGACGCCGACCCCACCGGCCGCGACAAGACCTCGATCTGCTTCGATTTCAGCGAGGACGCGGCGGGGACGCTGCACGGTGCGCTCGGCGAACTCGCGTCGCGGGGCATCAACATGCTCAGGATCGAGTCACGCCCCGACCGGCGGAGTCTGGGGCGCTACATCTTCCTGATCGACCTGGAGGGGCATCGCACGGACGGGGTGGTCCGCGAGGCGCTGCAGGGGATCCGGGCCCGTGCGACGATGTTCAGGATTCTGGGGGCCTATCCGCGGGCGGGATGAACGCGATCGGGAACTCGCTGGGGCGGGATCGCGTCACCTGGAGCGAGGGCGGGGCACGAGGCGCCACATGGGCGAGCGCGCGGGTGGCACCAGGGTGAGGCCGACTCCCGGCGCACCGTACGGACCGAGGCGTTCGACCTGCGCCTCGTGGCGGCCGAAGGACGGCTCGGATGTTCCCGGCGGGGGCGGAATCACCCGCACCACCCGGCCGTCGGGGTCCAAAACCATCAACGGCCCCTGGACGACATCGTCGCTCAGGTCGAAGACCGGGCCGGCCTGGCCGCCGGCGATCTCCGGCGGGACGGTGTTCGGGAGCTGATAGTCGTCGGCCAGGGACAGGTCCACCAAGTAGCCGACGTCGGCCATCGCCTGCAGGGTGACGGCACTGAACGGATTGGTTGCGCCCAGGGTCAACACGGGAGTCATGCCTTCGAGTCCGAACACGTCTTCCCGCCAATGACTGTAGTCCCCAATCGTAATCGGGACCTTGGCATCGGGATACCCGGTGCCTCCCGCGGCGTCGAATGCGTCGATCGCCCGCGTGCCCCGGAAATGCGGGTCGGTGCCGGTGTCGAGCAGGCCATGGTGGTCCCAGTACAGGCTGATAAAGCCGAGACCGTGGGCGAACTCGTGGAACGCCACGACTCCCAGCAGATCCAGCGACATCAGCCTGTCGATGTCCGCCTCGTCGAAGACCGCGGCGGAAACGATGGGAGAGCCATCCGACAAACGGTATTGGCAGTAGCGGGCATGGGCCGCGGTGCCTCCGGGGCCGTCGATCGCTCCGACATGCACCAGTACGAGGTGGTCGTCCACGGCGTCGACATTGGTCGCCGTGATACCGAGACAGCTGGGCGGACTGGAAAACTGGATGTCGGGCAGCTCGGTCCGGGCCAGGATCGCTGCCCAGGCCTGGCGGGCCAGCCGCAACCACGGTTTCTGGGCCTCGGTGACCGCGGGTGTCCACCCGATCCACAGGTCGAAGGCGCCCGGCGGCACCACCCTCACCTGAAACGCCTCCGTGGCGGAGAGGCCTCCCGGATCGGTGGCGGTGACGGTGACGGTCGCGGAGCCCAGGCCGACCGCCGAGACGAACAAGGTGTCGTCGATGACCTCGGGATCGGCTACCGAGGTGTTCGAGGACGAGGCGGTGTAGGTGAGCGGATCGCCGTCGGGGTCCTCGAACACGCGGTCGAGAGTCAGGAGATACCCCTCTCCGACAGCGGCGGTGAGGTCGACGATCCGCCTGACGACAACCGGAGCCCGGTTGGGGGATTCCTCCACCGTGACATCGAAGACCTGGTCGGCCGTGAGCCCGCCCGGGTCCGTTGCGGTCACCGTGACCGTCGCCGTGCCCTCGGCCTCCGCCGTCACGGTAACCGATTCGTTCGACACCGTCACGGTCGCCACCGAGCGGTCGGACGAGGAAGCGGAGTAGTCCAGGTCGTCCCCGTCGGGATCGGTGAAGTACCGGTCCACGTTGACCGTGTGCTCCCCATCCGGCGGGAGCGTCTGCTTCGGGATCGAGCCGACTGCGCGCGGCGCGCGGTTGGGGCGCACCACGGTAACGTCGAAACTCTGGGCGACCGCAAGCTCTTCGGGGTCGCGCGCGGTCACGGTGATGGTTGCGGTGCCCAGGGAACGGCCCCTGACGGTGACACTGTTCCCGGATACGGTCACCGTAGCCGTTGAGGTGCGCGAAGAGCCGGCGGTGTAGGACAGGTCGTCGCCGTCCGGATCGGCGAAGTAGGCCGAGGCATCGAACGAAACGGTGCGTCTCAGGTCCACGGTGGTGTCCGCGAAGGTGCCGACCGTGCGAGGCGCCTGGTTGGGAACGGTCACGACGAAGGACTGAAGGGCCGTCAACCCTCCCGGATCGCTGGCCGTCACCGTCACCGCGGCGCTCCCGCCCGCCACCCCCCTCAGCGTGAGGGTCCGGCCGAGCACCGACGCCCTGACACGGGTCGTGTCCGACGAGGACGCCAGGTAGGTGAGCAGGTCGCCATCGGGGTCCGTGAAGTAGGCCGCCACATCCGCCGTGACCGTGGTGCCGGCCTGCACCGCACGGTCCGCGATCGTGCCCACGGCGGTCGGCGGCCGGTTCGGGACCCTCACCAGGAAGCTCTGTTCGGCCGTCAGTCCACCCGGATCGGTGGCCGTCACCGTTACCGTCGCCTGCCCCGCTGCAATCCCCCTCAAGGTCACCACACCGCCCACCATCGCGACCACCACCCGAGCCGTGTCCGACGACGCGGCGGAATACTCCAGTGCTTCGCCGTCCGGATCCGTGAAGTGCCCCGCGACATCGAACGCCGTGGAACTGTCCACCGCCAGCTCCCGGTCCGGGAGCCTGTCCACGGGCCGGGGCGCGCGGTTCGGCACCTTCACGTCGAACGCCTGCTCGGCCCACAGCCCGCCCGGGTCGTGCGCCGTTACCGTCACCACGGCGCCGCCCACCCCCACCCCTTCACCGTGACCACGCTGCCCGCAACGGCCGCACCCACCGTCGCCGCATTCGACGTGGCCACCGCGTACTGCAGCTCCTGTCCGTCGGGTTCGACGAAGTTGGCGGCCACATCCGCGGTCGCCGAGTCGCCCACGTGAACTTCCCGGGCGGCCACCGTACCGACGGTCTCGGGCGCGCGGTTCGGCACCGTCGCGTCGAACACCTGCTCGGCCGCCAGCCCCTCCGGATCCGTTGCCGTCACCGTCACCGCCACCGATCCGGGCGGCCTGGCCGCCACGCAGGGGTTCGAAGTCACGGTGCCCAACCGGGGACCGCTGCCCGTCGATTCGATTCCGGACTTACAGCTGGTCAAGGGCGATTCGGCCACCTTTGACGTCGCGGACTACTTCTCCGACCCCGACGGCGACAACCTGGCGTACACGGTCGCAACCTCGGATGCCGGGACGGCCACAGCCGCTTGGGATGGCAGCTCGGTCACGGTCGCCGCCACCGCGCAAGGGTCCGCCACCATCCGTGTAACGGCCACCGACCCCGGGGGGTTGTCGGCCACACAGAGCTTCGGTGTCACGGTTCACCGGCCACCGATGGTCGTGAACTTCGCCACCCCCGTCATAAGCGTCCCGGAGGGTGACACCGTGGTTCTCGAAGTGGTGGCCTCCACGCCACCGGACACCTTCCTGACCGTACGGTATTCGCTGGGAGCGGACGGGGATCCGGCCACCGACGACGCCGACGAGGCGGACTACGCCATCGGCACCGGGAATACGATCGAGTTCGCACCCGGCGCCACCACCGCCACGCTGCGAATCGGCATCGTCGACGACTCCGACATCGAACCGGCGCGCGAGGTCCTGATCGCTGCACTCGACCCACCCGGTGTCGAGGCGGAGTACCAGCTTGGCTCGCCGGCGACGGCCACGATCACGATCGAAGAAGGGGTGTGCGACCGCACCGCCGGGGTGCAGGACGGGATCATGCACGAGCTCGAAGTCTCCAGCTGCACCGATGTCGATGGCCGGCAACTGAGCCGCATCTCATACCTGCGGCTGTGTTTCGATCCGGACGAACCGCGCTGTCCCTTGGCGCGCCCGCTCGATGCCCTGCTTCCCGGTGATTTCCAGGGATTCACCGGACTGCGAACACTGAACCTCTTCGACAACAACCTCCCCAGTCTCCCGCCCCACATCTTTCTGGGACTCGAAGGGCTGACCCAACTCTGGTTGGGCGGCAATGGACTGGATTCCCTCGGGACTGGCCTGCTGGCCGGACTTGCCCGACTGGAGCAACTCTATCTCAACAACAATCAGCTTGCGGAACTCACGCCGGGAACCTTCTCCGGGGTCCCCAGCCTGAGACGGCTTCTGCTGGGTCACAACCGCCTCGATTCCCTCGCGGGCGATGTCTTCGCCGGCCTTCTCCAACTCGAAGAAATCCACTTGCAGGAGAATCGGCTCACCGAGCTTCCGGCAGGCGTTTTTTCGGGCCTCGCGGCGCTCCGGAAGGTATCACTGTATGGTAATCCGGGGGCTCCTTTCACGCTTACGCTGGAACTCCGCCGCACCGACAACGAAGATCTGTCGGCGCCGAGCCCCGGGAAGGTGGGTTTCCGGATCGACGAGGGCGCACCGTTCGACATTCGCGTCCCAGTTTCGGCCTTGGGGGGTACGCTCTCGGCCGACACCGTCCTCGTCGAAGCCGGCAACACGCTGAGCGCGGAAGTCGTCGTGACCCGGTCCCCGGACGGCCAGGCCGGCACCGTTGTTTCCCTGGCCGCTCCGACAATCTCTTCGCGGGATTTCCGGTTCGCCGTCACGGACCCGATCCTCCTGTTCCCTCCCATAGGGAACATCGCCGCACTCTCCACCCGGGCAGCGTCCTCGCCCGAGGGCCGGAGCCCGACGATCGAGGTGGTCCTCACCCCGCCCCCGACATCGCCGCTCACGCTGGTCTATGAGCTCGGGGACGACGACGACACCACCACGGTGGACGCCGACGAGTCGGATTTCGCCGGTCCTGTTCTCGATTCCCTCCATGTTCCGGCCGGCACGGCCCGCATGCCGATCGACATTGTCATCAACGATGACGACGACATCGAATCTCCCCGTGAAATCGCCGTTTTGTCGCTGAATACGCCGGATTCATCGACAAATTATCGCTTGGGGCACCCGAGCAGCGCCATCGTCACGATCGAGGAGGGTGTGTGCGACCGAACCCCGCAGGTCCGCGACGGCATCGTGCGTCAAACCGGGTCCGCGGCGTGCGCCGATGTCCAGCCCGCCGATCTGGCGTCCCTGATCGCTCTGCGACTCAGCCCGGGTGGACAACCGCCGCCCCCGCCGGAAGAGGATGAGGACATTTGGCTCCCGCCGGCTCTGTACGACGACCCGGAAACGCGTCGGCCGCCAGCCGCCGCCGCCAATTCGGCCGCACCCGAACCTCTTGCGCTGCGGCCGAAGGACTTCTCCGGACTCGATGGCCTCTTCTATCTGACACTCAATGGCTTCCACCTCGCGGAGCTGCCGGCCGGCATCCTGGCCGACCTTTCCGAACTCGGCAGCCTGCGCGTGGAGGAAGCTCGGCTGGCAGTTTTTCCCTGGGAGGAACTGCGTAATACGCCAAAACTGCGTCTCCTGGATCTCACCGGGAATCACCTGTCCCGCATTCCTCCAAGAGCCCTGGCAACCCTTTCCGACTTGTGGGCCCTCAATCTGCAGCGCAACGAGTTCACGGAATTGCCCGAGGGTGCTTTTGCGGGACTTGCCGGACTTGAGCGCCTTTACTTGTCGATGAATCCCTTGAAGTCGCTCCCGCCTCGGATCTTTGCCGATCTTGCAGGTCTGAGGAGGTTGTCCCTGCATCGGATCGAGGCCGAGGAACTGCCGCGGGACATCGTCTCTCCGCTGAGCAGCCTGGCGCGCCTGCGCCTGAACTACTCGCCGCTTCGTACCGTGCCCTCGCTGGCCGGGCTCACCAATCTTGAGTACCTGGAAATCAACTACAATCGTCTCACGGACCTGCCGCAGGATTCCTTTTCGGGCTTGGAGAGGCTCGTTTGGATGAACCTGGGCGGCAATGAGCGGTTGAGGCTGCGCACCGGTTTGTTCTCCGGCCTGCACGAGTTGAGGCTCCTGTCCCTCCGCGCCATGGAGATGTCGGAGTTGCCCGGGAGCCTGTTCTCCGGCCTCGCCAAGCTCGAATCCCTGATTCTGTCTCGAAACCGGATATCCTCCCTGCGGCCGGGGCAGTTCAACGAACTCTCGCAGCTCAGCTACCTGGACCTGAGCGACAACAGAATCGAGCTACTCCCGGCGGGAGTATTCGAGGGACTTGCAAGGTTGCGGACCCTTCGATTGGATGGGAATCTGGGAACGCCGTTCACCCTGTCCCTGGAAGCCGTACGTACCGATTCGTCGGATGCCTACGCCCCAGGCCCGGCCACTGTGGAAGTCCGATTGGCGGAGGGGGCGCCCTTCGGCATGCAGGTTCCCCTGGCGGTCCACGGCGGCGACATCTCCGCCGACGTGGTTGTGCTGGCGGCCGGAACCGGGAGAAGTACGGACGTCACGGTGAGTGCGGATACGGCCCACGAGGGCGGGACCCAAGTGGTCGCGGGGCCGGTCCCCCGAATGCCCCCCAACCTCCAGGGGATCGAACTCAGGGTCGGCGATCCGCTGATTCTCTTCGACACGGTGTCGAACCGGGCGCCGATTGCGGAGCGGGTGATGCCGCGCCGGCGAATGCAGGCGGGTGGACCGGTGTCCACGATCATCGCTTCTTCGTACTTCCGGGATCCGGACGGGGACGAGTTGGGTTACCAGGCAACGTCGGGCGACCCGGGCGTCGTGGCCACGTCGGTGGAAGGTGACCGGATCGGGCTCTTGCCAAACGATGGCGGAGCCGCAACGGTCACGGTGACCGCCACCGATGAAGGGGGTCTGAGCGCGGAACTGTCGTTTCAGGTCATTGTCGTGGGTGGCTCTCCTGGCTCCTTCGACATCCACCTGATCCTGATCGACGAGGTGAGCGCCCCCGTGCAGGCGGCGTTCGACTTCGCGCTCGCCTACTGGTCGGCGATCCTGGCCGGGACGGACCTGCCCGATGTGGTCCTGGAGGACGACTTCGAGCTGGGCTGCTGGGATATCACTACGGACGAGCTGCTCAACGCGGTGGACGACCTCGTGATCGTGGCTACGGTGACGCCCATCGACGGCCGTGGCCGGATTCTGGCGGGCGCGGGACCGTGCGGGGTCCGCGAAGGCACCCATTTGCCGTTCATGGGCGCCATGCTCTTCGACGCCGAGGATCTCGAGTGGCTGGCGGAGTCCGGCGACCTGGAAGAGGTGATCGCACACGAGATCGGGCACGTCCTGGGAATCGGCACGATATGGGAATCGCTGGACCTTCTTCGCAATCCGTCCCTCCCCGGCAATCCCGGAGCCGACACCCACTTCCCGGGACCGCTGGCGGTCGAAGCCTTCGACGAGGCAGGCGGCACCGAATACACCGGCATCGGCAAGGTACCCGTCGAGAACCGGGCCGGACAGGGGTCCGGCGACGCCCATTGGCGGGAGTCGATACTGGGCAACGAACTGATGACTCCGTACCAGGATGTCGGCATCGTCGATCCCTTGAGCGCGATCACGATCCAGTCGCTGGCGGACCTGGGCTACACGGTCGACGTCTCCATCGCGGAGCAGTTCACGCTGCCGGGCACGACAGGGGCGGACATCGTCGCGCCGCGCCGCAAGATCGCCTACGGCGAGGACATCCTGAGAGGTCCGATCGTGGTGGTGGATCGGTGGGGGCGGATCGTTCGGGTGATCCCGGAACCGCGGAGATAGCACCGTGAACTTCTCCTTTTCAGCAATTCAGTGCTGTTTCTCATGGCAATGTGACAACTCTGCTTTCCAAAATGGAATCCATGGCTGACATGATCCCGTCTCGAACGACGCGGGGGTTTGCCGCTACGCTGCTGCTCGCCTGGGTTGCAGCCTGCGGAGACGGGGGCACGGAACCCCCGGCCAACCGAGCACTCCTCGCGGTCGGCACGCTCCCGCCACAGTCGTTGTATGTAGGCGATACGGCCACCCTCGATGTTGCGGACTACTTCACCGATCCCGATGGGGATTCGCTGAGTTATTCGGTCGAGACCTCGGACGCCGGGACGGCGACTCCCTCGGTTGACGGGAGCCAGGTCACGGTTACAGGCATCGCGCAAGGGTCCGCCACCGTCCGTGTCACCGCGACCGACCCCGGGGGCCTGTCGGCCACACTCCGTTTCGGTGTCACGGTCCACCGCCCACCCCTGGTCGTGACCTTTGCAACTGCAGCCGCGTCCGCCCCCGAGGGCGACACCGTTGTACTCAGAGCCGAGGTCTCCCCCGCTCCGGAGGGTCCGCTTACCGTCTTCTACACCCTCGGCTCTGACAGTGACCCTGCTACCGACGACGCCGATGACGCGGACTTCGCCGGCGGCAACCGGGGAGCCCTCGATTTCGCCCCCGGAGCGAACAGCACCAACCTCCGAATCGCCATCAAGGACGACAACGACATCGAACCTCCGCGCGAGGTTGTTACGGTAGCGCTGGATTCTCCCGGTCCCGACGACGAATACCTCCTCGGTTCAATTGCGTCTGCCGTCGTGACCATTGACGAAGGCATCTGCGACCGGACGCCCGAAATACAGGACGAGATCATTCGACGCGCCCGCGTCGGGCCTTGTGCGGCGTTCACCAGACAACATCTGGCCCGAATCGAGGACATGCGACTGTGTTTCATTCCGAACAATCCCAACAACTGCAGGCTACAGCGCCCGCTAACCGTTCTGAAGTCTGAGGACTTCCAGGACCTTGCTGGACTGACCCTGCTGAGTCTCTCGCACAATCACCTCACCGAGCTGCCGACCAGGCTGTTCCACGGCCTTTCCCGGTTGACGACCCTGCACCTGCATTCCAACCACTTGGAATCCCTGCCGAGAGACGTCTTCGCCGGGCTGTCCGCGCTGAGGAGGCTGTCGCTGCAATACAACCAACTCGACTCCCTGCCGGGAGAGATGTTCATCAATCTTCCCCAACTTGACACCTTGCTGCTGAACCACAATCAGCTTGCGGACCTCCCGCAGGACTTCTTCCTGGGGGCCTCCGGATTCGGTTACCTGAATCTGCTCGGTAACCCGGGATCTCCGTTTCCGCTCGCCATGCACCTTCGGCGCACCGACCACACGGACCTTCTTGCGCCCGGTCCCGCGACGGTGGACATCTGGATCGCTCAAGGCACACCGTTCGAGATTCGGGTGCCGATGTCCGCCGATGGCGGTGAACTGTCTGCCGATTCAGCCGTCATGGAAGCCGGCAATGCCAGCAGCGTGGAGGTGTCGGTGACTCGGACCGCAGACGGTCAGGGCGGTACACTGGTGTCCGCAGGATCGGCGGATGTCCCGGAAGGCATCTGGGGAATCACCATTGTCGAACCGGATCCCATCGTCCTGTTTCCGCCAACCGGCGATCACGTGGTCTTGTCCACCAGCTCCATCAGTGCGCCCGAGGGTGCTCGGCCGGAATTGGCAGTGCTGCTCAACCCGCCACCCTCGTCACCACTGACCCTGACCTATTCGTTGGGCATTGATGATGACCCGGCGACCGATGACGCCGATTCGGTCGATTTCGGCGGCACGGTCCTGGATACACTCAACATCGAGCCGGGCACAATCCGTGCCACCATCGAAGTCGTCATCGCTGACGACGATGACATCGAGCCTCCCCGGGAATCCATTATTCTGTCGTTGCATGAGCCCGGCGAAGAAACGGGCTATGTCCTGGGGTACCCCAGAGAAGCCGTCCTCACCATCGAGGAAGGCGTTTGTGACCGTACACCGCAGATCCAAAACGAATTGGTCAGCCGAACCAACGTAATAGGCTGCACCGACGTGGAATTCCGCGACCTTCATGCCATTACCTCTCTGACCATCAGGCCGGCCACAAGACAACCACCCCCCGTGGCGGACTCGGAAGACAACGCGCTCGCTTCCGAGTATGGAGGCACGGAGACGGCATGGATGCCCTGCATGGACTCGTATCGGTTCCTTGCCCTCGATCGCCACGATTCGCAGGTCCTGCAGGTCCCGCAGTGTCAGTCCGGCAGCAAGGAGACCAGCACGCCGGAACCCGCGGCATTCCCCTATTCCGATCCGATTACCGCTTTGCGCACAAGAGATTTCTGGGGATTGTCCAATCTGGGAAACCTTGATCTGTCCTACAACCAAATCGAGGAATTGCCACCGGACATGTTGGCGGACCTTCCTGCATTGCAGCGGCTTCAGCTCTATGGGAACAGGATTCGCAGCGTTCCATGGGGCGACTTGGCCAACACACCCTGGCTTGGACAGCTGGGGCTGAATCGGAACCGGTTGTCGGACTTGCCATCCCGACTCTCGGACTATGCTCCCAACCTGCGGGCCCTCGACCTGCAGCACAACCTGCTGACTCAGTTGCCCGAAGACGCGTTTACCGGTCTCTTCAGTCTCAAGGTGCTGGGGTTGGGCTTCAATCCACTGACATCACTTCCTGCCAAAGTATTCGCTGATCTCTCCAGTCTGACTTTTTTGGACTTGCAAAAGCTCCAGGCTCCGGAGCTCGCGCCTGACATTCTCCTGCCGTTGAAAAACCTGGAGATTCTGTGGCTCACTATCACACCGCTCCGCGTCATGCCGCTGCTGTCAGGGCTCTCGAATCTGCGATCGGTCAGCATGTTCGGGCACTACCAATTACGAGAGATACCCCCCGGTGCGTTTCTTGGCCTGTCCAGTCTGGAACTGTTGGTATTGAGCAATAATCGACAAATGCAGTTGCGTGCCAACATGTTTGCAGGCTTGCACAATCTGCGCTATCTCTCCATGAGTTCCAGCCGGCTGGAGGCTATCCCACCAGGGGTATTCTCAGAACTGTCGAGCCTAAGACACCTGGTTCTGCATAACAACATCCTGTCCGAACTCTCGGCCGACGACTTTGCGGACATCCCACACCTCGAACGTCTGATCCTGGGGGACAACCTGTTCAACGCCGTCCCGCCGGACGTGCTTTCGGGCCTGCCCAATCTGTGGGACCTCCGCCTCAACGGGAATGAGATCGCCGCAATCTCCGGCGGTGCGTTCGAGAATCTGACCAATCTGCAATCTCTCTGGCTTGACGGAAACGAATTGACCGCACTGCCCGCCGGGTTGTTCAGCGGCCTAACCAGGCTGAAGGAGCTCCTGCTTCACGACAACCCGGGCGCACCATTCATCCTGTTACCGCAAGCGGTGCGCACAGACAACGAAGACCTTCTGGCCCCCGGGCCGGCGACAGTCGAAGTCCGGTTGGACGAGGGCGCTCCGTTCAACATCCGCATCCCGCTCTCTGTCCACGGTGGCGATATTTCCGCAGCTGTGGCCGGGCTGAGGGTCGGCAGCGAGGCAAGTTCGAGCGTGATAGTGACTCAGGCTGCGGGCAGCCAGGCCGGCACGCAAGTCGTAGCGGGACCTCCCCCGGCGATACCGAAGGAGATCACCGGCGTCGAACTCGCATTCCCCGATCCGCTGGTTCTCTTCGCTGAACCGGCGAATCATGCTCCGGTGCCCGAGCGCGAGATCCCGTGGCTCCGACTGCGGGCCGGCAGGGACACGATCTCGATTTCTCCCTCACTGTACTTTCGTGATCCGGACGGTGACGAATTGCAATTCACGGCCCGGTCCGCCGATGTGGACATCGTGTCCGCCACCGGAGCTGACGACCGGGTCGAGGTTGCGGCGGTGTCCGGGGGCACCGGCACGGTAACCGTGACAGCGACCGATCCCGGGGGTTTGAGCGCCGAGCTGACGTTCCCCGTTGTGGTTCGGGGCGGCTATTCCCCCGGTTCCTTCGACATCGAACTCATCCTGATCGACGACGCGTCCGAATCCGTGTCGGTCGCTCTCGCTGACGCGGTCGGGTACTGGGAGGCGCTTCTCGGGCCCACGGACCTACCCGATGTACCTGTCGGGACGAACTTCGAACTCGGATGCCGCGACATCGTTGCCGACCAGCAGCTCGAAGCGGTCGACGACCTGGTCATCGTCGCGTCGGTCAGGGAGTTGGACGGCCCCCGCGGGATCTTGGCGGCCGCGGGTGTGTGCGCTGTCCGGGAGGAGTCGGGCCTTCCCTTCATGGGGGTGGTGGGGTTCGATGCCGCCGACCTCGCGTGGCTGGAAGAGACCGGCGACATGGAGGAGGTGATCCTCCACGAGATCGGTCACACGCTCGGAATCGGGACGATTTGGTCCGATCTTGGGCTGCTTGTCAACCCGTCGCGGTCAACCAGCGGGGAAGCCGACACGCACTTCGCCGGTCCTCTGGCGGTCGGCGCATTCGATGACGCGGGCGGGACAGAGTATGTGGATGGAGAGAAGGTGCCTGTCGAGAACCGGGCGGGTCCGGGTTCGAGAGACTCTCACTGGCGGGAAGCGGTGCTGTACCACGAACTCATGACTCCCTTTCAGGATGTCGGATTCCTCGACGGGTTGAGTGCGGTCACGATTCAGTCGCTCGCCGATATGGGCTACACCGTGGATGTGACCCTGGCGGAGCCGTTCAGACTGCCCGGCACGCTCGCGGCTGACCTGACTGGCGCCGCCCGCAAGGTCGCGTACGGCGATGACATCATTCGGGGTCCGATCGTGGTGGTCGATCGGAACGGGCGGATCGTGCGCGTGGTGCCGCAATGAGGGAAGGCGCGTCAATGTCCCCGTCGCGGGCCGGCGGCCCTGTGTTTCGCATGGCCGGAGCCCCCGCGCCGGCGATTGTCGCTGCCGCCGTGTTTGTCTGGGCCGCGGCATGCGGGGACGGAGTCACGGGTCCGCCCCCCGAGCCTTCCAACCGGGCGCCGCTCGTGGTGGGCGCCATTCCGCATCAGACGGTCCACGTGGGCGATTCCGTGGCGCTGGACCTCGCCACGTATTTCACCGATCCTGACGGAGACTCGCTGTCCTACCAGGCGGAGTCGTCGAGTGATGGGACGGCGACCGCGTCGGTCGCCAGTGCCCAGGTCACGGTTGTCGCCATCGCGCAAGGGTCCGCCACGATCACCGTCACCGCCACCGATTCCGGCGGCCTGTCGGCCACGCAGAGCTTCGACGTCACCGTTCCAAACCGCCCTCCGTTAACCGTCGATTCCATCCCCCGCCTGGAACTTGTCAAGGGCGATTCCACCAATCTGGATGTCGCGAGCTTCTTTGCCGACCCGGACAGCGACTCGCTGTCGTATTCGGTCGAGACCTCGGACGCCGCCGTCGCTACCGTCACGGTCGACGATAGTCGGATTACGGTGGCCGCGCTCACCCAGGGGTCCGCCACCGTCAGCATCACCGCCACCGACCCCGGCGGTCTCTCGGCCACGCAGAGCTTCGCGGTGACAGTCCCCAATCGTTCGCCGCTACCCGTCGATTCCATCGCCCGCATCGAACTTCAAGCAGGCGATACAGCGACCGTGGATATCGCGGGACACTTCACCGACCCGGACGGTGACTCGCTGCACTATGCGGTCACGACTTCTGACGCCGAGGTATCCACTGCCACGATGGACGCGACCCAGGTAAGAGTAGCCGCCCACTCTCATGGATCGGCCACGATCACGATTACCGCCACCGACCCCGGTGGTCTCTCGGCGTCGCAAACCCTCGGCGTCACGGTCGAACGTGCACCATACGTGGTGAGATTCGTTGAACCGGCAGTGGCCGTACCCGAGGGAGACATCGCAAGCGTGGAAGTCCTGGTCTTTCCCACGCCCGAAGCGCCACTGACTCTCACCTACTCACTCGGAGAGGACGAGCTTTCGTGGACCGATGACGCAGACGCGGAGGACTACGAGGACGAGGGCCGCGGAACGATGGAGATCGCCGCCGAAGCCAGCGGCGCAACCCTGCGAATCGTGATCAACGACGATGACAACGTCGAACCACCGCGCGAGGTCTTCGTTGTCACGCTGGACGCCCCGGGTCCGGGCGCGGGGTACGTACTGGCAGACTCACTCCCATCGGTCGAGGTGACGATCGAGGAAGGCGTCTGCGACCGCACTCCCGGGGTGCGTGAGACGATCATGAAGCGGCTCGGGTACACGAGCTGTACGGGGGTCTGGCAGGTGGGCACGGTAAACCAGCTGCTGGTGTGCTTCGGGGACGAGCCCTACTGCACTCTCGAGCAGCCCTTGACCGCCCTGAAATCGGGTGACTTCCAGGGCCTCAGGAGATTGAACACCCTTTCCCTTCAGAACAACCGCCTGGCCACCCTGCCCCCGGATCTGTTCCTCGGCCTCTCCTCGCTATCGTCCCTGAGTCTGAACGGCAACCTCATCGCCGAACTGCCCCCGGATCTGTTGCGGGGCCTCACGTCGCTATCGTCCCTGCGTCTGAACGGCAACCTCATCGCCGAACTGCCCCCGGACCTGTTCCGGGGCCTCACCACGCTATCGTCCCTGCGTCTGCACCAAAACCGCATCGCCGAACTGCCCCCTGGCATATTCGTCGGCCTCTCCGGGTTGAGATCGCTGGACCTCGGGTACAACCCGGGGGCTCCATTCAACCTCGCCGTGCATCTTCGCCGTACCGACAGCGCCGACCTCCTCGCACCCGGACCCGGCAAGGTGGACACATGGATCGCCGAGGGTGCGCCGGGCCACCTTTCCGTTCGACTGGCGGCACTGGGCGGTTCACTGTCCGCCGACACGGTCGTAGTGGAAGCCGGTAGCGAGAACAGCACGGAAGTCACCGTTACCCGCGCGCCCGACGCCCATGGGGGTACCGAGGTTCGGGGCGGCGACATGGTCGCGTCCGCGAGTCTCTGGGGCGTCCGGTTCGTCCCGGCCGATCCGATCGTTCTGTTCCCACCGGAAGGGAACATTGTGGCCCTCTCGACCCGTTCAATCAGCGTACCCGAAGGCGCCAGTGCCGTCCTGGAAGTCATCCTCACCCCCCCGCCCGAATCACCCCTCACCCTGACCTTCGATCTGGCCGTCGACGACGATCCCGAGACCGAAGACGCCGATCCGTCGGACTTCGGCGGCACCGTATCGGATACACTCCATGTCGCAGCCGGGACGGCCCGGGCCAGGATCGAGATCCCGATCCACGACGACGAAGACATCGAGCCCCCGCGAGAAGTGTTCACTATTGCGCTTCGTGAGCCGGGGTTGGAGACGGGCTACGCGCTGGGCCACCCGAGGACGGCCATGGTCACCATCACGGAAGGCGTCTGCGATCGCACTCCCCAGATCCGCGATGAGATCGTGAGACAAGCCGGTGTTTCGGGGTGTATCGACGTGGATTCTTCAAGCCTCAGCCAAATCAAGGTGCTGAGCATTGTTGCAACAGGACGCGGTCCGCATTCCGGCCCTGCTCTCGACGACGACCCGCTCGCAGGGGATTGGCGGGCGATGACCGGGTGCCGAACCGGGACAGCTCAATTCCCCTATCCGGACACGGTGCTGCGTGCGCCGATCCGGGTATGTAACCCTGGGGACGAGGTGGACACAACTCGACAACTGCGAACGGCATCGTCTGGCACAAGCAGCCCGATCACCGGTTTGCGACAGGGAGGTTTCTCGGGTTTGTCCGGCCTGTTGGAATTGATCCTTCAAAACCATGAGCTGGGAGAACTGCCTCGAGGGATCTTTTCGGACTCTCACCGCCTGCTGAAGCTGCATCTGGTTGACAACAAGCTCGAGGCATTCCCGTGGCGGGAACTGGAGCGCCTGCAGCCCAGTCTCTGGTCTTTGTGGCTGGACGGGAACCCGGCGCTCGGGGGAATCCCATCCGGACTGGTGTTCCCGAATCTTGAGATCCTCTTCCTTTCGGCAACCGGGATCAGGGAACTGTCTGAAGGTGTATTCTCGGGAATGCCCGACCTCGAGTGGCTATCGCTTCGCTCCAACGGGATTGCATCACTTCCACCGGGCGTCTTTTCGGGGATGCCCAAACTTGAGCGGCTCTATCTCGGCTTCAATGAGTTGACGTCGCTTTCGCCGCGCGTCTTTTCCGATCTTCCCAAATTGCAACGACTCGACCTGGAGGCGCTCAAGGCAACTGAATTGCCGCCGGACATCTTCGGGAACCTGCCGTCCCTCAGAGACTTGTTCCTAAACTTTACGTCCCTGCGTGTCATGCCGCGCGTTGCGGGACTGTCCAACCTGATCAACCTGGTGATGGTCCACAACCGACAACTAAGGGAGTTTTCTCCCGGGGTGTTCTCGGGGCTACCCGGTCTCCAGGTCCTGGACCTGTCCCACAATCCGCAAATGAACCTGCGCGGCGACATGTTTTCACGTCTGTCCGGTCTGCGGAGGCTGGGATTGCACGCCACAGGGCTGGAAGAGATCCCGCCGCGCCTGCTCTCCGGACTCACCGGTCTTGAGGCGTTGTGGCTGGACGGGAACAGGTTGTCGGAACTGCCGGCAGGCACATTCCCGGATCTCTCCGGTTTGAGGTATCTGTGGCTGGGTGACAACGAATTCACCGACTTTCGCGAAGGAGTATTCGAGGACCTTGGCAACCTGGAATACCTGGCACTCGAAAAAAACCGGCTGGCCAGGCTGCCCCCGGGGATGTTCCGCGGGCTGACGAAACTGGGGGTCCTGCACCTGCACGACAACCCGGGGGCCCCTTTCTCACTTCAGCTCGAAGCTGTACGCACCGACAACACCGACCTCCTGGCTCCAAGTCCGGCGAGGGTGGGAATCCGGTTGAATGAGGGTGCGCCCTTCGCCATGAGGGTTCCTCTGTCAGCCCACAACGGCGAGATCTCCACCAATGCGGTTACGCTCAAGTCCGCGAGCGAAGGGAGCTCGCCCTTCACGGTGACTCGTGCCGCGGACAGCCAGGCCGCGACACAAGTGGTGGCGGGGCCGTCCCCGCCGGTCCCGAGGAACGTAACCGGGATCGAAGTCCGCTTGCCCGATCCGCTGATTCTCTTTGCGAGCGCTACCAACCGCGCTCCGATCCCCGAACGCGAGATCCCGGCGCTACGGCTGCGAGTGGGTGGCGGCGGGGCTTCGTTCCCGGTGGCGGCTCACTTCCGCGATCCCGACGGGGACGAATTGGAATTCGACGTCGCTTCCCACAACCCGGACATAGCATCCGCGACCGTGTCGGGAGATCAGGTGACGATCACGCCGGTAGCCGGGGGGGCGGCCACGATTGCGGTGACGGCAACGGATTCCGGGGGTCTGCATGCGGAACTGCGCGCGAGCGTTGCCGTGCGAGGTGAGAACGATCCGGGTTCGTTCAACATCGACCTGATCATGGTTGACGAGGTGACCCCGTCCGTGGCAACCGCGTTCGAGGACGCGGTCGCCTACTGGGAGGCGATCCTGGCGAGCACGGAATTGGCCGATGTCCGTGTCGGAACCGGCTTTCAGCTCGGATGCGCCGACATCACAACCCATGAGAGGGTCGAGACGGTGGACGACCTGGTGATCGTGACTTCGGTTCGGGAAATCGACGGCGCCGGACGCGTGTTGGCGGGTGCAGCCGTATGTGCCGTGCGTGAGGAGTCGGGGCTCCCCCTCATGGGCGTGATGGTCTATGACGCCACCGATCTGGACGGACTTGCAGGGAGCGACGACCTGGGAGAGGTGATCCTCCACGAGATCGGCCATGTGCTGGGAATCGGGACGATCTGGAGCAACTTCGGGCTGCTGATCAACCCGTCGCTGCCGGACAACCAGGGAGCTGACACGCACTTCCCGGGCATCCATGCCATCGAGGCGTTCGACGACGCAGGAGGAGAGGGCTACACCCTCGGAAAGGTGCCGGTCGAGAACCTGGCGGGCCCGGGCTCGGGCGACGCACACTGGCGGGAAGCGGTCCTGGGACACGAACTCATGACACCGTATCAGCATCTCGGCCTGGTCGATCCGCTCAGCGCGATCACAATCCGATCCCTTGCCGATCTCGGCTACCTCGTCGACGCTACTCTGGCTGAACCATTCGGGCTGGCCGCTGCCCTGGCCGCCGACGTGACAGATCCCACCCGCAGGATCGAATACGGGGAGGACATCCTGAAGGGTCCGATCGCGGTGGTCGACCGAAATGGCCGAATCGTGCGGATCGTTCCCGAATAGGGATCTGTCAGAGCGACCTCCCGCCCCGGGGTGTTCACATGCTTGCAATTTCGGTATAATATGCCGAGATTGCACACAATGAGCCCCCCAATCATCCCCCGAATCCTCCGGTCCACCCTGGAGCGACACCTCGCCCTCTTCCCGGCTGTCGCCCTCCTCGGCCCCCGGCAGGTCGGCAAGACGACTCTGGCGAGGGCCATCGCCGACGCACCAGGCCCCACCGGAACCGGCAGGCACGAACCCGGCCTCTACCTCGACCTGGAAAACCCCCGCCACCTTGACCGCCTTTCCGACGCACGCGGCTACCTCGGCTCGGTGCGGCATCGACTGGTCGTGCTCGACGAGATCCATCGTGTTCCCGAGCTGTTCCAGGTGCTCCGCGGCATCATCGACGACCGCATCCGCGAGGGCGAGCCCGTCGGCCACTTCCTCATCCTCGGCTCCGCATCGATGGATCTCATGCGACAGACCGGAGAGAGCCTGGCGGGACGGATCGGCCAACTCGCCCTCGATCCCCTGGACACCCGTGAAACGGGACCGGGCGACGTCGAGCGCCTTTGGACCCGCGGTGGATTCCCGCGAAGCTTCCTCGCCCCGGACGACGCGGCCAGCGGCCTCTGGCGTCGGAACTTCATCCGCACATACCTGGAGCGCGACATCCCCATGCTGGGGCCTCGCATTCCCGCCGAGACCCTGCGCCGCTTCTGGACCATGCTCGCCCATTCGCAGGGCGGACTCTGGAACGCATCCGTGCTCGCCCGCAGCCTGGGCGTGGACGGAAAGACCGTCATGCGCTACCTGGACCTCCTGGTCGACCTGCTGCTGGTGCGCCGCCTGCCGCCGTTCCACGTCAACGTGCGCAAGAGGCTGGTGAAGTCACCCCGGGTCTACATTCGCGACAGCGGCATCGTTCACGCACTCCTCGGCCTCGACACCTGGGACGACGTTCTCGGTCACCCGGTCGCCGGTAGTAGCTGGGAGGGCTTCGTGGTCGAAACGCTCATCGGCATAGCCTCCGACCGGACCCGGGCCAGCTTCTACCGCACCGCCACGGGAGTCGAAATCGATCTCGTCCTGGAATTGCCGGGAGGTGCGGTATGGGCTGTAGAGATCAAGCGGGGGATCGCCACCGCGCCTGCGAGGTCGCTCCGGATCGCGCTCGATGACGTCCAGCCCGACCGTGCGTTCGTTGTGTACGGTGGGGACGAGCGGTATCCGCTGCCCGGGGGGGTGGAGGCTTTGGGACTCGGAGGGATGGTGGTGGAATTGGTGGAACAGGTTGGGGAATCAACCTAACCCGACCGCCGCAACGGCCACACCTGCACCGACTCCACCCCCAATTCATCCCGGGCCCGCCCCAGGATGTAGTCGGCACCGATCTCGAAGATCCGCAGTCCGGGCGGCGTCTCGACATACCCCAACACGCGGCCCCCGGGGTCGAAGACGGTCCACAGCGGAGCCGGCCTCGCTTCCCCCGGGAAGTCGTATTCCCGGACCCAGAGGTGGCCCGTGCCATCGGCAATGAACGACGAGAATGCCGGGAAGGTGTCCGCCATTGTTGTGGCCTCGATGGTCTCGCGTCTCCTGGCCAGGATATACTCCAGTTCCGATGCGGGGAAACCGGGGCTGCCCCGGGTAAGGAAGTCGGAGTATTCCTCGAGTTCCGACTCGATATAGCGATCGTAGTCGGCCGGGGTCGTGGCGCGGAGAGGGTGTTCCAACCGCACGATGCGGGCGAGCGCGCCGTCGGCCCGGAACGCCCTGATCTCGTATCGGCTGGTGCGGCTCGCGACGATCAGGTCCCCCCAGAGGCCCTTGGCGAGTTCGGCGCCATAGGGGATGGGCTCCGACCAGTTCTCCCCGTGATCGCCCTTCCAGAAGCGCAGGTCCCGGTCGGGCAGTTTCTCGAACGACGCCAGCAACTCGCCGTCGCCATCCCGTATCTGCAGCAGGGCCGAGTCGGAGGCCTCACCCGGATAGGTGGTCAGGATGGTGCCGTCCCGGCGCGCCGCCACTGCGGCGGGACACCCCGGGGGACAATCTCCCCACAGTCCGAAGGTCCGCCCATAGCTCCCGTCCGAGCCGAACACCGAAACCCGCCCCCGCCCGGGGTACCACGCCACGACCGAGTCGCCCGGCCACACGGCCACGTGGTTCAGCCACCAGAACTCCCCCGGCCCCTCGCCCTCCCCTCCCCACGTCCGCACATGAGTGCCGACCGAATCGAACATCCGCAATTCTCTCGAGCCTCCGTCGGCCACCACGATCCGGCCATCGGGCAGCTTCGCGGCACTGACGGCGCCGTTGAGCAGATAGGGGGCTTCGCCCTCGCGGGCGCCGATCGAAACGGCCGGGCCGGGCCCGATCCGCCACGCCAGCCGCGAGCCCTCCGCGGGACGGGCGTTGCGGATGATCCGGATGCCGGCGCTATCGAAAATCTCGAATAGTGGCTCATTGGCCTGGTGCGAATCCTGCCGGCCCGCGTCCTGTTGGCAGCCGATCGTGGTCCACCCGAAGAGGAGGAATGACAGCAGCAACGAGGCTCGGTTGGTCTTCATGGGGACTCCATCTGTCTGATTCCCGTACGTTCAGCCCGCTGACCGCTCCAGCGGCCACACCTGCATGGTTTCCACGTCAAGCTCGTCCTGGGTCCACACCAGGATGTAGTCCTCTCCGATCTCGTAGACCAGCCAGTCCCTGGGCGTCTCGAAGAAGCCCACAACCTGCCCCTCCGGGTCGAAGACCGTCCAGAGGCGCGTGGCGAAGTCGTCCGTGGGTGCCTCGTACTCCTCGACCCAGAGGTGGTCCGCCGCGTCGGTCATGATCGATTGAAAGGCCGGGAAGTGCTCGGCAACCGGTACGGCCCCGTATTCGCGCCGACGCCGCTCCCGATAACCGTCGGCTTCCGAATCGGACTCAACACCCCGGGTGTTTCTTTGCACCCTCGCCTCGATGTCCGCATCGACATCGCCCGGGGTGGGCGTTCGCGGAGCATGGTCGCGTCTGACGATCCGCTCCAGCGAACCGTCCGCGCGGAAAGCCCTGATCTCGTAGCGTCGCGTGTCACCGATTGCAACCCGGTCGCCCCACGGCGTCCACAACGCCCTGCGCCCGAAGGTCTTCCAGTACAGCTTTCCGTATTCGCCGTCACCCACGATGTAGGGCTCGGCGTGTGGAAACGTCCCGAAGGAACTCTTCAACCGGCCTTCGCCATCCCGGAGGTGCACGACGACGGTGTCCGCTTCTTCGGGGCTGTGGATTGCCAGGATCGAGGCGCCCGCCGTGACCGACTCGGGCCAGAACCACACGGCAGCGTCGGCAAGCCGGAAGGTGCGGCCGTAGTTCCCGTCCGAATCGAAGATGGAGATTCCCATGCGGGGCGCGCTCCAGGCGACAATCGAGTCGCCCGTCCACCGTGCGACCTCCCGGAGACCGCTGAACTCGCCGGGACCCTCGCCCTCGCCTCCCCAGGTGGCCAAGTGGTTCCCCTGAGCGTCGAATACGCGCAGTTGGCCATCTCCCCCGTTCGCCACGACGATCCGTCCGTCGGGCGGACGGGAGTAAGTTCGCATCTGCCTTTGGATGTTGAACTTACGAGATAGGAGGGGCGGATTCCAGCCGTTTGACTCCCGCCGATTGCGGGTCTAGCCGCGAGACCTTCTGCGGGCTTCCAGTGCCTTCCGAAGCTGTCCTTCGTCGGCCTTCTGATAGCACTGAAGAACCGTCTTG
>JAPPNO010000077.1 GCA_028873845.1 Gemmatimonadota bacterium | reverse complement strand
TGGCGGCGTTGATGTGGGCGCAGAGCGCGGCGATCCGGTCGCCGAGAGGATCGTCGGAGAGGAAATCCGTGCCGGGATCGGGGCTGCGGCGCAGATCGGTGGCAGGGATGGGTGGCGTGGGGATGACGGAGGCATGGTCGGTGGACATCGGAGTCTCGTTCCGGGTGTTTTGGTTTGGTGGGTTACGGTCCCACCTCCTTGTACACCATAGTTCGGTATTTGTTCGGACCAGGGATCGTGGCTGTGGAGACCTGGGAGCAGTGGCAGCTGGCGGACAAAGCCCGAGGACGGAGCGCAACCCGAGCCAGCGGGGATGCATCGCCGCTGGAATCGCCCATGGCCGCGATCGGCTACCCCGCGGCGCTGAAACGCGCTCGGGCGACCGGCTTTGTTTCACAGAAATGCCGTGAGGATTTCTCCACGGGCCCCCTAATCCCACCCCACCTGTCCCGCCCGCCCCACCGCCTCCACCCGAATGGTCAGGATGTCGATGTCGTGGTACTGCTGGTGCCGTATCGACGACGCGTAGTGCCTCAGCAGCCGCAGCGGCGTCTCGGATTCCACCGGCACGCCCGCGGCCCCCTCGCTGAGCATCGCCAGCTGATCCTCCAGGTTGGTGGTGTCGGTTGTCGCGATGAACTCCAGGTCGGCCGCCTTGCCGTCGCTGTGAGCGATCAGCAGCAGTTGCCGCTCCCGGTCCGCCGTCGCTTCCGCCTCACCGCGCGTCAGGATCTGCATCGTCTCCTCGCCCACTGCACGCAGCCGCGTTTCCATCTCTTCGCCCCAGCGCTTCCGGGCGGCGAACTCCGACAGGAAGGCGTCGATCTCCGGCCACGTGTCCGCCGTCAAACGGGTCTTCAGGCGTGACCGGCCCCCGCCGGAGATCTCCCCGAACATCGTCAGCACGATCACGGCCAGGCCGCCGACGGTCATGCCGTTGCCGAGCAGCTGGCCCCACGCCCCCTGCAGGTACTCGGGGTAGATCCAGTCGAACTGAAACGCGATGCCGAGCCAGAAGGCGACGCCCACCACGAGGCCCTTGCGGTAGTCCAGCCCCTCGGAGAGCAGGATCTTCATCCCGAAGACGAAGATCAGGGCGACGAGGATCACGTAGTACGACGCCACCACCGGCCCCGGTATCGCGACGAGCAGCGTGACGAACTTGGGCAGGAACGCCAGGACGACGAAGACCGCGCCGACGCAGATCCCGATGCGGCGTGCGGCCACCCCGGTCAGTTCGGCGACGGCGATGCTCATCCCGTAGGTCGTGTTCGGGACGGTGCCGGCCAGGCCTGACAGGAGGTTGCCCAGGCCGTCGGCACCGATCGCTCCCTGAATCGACCGGAAGTCGATCGCGCGGGGCTTGCGCCATGAGACCCTTTGAATCGCGATGCTGTCCCCGAGCGTGTCCATCGCCCCCACGAGCGTCACCATGATGAAGGAGGGCAAAAGGGCCCAGAACTCCGGCCGGAAGCTCAGGTCGACCCCGGGATAGGCCAGATCCGGCAGGCCGATCCAGGCGGCCTCGGCGACGGTGGCCATGTCGTAGATGCCGAAGCCCAGGCCGGCGACGAGGCACCCGGCAACAATGCCGATGGCGGGTGCCCACAACCGCAGCACCCCCGAGAAACGAAGCGGGATGAGGATGGTGACGAGCAGCGTTACAGCCGCCGTCACCGGCCCCGCCGCGGCAGAGGCGCCCTCGGGAACCTCGGCCAGCTTTCGCAGGATGAGCGGAGTAAGGGTGATCGGTATGAGGATCAGCACCGTGCCCGCGACCGTCGGCGTGAACACCTTGCGCAGGAGCGCCATCCGCGCCGCCAGGACGAACTGGATCATTGCGGAGGCGATGATGAGGGTGGCGAGCATCCCCGGCCCGCCCTGCTCGATGGCGGTCACGCTCACGGCGAGGAAGGCGCTCGTGCTTCCCATGACGAGGATGTAGCCCGCCCCGATGCGCCCCACCCTGCGGGCCTGGATCGCCGTGGTGAAGCCGCTGATCACGAGCGCCGCGAACACCGCCCACGAGAGGTAGGCGTCGCTGCCGCCCGCCAGCGTGATCATGATCATCGGGGTGAGCACGATGCTCGCGATGCAGAGCAGGGCGTACTGCACGCCCAGCCCGATGGTGATGGGCAGCGGGGGGCGGTCGTCGGCCTCGTAGCGGACGCCCTGGCGGGCAATCCCCGGGTTGGAGCCCGCCATCAGCCCTGCACTCCGGCGACTCGCGCCGCGTACCGGACCGGGTCTGCCATCCAGTCGAGGATCAGAGGTGCTCCATGGTGACGGAGTGCGGGGTGCAGGGGAGGGGGGCCGCGATCACTGCCGGCCCGTCCAACCTGAGACATGCGACCCTGCGCCGGCAACCAGCCGGGCCTTGCGGACTCCGAAGCGCCTGGCCCGCCACCGACAGCCAGGCGGCCCGGGGCAGGCAAGTGCTGCCGCGGGCCGCCTGGAAGGAGCGGGAGTCAGACCCCGGTCAGAGGGGCGGAGTTACCCTCCCCCGTCCCCTTCTTCGACCGTAAAGACAAACGTCACCGGGGTCGAAAGCCCGCCCTTGTCCGTCGCCGTCACCTTTACCGCCATTTGAGATCCAACAATGTCCCAAGATGTTCG
>JAPPNO010000051.1:965-2691 GCA_028873845.1 Gemmatimonadota bacterium | reverse complement strand
GCGCATCATCGCGGTCGTCCAGCACGATGGTGATCACGCGAAGACGATGGAGCCCGTTGATCTGGAACAGACACGCGAAATCGTAACCTGTTGTCATTCAGGATTTTATGAAATCACATAGAATGGCGGTATTACCTCCGGTACACTATTCGGAAGCGACACAAAGACACCTTGTCCAATGGTGTCCATACGCGTCCGCCGCGTTCCGGCACCAAGGGTTCTGTGAACGTTAAACCCGGACGGCCCGAAGCGCCAACTTCTCCAGGCATCGCCGATCGGGGGTGTCTCATCCCGTGTAGTCTCATCGAACGGACTCGGCTCGGTCTGCGGGCGGGGATGGCAGATTGACGCGGAGCCGCCTCCTCAGGCTATCATAATGGAGCTACTGGACTTGACCACACTTCCTGCGATGAGAAGAAGATGACCAAAGCCGACCTCGTTGAGCAGGTCGCCGATGCTGTCGGACCACGGGTCACCAAGCGGGATTGCGGGTTGGTGGTGGATGCCTTCCTCGACGCCGTGCAGGAGACGCTGGCGCGCGGCGACAACATCGAGATACGTGGCTTCGGCACCTTCAAGTTGCGGCACCGAAAGGCCCGCACGGCGCGCAATCCGAGAACGGGCGAGACGGTCGAGGTGCCACCGCGTGTTGCGCCGGTCTTCAAGCCGTCGAGCCGCTTCCGCAGCCGGGTGGACCGGGGCTCCCGCGTGTCCGCGACGGAACAGCCCTTCCCGGCCCGGTGACAAGGCCCGATTAGAGGCTACCCTGATGGACGCACAAGAGCGAAGTGGGAAGCCGAGCGCGTTGACGAGGGGGATCACCATTGCGGTGGTCGGCGGCGAGCCGACGCTGGTCTTCTGGCGCGTGCGGGATCTCCTTGAGGCCCTGAAGGCCGCCGACGAGATGGGACTGCCGCTTACGAGCCCCCGTTCCGTGGCGGACACCATCCTTGGCCTGCTGTTGCCCCCCCTGGCCGACGACGGGAGCGAGCCATGACGACGCCCGATGCTGGCGGGGAGCCGGGGAAGGCGGTCCACCGGGAGCAGTTGTTCGGTCCCGCGGTTGCGACCTTGGACCGTCCCGAGTTGCTGCTCTGGTTGCGGAAGTACACCAACGAACACTCCAACCCGGCCGGTACGCACGCGCGAGAAGCGCGCCGCTGGCTGCTCGAACTCGAACATGGCGGCGGGAGGGAGGCGGGATAGGCGACCGGGCGCTCGCTGGTGATGGCGATGCGATCCGTTGTGGCCGCGTTTCGCCTTCCCCGGTTTCGTGGGAGCGCCGAGGCTCGCCCGTGCCCCGGCGCTTCCGCTGACGGCCGTACCTGAGTGAGCAATCGACGCGGGGTGCCGATGCGCACTTCGGGGCTCCGGCGGTGCGCACCGGCCTTTTTCTCTATCCGAAAGCCCGGCAACGGGTTTGAGGATGGGCTGTCCGTTCGGCGGTGGCATCGGGAGCCACCGGGCCGTGGTCGGAGCGACCCGGCAGTCCGGGGGCCTGCCACGGGTTCGGGGCGCGGTTGGCTTGCACACAACCGCGCCCTTCCCCTTTCGGGTCGCTCCGATCTATCGGTCCTTGCAGGGAAGGCATCAGGCGGCGCGTGGTCGGCGGTGTTCGTTCTCGCGGCATGGCAGCAGAGCCCGGCCGCCTCCGGATTATCTTTATGATGGTCCGTGACAGTCATGCGACTCGGGGATGGGATGATGCCGCCACAACGGTACAAGT
>JAPPNO010000051.1:0-928 GCA_028873845.1 Gemmatimonadota bacterium | reverse complement strand
GAGGATTCGGAGCCCGGAGAAGGACGTGTGGGCGTTGCAGGTCGAA
The DNA here is from genome assembly GCA_028873845.1 of Gemmatimonadota bacterium. Classification (GTDB taxonomy): domain Bacteria; phylum Gemmatimonadota; class Gemmatimonadetes; order Longimicrobiales; family Gaopeijiaceae; genus Bin94. Next base: position 882 of record JAPPNO010000051.1, on the reverse strand, counting down.
CGGATGTCGGATCCGGGCGGGCACGTGGCAACCTCGATCACGGTCGCGAGCCTTCGCGGCCACCCGGCCAGGATCGGAGTCGAGGTGCACGACCGATCCGTGGTGCCGGGCGCGGCCGTCGAGGAGTACCCGTCCGGGTTGGTCGCCGAGATTGCGGGACGGATTCCGCTCCTTCAGAACGGAAGGCGGTTCGTCCGCGACCCGATCGTGATCGACACCGAGGAGGCTATGGGCGGCTTCCTGAACAATCTGGTGGATCCGGCGCGCGACGTGCCGTTCGCGGTGGCCTCGATACCGCCGGACGAGCCGGACATGGATTTGCTCGCCGACCAGTGGACGGCGCTGGCACGGGCCTTGGCCGGGTTGGCCGTGGTGTGGGTGCTGCCGGTGCAGATGACATTCCGGCTGAGCGACACGGTCGGGAAGCCGCTGTCGGTATACATGGGTTCGTGGCGGTTCTACCGCCCCGGATTCAATGATCGGGCGGACCAGTGGCAGCATCCGCTCGTGGTGGTGAACCGCCTGTCCGAAGAGGGCGGGCCGGACATGGCGACAACGCAGTTTCAGCGGCTCGCCGCCGAGGAGCGGCTTCGGCTCGGCAGCGGCGACCGGGACACGCTCGGCTTCGACGCGATCGCGGGCGAAGCGGACGCAGCCCCTCGCGGAACGCTGAGACTGGTTGCGCTTCTCAGAAACGCGATCCGGCGCGATTCTGCGGTGACTGCCGGGGAACGGTCACCGGCTGAAGAAACCAACGGGTCCGCGCGACCCGACCCCGTGCCGGGGACCGGGTCCCGCCGCGAGGGGGCCGGAACGGAAGGGCGCTCGGGGGCCGGGGAGGGAGTGCGTGTCCTGCGCCGCAAGCTCACGGAGGCGCTGGAC
>JAPPNO010000083.1 GCA_028873845.1 Gemmatimonadota bacterium | reverse complement strand
TAGCCGTAGGGGAACCTGCGGCTGGATCACCTCCTTTCTGGAGTTTCGAGTAGGGGCAGGCCCTCGGGGCTGCCACGAAAGAATCTCGATGTCTACCCGTCCGCTTCTCATGACCCTCGATTGTTTTCCGACCGATTGGTCTCGACAATCCCCGCTCCCCACCGGATGGAAAGGGAGACGCGCCCCCGGCGCCGGCCGATCCCGACCGCATGGACGCACAGTCCTCAGCCGATCCCGCCAGCAGGACCGGAGCCACGAGGGCGGGATACGTCGTCCTGGCGGGTCTGCCGAACGCCGGCAAGTCGACCCTGCTCAACGCGCTCGTGGGCGAGCATTTGAGCATCGTGACGCCCAGGGCCCAGACGACGTGGGAGAGAGTGGCCGGAATCCGTTCCGAGGCGGGAGTCCAGATGGTGTTCCTGGACACTCCCGGCGTTCTGTCGAGCCCCCGGCTCTTTCATCGCTCGATGATGGCCGAGGCGAAGGCTGCACGGGACGAAGCCGACGTGGTGGTGGGGGTCGTGGACGGCACGGCACCCGGGTCACCGGCGCGCCAGCGAACGCTTCGGGATTTTCTGGAACGATGCCGCTGTCCGGCGGCGCTCGCCGTCAACAAGGCCGACCACCGCCGATTCGCCCCGGAGCCGGCCGGCGAACTCGCGGGCAGGCTGCAAATCCCCGCTTTCGCGGTTTCCGCGCTCAGGTCGACCGGACTGGGCGTGCTCCTCGCGTTCCTCCGCACGCACCTCCCGGCCGGCCCCTTCCTCTATCCCGAGGACGATATCGCGATCGCTCCCACCCGGTATTTCGTGCAGGAACTCGTGCGCGAGACGGTCTTCGAGAACTTCCGCCAGGAGATCCCGTACTCGGTCGCTGTGCGCGTGGAGGACTTCCGCGAAGGGGAGGACCCGGTCTACATCGCCGTGGGTCTCTACGTCGAGCGGAAGTCACAGAAGGGGATGCTGATCGGGAAGGGGGGGGCGGGGATCAGGGCCGTCGGCACCGGCGCGCGCGCCAGGATCGAGCACTTTTTGGGCCGTCCGGTGTATCTTGACCTGTGGGTGAAGGTCTGGCCGGGATGGAGACGCAAGAAGGAAGGGCTCATGGCTTTCGGATACAGGGTACCCGATGATGGTCCGTAACGGCATGCGGTGGGCCGGAACTCCGTGGACAGGGCGCGGCCACCGGGAACCGGGGGGATTCCTGCGGCGGGCCGCCAGGCGACTTCTGCCGTCGCTGATCGTTCCGGTTTTGGCGGCGGGACCCGCCGGGGCCCAGGAGGTCGCCGACGAGGGCGACACCCAGGAGGGGGCTCTGTTCCTCCTGCTGCCGGTCGGCGCCCAGGGCGTCGGGCTGGGCCGCGCAATGACCGCGCTCCGTAGCGACGAGGCCCCTTTCTGGAATCCCGCCGGCATCGCCGAGGAGAGTGAGAGGCGGGTGCTGGTCTACCGGGGCGACCAGCTGTCGGGGACCGCGACCGCGGCCAGCTTCCTTTTTCCATGGCAGCGGGTGGGCACCTTCGGGTTGTCCTACGTGCTGTTCGATGTCGGCGACCAGGATCTGACGGACGAATTCGGCAACAACCTGGGCTCCATCTCGGTGCGCAATCACCTCGCCATCGCCAGCTTCGCCACCTCCCTGCCGTGGGGCATACAGGCGGGTGCCAACCTCAAGCTGGTCCAGTTCAGGATCGGGTGCCGGGGGCAGTGTCCGGACCTGGAAACCACCAGTTCCGCCTACGGCGTGGACGTGGGGGTCCAGGCCCAACCCTTCTCCGGTCTCCCGCTGCGCTTCGGCTGGATGCTCGCACACGCGGGAACCGAGTTCGAGAGTTCGAACGAGGAACAGTCCCTGCCCCTGCCGACCCGCCTCAGGTTCGCACTCGCCTACCAGGTCCTGCACCGCGTCTTCGAGGACGGGATGATGGATCTCTGGGCCACCGTGGAGACCGAGGATCGTGCCCGCGATCCCGGTTCCCCGTCGGTGTACTTCGGTCTCAACTACTCGGCCGCGGACCTCCTCTTCGTTCGGGCGGGCTACGTGGGAGGCGAGCTGGACCAGACGGACGGTGCGACCGTGGGACTGGGTCTGCGCATCGACCGCTTCGACCTGAACCTGGCCTGGTCCCTGACGCGCTCGACGGTGACGGGGAGGAGCCAGCCGATCCACGTGTCGCTCGGGGTGGCGTTCTAGCGATCCGTGCACCGCGCCGGTGGATCCTGCCCGCCGTCCGCCACGCTCGACCGACCCGGCGGGGCAGGGGAAGCGCGGGGCGGGTTGCGTGACGGTGCCGTCCACAACCGGGCCGCGCGGTTTCCGGGTCCGGGGGCTCCACGTCGCGGTGGCGCCTTCTTATCTTTGGGGACACCGGGTCCTCCCGTCTTCCAACCGCCTGATCCCCTCGTGGTACAGGTTGCCTGCCATGGTCACAATCGTCGACGCACCCCAACGGCTTCGGGCCGCCATCCGGCGGGTCGAGGAACTTCGGGGGTATCTTTGACATCGACGCTCGCAGCGAGCGGCTCGCCATGCTCGACGAGAAGATGGCCGGACAGGGGTTTTGGGACGACCGGGACGCGGCCCGGGAGGTCATCGGCGAGGCCAACCGGCTCAAGGGCTGGATTGAGCCCTGGACCGCGCTGCGGCTGAAGGGCGAGGAACTCGGCGAACTGAGGGAGCTCCTCGAGGAGGAGGAGGACGAAGACCTCGAGCGGGAGTTGCGGCAGGAGATCCTGTCCCTGGAGGAAGGGCTCGGCCTGCTGGAATTGAGGACGATGCTGCAGGGAGAGGACGATCACCGCGAAGCCATGCTGACCATCCACCCCGGTGCGGGCGGGCTCGAGTCGCAGGACTGGGCCGAGATGCTGTCGCGGATGTACATGCGGTGGGCCGAACGGCGCGGTTTCGGTCTCAAGGTTCTCGACCTGCAGCCGGCGGAGGAAGCCGGTATCAAGAGCGTGACCCTCGAGATCACCGGCCGGCACGCATACGGTTATCTGAGGGCCGAGAAGGGGGTCCACCGCCTGGTCCGGATCTCTCCCTTCGACTCGCAGTCGCGCCGCCACACGTCATTCGCCTCGGTCTTCGTGTACCCCGTGCTGGATGACGAGATCGAGATCGAGATCGACGAGTCCGACCTCCGTGTCGACACCTTCCGCGCTTCGGGTGCGGGGGGACAGCACGTCAACAAGACCGATTCGGCAATCCGCATCACCCACGAACCGACGGGCATCGTGGTGTCGTGCCAGCAGGAACGCTCGCAGCACAAGAACCGCTCCACCGCGATGAAGATGCTGAAGGCGGCACTCTACCAGCGGGCGCGCGAGGAGAAGGAGAAGGAGAAACAGGCGCTCGAGTCGTCGAAGACCGAGATCGCCTGGGGGAACCAGATCCGCTCCTACGTCTTCGCGCCGTACACCATGGTCAACGACCACCGCACCGAGCTCAAGCAGGGCGATGTGAACGCGGTCATGGACGGTGCGCTGGACCCGTTCATCGAGGCCTACCTGAAGAAGTTCAGCGCGGCGCGGGTGGCGTAGCGGCCCGTGGACAAAATCCCCCCGGCATTCGAGCGGCGATGCATCCGCGCTGAACGCTTCGCCTCACCTATTCACGAGGTAAAGATGACATTACAATATGTCATGTATAGTATACACTTGGCGACCCTAAGGCTTCGCTCTGCGTCGCTCCTCGGGCGAATAGCTCTGCTATTCACCTTTCGTCGCTCCTTGCCAGCCCGGCGCCTCACCGCTCTCGGTGCTCGGGCGGCTTTATCCACGGACTGCTAGCGGCATGTCCCGCGCAAGCGACGACCTGTCACGGGTCAGGAGGGCACGCCTCGAGAAGCTGGCCGCGCTCGAGGAACGGGGCGTCGAGCCCTTCGCCTACTCCTTCGACGTGACTCGTTACGCGGCGCCGTCGGTGGCCGAGTTCGAGGAGCGGGAGGCGGGCGGCGGCGGCGGGACCGGCGCCGGGCGTTCGCAGATGGCGCGGGCGGGCGGGCAGGCCGAGAGCGGCGTGGAAGGCGGGGGGCGGACCGGCAGTGGACGGTGGGCGGGCCGCATGGTCGGCTTCCGTTCCCACGGGAAGAGCGCCTTCGCGGACCTGGAGGACCACACGGGTCGCGTCCAGGTCCATTTCAGGCGCAATCTGCTCGGGGACGAGGCATATGCGCTGCTCGACCTGCTGGACCTGGGGGACTGGATCGGGGTGGAGGGGACCCTCTTCCGCACCCGCATGGGCCAGGTGACGGTTCGGGCGGAGCGCTTCCGGCTGCTCAGCAAGTCGCTTCGTCCCCTGCCGCTCGGCAAGGTGGAGGTGGACGCCGCGACGGGAGACAGGATCACGCACTCCGGATTCGCCGACCGCGAGTCGCGCTACCGGCAGCGCTACGCCGACCTGGCGGTCAACCCCGATGTCCGGCAGGTGTTCCGGACGCGGACCCGAATCGTCACGGCCATTCGCCGCTTCCTGGACGACCTCGGCTTCACGGAGGTCGAAACGCCCGCGCTGCAACCGCTCTACGGAGGCGCGTCGGCGAGGCCGTTCGTCACCCGCCACCTGGCGCTGGACCGGGTGCTGTACCTCCGGATCGCCGACGAACTCTACCTGAAGCGGCTCATCGTGGGCGGGATGGACCGGGTCTACGAAATCGGCAAGGACTTTCGCAACGAGGGCATCGACCGCTTCCACAACCCCGAGTTCACGATGCTGGAGTTCTACCAGGCCTTCGCCGACTACGAGGACATGATGGAGCTGGTCGAGCGGCTGATGGGGGCGGTGGCCGAAGCCGCGAACGGGAGCAGGAGCTGCAACTTCCAGGGGACGGAGATCGGCTTCGGGAGGCCGTTCGCGCGCGTCTCCTTCGTGGACGGTCTGGGTGAAGCCATGGGGGCGGACCCGCTGGAGACGCCGGAGGAGGAGCTGCGTGAGCGGGCGGAGGGGCTGGGGGCGGGGGACCTCGAGGGGGCCGGGCGCGGCAAGTTGCTCGACAAGCTCTTCGGGGAACTGGTACAGCCGGGCCTCGTGCAACCAACCTTCGTGGTGGACTACCCAAAGGAACTGAGCCCGTTGGCCAAGGAGAAGCGGGGCGCGCCCCGCCTGACGGAGCGGTTCGAGCTTTTCGTCGCGGGCGAGGAGCTGGCCAACGCATTCAGCGAGTTGAACGATCCGATCGCGCAGCGGGCCCGTTTCGAGGACCAGGCAGCCCTGCGGGCGGCCGGAGACGCGGAGGCACAGGTGGTCGACGAGGACTACATCAGGGCGCTGGAGTACGGGCTCCCACCGACCGGAGGCGTCGGGATCGGGGTCGACAGGCTGGTCATGCTGCTGACCGACCAGGCATCGATCCGGGATGTCATCCTCTTTCCGACGCTGCGCGAGGAGGAGGGCGCCGAAGCGAGGGGCCGGCGTCCATGAGGTCGCGGACCCGTCTCAGCTGGTTCCTGGCGCGCCGCTACCTGGCGTCCCGGAGCGGTGGGCGCTTCCTCTCGTTCATCACCTGGATCGCGTTGGGCGGTATCACCGTGGGCGTTACGGCGCTGGTCGTCGTGATCGGCGTCATGACCGGGATGCAGAACGAACTGCGCGAGAAGATCCTCGGCTCGACCCCGCACATCCGGGTCGTTCAGGCCGGCAGTTCCCTGCGCCTCGACGACTGGGAGCAGGTGGTCGGGAAGGTGGAGGGGGTCGACGGGGTGGTGTCGGCGGCCCCGGTGGTGGGGACGCAGGTGGCCCTGGTGCGTTCCGAGTACGCGCAGTTCCTGGCCCTCTTCGGGGTCGACCTGGAGGCGGACGGCGTGCCCGTCACCTCCATGGAAGACAGCCTGCGAAGCGAATACCTCTCGCTGGAAAGAGAGCCGGGGGGACTCACGCCCGTCGTGCTGGGCAGCGGCATCGCCGGGCGAATGAGCCTCTACGTGGGTGACACGGTCAGCGTGGTGGCGGCCGAGAACATCAGGTACGGGCCCAACGGGGAGGCGCTCCCGCGCACGGAGGACTGGGTGGTCTCGGGGGTCTTTTCGACGGGCATGTACGAATACGACTCGAACAACGGATACGCGGCCATGGGCGATGTGCAGGATCTGCTCGACCTGGACGCGCGAATGGCCAGCTGGCTGGGGGTGCGGGTGGAAGACCCGTGGGACGCCCAGCCGGTGGCGGACGCCGTGCGCGAGGCGCTGGGGGGCTGGCCGTATGTGGTGGACCCGTGGACACAGACGAACCGCCAGCTCTTCTCGGCGCTGAAGCTCGAAAAACTGGCGATGGGCGTGATCGTGTCGCTCATCATCTTCGTCGCGGCGTGCAACATCGTGAGCACGCTGGTCATGGTGGTGGTCAACCGCACCCGCGAGATCGGCATCCTGAAGGCGATGGGGCTCACGCGCAGGGACACGCTGCGGGCGTTCGTCTTCCAGGGCCTGTGGATCGGGGTCATCGGCACGACGGCGGGGCTCGTCCTGGGGTTCATCCTGGCGGTGCTCATCGAGCAGTACGGGCTGATCCCCATTCCGCCGGACATCTACTTCGTGGACCGGCTGCCCGTGTCGATCTCCCTTTCGGACGTTCTGTGGATCTGCGGGGTCAGCCTCCTGATCTGCCTTCTGGCAACCATCTACCCCGCCCGCCAGGCCTCGGGACTGCAGCCCGTGGAGGCGATTCGCCATGAGTGACGCGGTCGCGCGGGCCCCGGTGAACGAGCGCGCTGCCAACGCGACGCGGCCGGAACGGTCGCCCGCCGGCGACAGGACCGGCGGCGCGCCTCCGCTCGAGGCCCGGGGGCTGCACCGCACCTACAGCGGCCTCGCCGGCCCCGAGCTTCACATCCTGCGCGGCGTGGACTTCACCCTGGATTGGGGCGAGGCGGTCGCCATCGTGGGGGCCAGCGGTTCGGGGAAGTCGACGCTGCTCCACCTTCTGGGCGCCCTCGACAGGCCCTCGGCGGGCTCGGTGCGCGTGGGAGGGACCGACATCGCGACGCTCAGCGACGAGGCGGCGGCGGAACTCCGGAACAAACGCATCGGTTTCGTGTTTCAATTTCACCACCTGCTGCGCGACTTCACCGCGCTGGAGAACGTCATGGTGCCGGCGCTGATCCGGGGCGACGGTCCGAAGGCGGCGAAATCGCGGGCCGCGGGGCTGTTGGACCAGGTCGGGCTGGGTGCCCGGCTCGGCCACAAGCCGCGCGAGCTGTCGGGTGGTGAGCAACAGAGGGTGGCCGTTGCCCGGTCCCTCGTGAACGAGCCCCATATCCTTCTCGCCGACGAGCCGACCGGAGATCTGGACACCTCCACCAGCAGGGACGTACAGGACCTCCTCTTCGAGATGAGGGAGCGGCACGGTGTTGCGCTCGCGGTCGTCACCCACAACCGTGAACTGGCCGCGAAGGCGGAGAGAGTCCTGCGACTACGGGAAGGGGTTCTCGACAATGTCTGAACTCGACAGGGTGTGCGACCGCCCGGACTGCGACAGTCCGGCCCGCGTGCACCTGACCGAAGTCGTCGACAACAAGATGACCACCCAGTACCTGTGCAAGTCCTGCGCGGAGGAAAAGGGACTGAACCCGGCTTCGGAACAGGGTGTCGAAATCGCCGACTTTCTCGAGCAGTTGGCGCGGGGGGACGACATGGATGAAACCGGTGCCGCGACCGAACCATGCGACTTCTGCGGCATGAGCCTCGACGGTTTCCGGGACACGGGACGCCTGGGATGCCCGCAGTGCTACACGTCCTTCGAACCCGGCCTTCGCCGCCTCCTCAACCGGATCCACGGCGCGGCCCGGCACACGGGCAAGGTGTACCTGCCCCCCGACCCGGCCGTCGGGGAACGCGGCCGGCGCCTCGACGACCTCCGCCGACGGCTGCAGAGCGCGGTGGACACGGAGGACTTCGAGCGCGCCGCAACGCTGCGCGATCAGATTCGCGAACTCGAACCGGCCGGATCCGCGTGAAGACCCCGGAGACCCTGCGCGACCTCGGTCTGGATTGGCTGGACGGGAGCGGTCCGCACGCCGACATCGTGCTCTCGACCCGGGTTCGTCTTGCGCGCAATCTGCAGGGCCATCGCTATTCGACCCGGGCGGGCGCCGGCGATCGCGAAGCCGTGTACAGAGCCGTTGCGGGCATCGTCGAGACCCCCGTGTTTTCGGCCGGTTTCAGGCTTCTGCGAATGGGCGAACTGGACGGGCACACGCGGCGGATCTTTCTGGAGAGGCGCCTCGTGTCCTCCGAACTGCTGGGCCGGAAACGGCCCGACCACCCCTCCGCGGGCGCGGCGGTGCTTGTCTGTCCCGACGATCCGGTCAGCATCATGGTCAACGAGGAGGACCACCTGCGGCTGCAGAGCCTGGTTTCCGGCCTGAGCATCACGGACGCGTGGAGCATGGTGGATCGTCTCGACGACGGGATCGGCCGGGACCTGTCTCTCGCCTACCACGCCGACTTCGGCTACCTCACGTCGTGTCCCACCAACACCGGTACCGGCTTGAGGGCATCGGCGCTGGTCCATCTTCCGGCCCTGGTCCTGACGAAGGAAATCGGCAGGGTGCTCGAGGGGCTCGACCGGGTCGGTCTTACGCACCGCGGGCTTTACGGCGAAGGATCCGACATCGTGGGCAACTTCTTCCAGATCTCCAACCAGAAGACCCTCGGCAGCAGTGAGGAAGACCTGGTGCAGCACTTCGGCAACACGGTCTCCACGGTCATCGAGAAGGAGCGCCACGCACGGCAGGTCCTCCGCGGCGCCGGTCCCAGGACGGAAGACCTGATCTGGCGCGCCTACGGACTCCTGCGTCACGCCCGTCTCCTGACCTACCGCGACCTGATGGAACTCCTGTCGGGCGTGAGGCTCGGGGTCTCGCTGGGAATGCTTCCGTCGCCCCACGTCAGCGCGCTCAACCGGATCATCATCTTCTCACAGCCCGCCCACCTCGCCGAGGCCGCGGGACGGGAACTCGACGGCCCGGAGAGACAGGCCCACAGGGCTGAGTACGTACGTAGGGTACTGGAGGGCGAATGCGGCTCTCCCACTACCGATACCGGGTCATGAGGGCGATTTTGGTAGAGGAACGGCGCCGCGATGCCCGGCTGACGGCTACGGAGGGTCCACAAGCGTGAACTACAACTTTACGGAGAGAGTCCGAAAGGTCCTTTCGATGGCTCGCCAGGAGGCGATCCGGCTGCAGCACGACTATGTGGGTACCGAGCACATTCTCCTCGGGCTCATCAGCGAGGGGGAGGGGGTGGCCGCTCACGTGCTCGGCAATCTGAGCGTGGATCTCGACCGCATTCACGAGCGGGTCGAGGAGTCGGTGCGCAAGGGCAAGGCCACGATCGCCCTGGGCGAGTTGCCGTACACGTCGCCGGCGAGAAACGTGCTGGAATTCGCCATGTCGGAGGCCCACGAACTCAATCACTCCTATGTCGGCACCGAACATCTCCTGCTGGGGCTGCTGCGCGAGAGCAAGGGAATCGCGGCCCAGGTGCTGAACTCGCTCGGCGTGTCCATCGACGAGGCCCGCGCCGAGACGCAGAAGGTGCTGGGGTCGGACGTCGGTTCGGGAACATCCGCAGCCGCCGCCGGGATCGGTGGCGGCAGCAGTCCGGTTGCAGGTTCCGGTCCCTCTCGCGGCGAACGGAAGTCGAAGACCCCCGCGCTCGACCACTTCTGTCGCGACCTGACCGGGCTGGCGCGCCAGGGAGAGCTGGATCCGACCATCGGGCGCGAGACCGAGATCGAGCGCCTGATCGAGATTCTCTGCCGAAGGAAGAAGAACAACCCCGTGCTGATCGGGGAACCGGGGGTCGGGAAGACCGCCATCGTCGAAGGACTCGCGCAGATGATCGCCCGGGGCGAGGTCACGGAGAGCCTGCGCGACCACCGGGTTCTCGCGCTCGACATGGCCGCGGTCATCGCCGGCACCAAGTACCGCGGGCAGTTCGAGGAACGGCTCAAGGCGGTGATGAACGAGATCTCGACCAACCGCAACGTGGTCCTCTTCATCGACGAGCTGCACACGCTGGTGGGCGCGGGGGCCGCCGAAGGGGCGATCGACGCCTCCAACATGCTCAAGCCGGCGCTGGCCCGGGGGGAGCTCCAGTGCATCGGCGCGTCCACGCTGAACGAGTACCGCAAGTACGTCGAAAAGGACGGCGCGCTGGAGCGCCGCTTCCAGCCGGTGATCGTCGATCCGCCGACCGTCGACGAGACGATCGCGATCCTGACCGGGCTCCGGGGCCACTACGAGGACCATCACAAGATCACGATCCCGGACGACGCGCTGGCCCACGCTTCCCGGCTGGCCGACCGGTACATCACCGATCGCTTCCTGCCCGACAAGGCCATCGACGTGATCGACGAGGCCGGGGCACGCGCCCGCATCGCCAGCCAGGTCCCGCCGGCCGAGGTCGAGGACCTCAAGACGCAGCTGTCGCGTCTCAACGAGAGCAAGGAGGCCGCGATCCGCGACCAGGACTTCGAGCGGGCCGCGCAGCTGCGCGACGAGGAGCGCGCCCTGCAGCAGCGCATCCGCGACGAACAGGAGGCGTGGAAGGAGGAGCGAAGGCGTTTCCGGCCCGAGATTTCGGTCGAGGACGTGGCATTCATCGTGAGCCGCTGGACCGGCGTTCCGGTAACGCGCATCCGGGAGGCCGAGACCGCGCGCCTGGTCAACATGGAGGCCGAGCTTCACAAGCGCGTCGTCGGGCAGGACCAGGCGATCACCGCGATCTCCAGGGCGATCCGGCGGAGCCGCGCGGGCCTCAAGGACCCGCACCGTCCGATCGGGTCCTTCATCTTCTCCGGACCGACCGGGGTGGGGAAGACCGAACTGGCGCGTACCCTGGCCGAGTTCCTCTTCGCGGACCAGGAGGCCCTGATCCGGGTCGACATGAGCGAATACATGGAGCGGTTCTCGGTGTCGCGCCTCATCGGCGCCCCGCCCGGATACGTGGGGTACGACGATTCGGGAACGCTGACCAAGGCCGTAAGGCGCCGGCCCTACTCGGTCGTGCTCCTCGACGAGATCGAAAAGGCCCACCCGGACGTCTTCAACATCCTCCTCCAGGTCCTGGACGAGGGTCACCTGACCGACAACTACGGCCGCGTGATCGACTTCAAGAACACCGTCCTCATCATGACCTCGAACCTGGGGGCGAGGAACATCGCGAAGGGCGGGCTGGGCTTCCAGCGGGACGACGCCCGCTCCGGCTACGAGAACATGCGCGACAAGGTCAACGAGGAGATCAACCGGACCTTCAACCCCGAGTTCCTGAACCGGGTCGATGACACGATCGTCTTCCATCCGCTGAGCCGCGCCGAGATCGGAGAGATCGTGCACATCCTGCTGGGGGACCTGCAGGTGCGGCTTGCGCAGGGAGAGATGTCGCTGAGCCTTTCGCCGCCGGCGGTCGAATTCCTCGTGGAGCACGGATACAGCGAGCGCTACGGCGCGCGGCCGCTGAAGCGGGCAATCCGCCGTTTCCTCGAGGAGCCGCTGTCGGAGAAGCTCCTCATGGCGGAGTTCGGCGCAGGCGACGAGATCGAAGCCGACGTGACCGAGGACGGAGAGATCCTCACCCTGAGGGTTGCCTCTCCGAGCAAGACATGATGCGATACACGACGGAAGGACCCGGCCGGCCGGCCGGGGCCGGGCAGGGATCCCGCCGGCGGAATGCCCCCGGCATTCGCGGACTTCTGCACGGCCTTCTGGTGGGGTTGCTGCCCGTCCTGGTCCCGTCGGCGGCCCACGCCCAGGACCCCGTCGGCGGCCTGGTGCGCATCGATTCCCTGGTTGCGCGGGGAGCCGTGCGGGTCCCGCCCGCGGAGTTGATAGGGGCTTCGGGAATCCAGGCCGGAACGCGGAACAGCTGGATCGACATCAGCCGCGCCATCAAGAATATCTGGGCCACGGGCCAGTACAATGACGTCAGCGTCAGGCTGGACGAGTCGACCGGCAGGAACATCCTGATCCTGGAAGTCGTCGAGCGGCCGCTCATGCGCCTCGTGCGTATTACGGGCCTGGAGTCCGTCTCCGAGCGCAGCGTCATCGAGGAGGCGGAGCTGGAGGAGGATGCCCCGCTGTCGCGCAACGGGCTTGCCCGGGTCGAGGGGTTGATCCGCGAGGAGTTGCGCCGCCGCGGCGTCCCGTACGTGAGTATCGAGCCGCGCATTCAGCCGGTGCCGGGCGACGACGGGAGCGTGGACGTGTTGCTGGAAGTGGAAGAGGGCCAGCGGGTGACCATCGCGGAGGTCGGCTTCGTCGGCAACGAGTACTACTCCGACGAGGATCTGCGCGGCGCCATGAACACCAGGTCGGAGGGCTTCTTCTGGTTCCGCGACGGCAACTACGACGACATCGATTTCGCACTGGATCTGGCGGAGTCGCTGCCCGACTACTACGCGCAGGCGGGATACCTGGACTTCCAGGTGATCGACGACACGCTGATCGTGGACCCCGCCACGGGAAAAGCCCGCATCGAGGTGCAGGTGGACGAAGGGCCCCAGTACCGGCTCGGGAACTTCGAAGTCGAAGGCAACACTGCCTTTGACACCGACCGGCTCCGCGAGTACTTCACCGGCGAATCCGGAGGCATCCTCGAGATGTTCGGGCTCGGAGAGGACCGGTCCCAGGGTGTCGGCCGGATCTTCGACGTGGTGGCTTTCGAAGATGCGGCCGCCCGCGTGCGGGAACTCTACAACAACGAAGGCTACCTGTTCGTACAGGTCGAGCCATACTACGAACGGGCCACCGGACCCGGGGCGGCGCCGAATACGGTCAGCGCCGGCTGGCGCATCGAAGAGGGCGAACAGGCGTATATCAACCGGGTCATCGTGGCCGGCAACGACTTCACCTATGATCGCGTCATCCGCGACAAGATCTTCCTCCTTCCCGGCGATGTCTACAGCCAGGCTCTCGTGCTGCAGTCCTACCAGAACATCCAGTCCCTGGGCTTCTTCGAAACGCCTCTGGATCTCCCCGACATTCGCATCACGGAGACCGGGGACGTCGACATCGTCTTCAACGTCAACGAGAAGCAGACGGGTTCCGTTCAGTTCGGAACCGCGGTCGGCGGCGGCGTGGGACTGTCGGGGTTCCTCGGGTACGACCAGCCCAACCTGTTCGGCCAGGCCAAGGCCGGCAGCATCCGCTGGGACTTCGGGCGCTACATCAACAGCTTCACCCTGAGCTTCACCGACCCGGCTCTTTTCCAGTCCACGGTGAGCGGCTCGCTTTCGCTGTTCAACTCGACCGACCGCTTCTACCAGTTCGCCACCGGGCGCAGGCGGCGGGCGGGATTCGTGACGCGGTTCGGTCTGCCGATTCCGGGGGCGCTGCGCACCAGGTTCTTCGTCGGCTACTCGCTTTCGCGCACCAGCTACGAATCGTTCCGGAGGTCCGATGACACCTCCGTGTTCGGGTTGCCCCCCGGACTTCTGAGTTCGCTCCTGCTCGGGATCACGCGGCAGACGCTGAACCATCCGCTGTTCCCGACTTCGGGATCGACCCAGACCTGGAACGTCGAACTAAACGGGGGCCCGCTCGGCGGTGCCGGAGACTTCATCAAGCAGACCGCCGAGGCACAGTGGATGATCCCCGTCGGCAGGGTGGGCGGCGAAGGCCCCAGCGCGGCCGGCATTCAGTTCGCGCTCGGCCTGGGGGCCAAGGGCGGCGCCCTCTTCGGAGACGCGTCCGGTTTCCCCTTCGAGTCGTTCTGGATGGGAGGCGTGCAGTTCGGCGAGACCCTGCGGGGGTACGACGAAACCACGATCACGCCCCGCGGCTACTACCCCGAGGGAAGCCAGGGGGGGATCACCCAGGCCGAGCGCCTGGGCAACGCCTACTTCTCGGCGACCGCGGAGCTCAGGGCAGTCCTCGGCTCCAACCTCGGAATGTCGGCGTTCTACGATGTCGGCAACCTCTGGCAGGGCCCGCGGGACATCAACACATCGAGGCTCTTCCGGGGCGCCGGGTTCGGAGTCCAGCTGGTGACCCCGTTCGGTCCCATCGGGCTGGACTACGCGTACGGCTTCGACAAGCCCCAGCCGGGGTGGCAGTTACACTTCAAGATGGGTCCGAATTTCTAGTGCAGTCCGTGGATGAATTACAAGTCGCCGTCTCCGCAAACCGGCGGGACGGCCTGAATCCGAAATCGAATCGGAGGAGTCGAGAGTGATGAGTATTTCCCGTTTGGGCACGGCCGTCGCCCTGTCCCTGCTGCTTGCGAGCCCGCTCGCGGGGCAGGGCACCAAGGTGGGCTATATCAACAGCGTTGCCGTTCTGGCCGAGTACGGCCCGGCTCAGGATGCCAGGGGGTCGCTCCAGGCAACCTTTGCAGGTTTCCAGGCCGAGGTCGACAACCTCGACTCCGCGTACCAGCAGGCGCTGGCCGAGTACCAGCAGCAGATGACAACGATGACGCCGGAGGCGCGGCAGGAACGTGAGCGGCAGCTTCAGACGCAGCTGGATGCCCGCCACGCGCGAAGCCAGGAACTGCAGGATCTGTTCGAACAGCGGGAGACCGAGGTCTTCGGGCCCATCAACGAGGCAATTCGGAGCGTGCTCGAGGAAATCCGGGTGGAGGGCAACTACGGCATGATCCTCGACGTGGCCGTGCAGGCGATTCTGGTCGCGGATCCCGCGCTCGATCTCACCCAACAGGTCCTGACCCGCCTTCAGGCCAGGAGCGGGTCCGAAGACGGGTCATGACCCTGGCGGAGGCCGCCGAGGCGACCGGCGGCCGGGTACTCGGCGATACGTCCGTGACCTTCGAGCGGATCTCTCCCGTCCACGACGCCGGGCCCCGCGACCTGGCCATGCTCGTCGACCGCCGCTACGCGACCGATCTCCCCGGGTGCGGCGGCCGGGCGCTTCTGGTCTCGGAGGCGCTCTGCGGGATCGAGGACGGGCCGGCGGACCGTGTGGTGGTTGCCGACCCGCACGCGGCGCTCGCCGACCTGCTTCCGCTGCTGCACCCGGATCCGCCCCGGGACCGCGGCGTGCATTCCTCCGCGGTGGTCGACCCATCGGTCGTGGTGCCCGGGCGCGCGAGCGTGGGCCCCCATGCCGTCGTATGCTCGGGGGTGACGCTGGGCGAAGGAGTGCGAATAGGCGCCAACTGCTTTGTGGGCGAGGGAGTCGCCATCGGAGCGGAGACCGTCCTGTACCCGAATTGTACGCTGTACGCAGGCTCGGTGCTGGGTGACCGGGTGGTGGTCCACGCGGGGAGCAGCATCGGAGTGGACGGCTTCGGGTACGTCACGTCCGGAGGGGAACACCGGAAGGTGCCCCAGGTGGGCGGCTGCGTGGTCGAGGACGACGTCGAGATCGGCGCGAACTGCGCCATCGACAGGGGTTCGATCGGACGGACGGTGATCGGAGCGGGGTCGAAGCTCGACAACCTGGTTCACATCGGCCACAACGTCACCATCGGGCCCCGGTCGATGCTGGTGGCGCAGGTGGGCGTGGCGGGATCCACGCGCACCGGTGCGGGGGTCGGCATGGGCGGACAGGCCGGGATTTCGGGTCATCTCAGGATCGGCGCGCGCGCGCAGATCGCTGCCCAGGCGGGGGTGATCGGCGACGTGGGGCCCGGGCAGGTGGTCTCCGGCTACCCCGCCCGGGATCACCGGACCTACCTCCGGGCCATGGCGAGTCTGATGAAGCTGCCGGAACTGGTCCGCCGCATGGGCCGGCTGGAACGGCGGCTGGACGGGAGGGACGGCGCCTGATGGCCGATCGCAACCAGCACACGCTCGCCCGCGGGATCGCGCTCAAGGGAATCGGCGTTCACACGGGGGAGACGGCGACGCTCACGATCAGGCCCGCACCCCCGGACGCGGGAATCGTCTTTGTGCGGACCGACCTCCCCGGCGCCCCGCCGATTCCGGCGAACCTGGACCACGTTACAGCGACGGAACTCGGCACCGGCCTGGGAGCCGGGGGTGCGGAGGTCCTCACGGTGGAACATGTGCTGGCGGCCCTGGCGGCCCTGGAGGTGGACAACGCGACACTCGAGCTGGGCGGACCGGAGGTGCCCATCCTGGACGGAAGTTTCGCGCCCTTCATGAGCGCGATCCAGGATGCGGGGCGACAGTCGCAGAACGCCGAGGCGGAGGTCGTCGAAGTCGCGGAGACGATCTCGGTGAACGACCAGAACGGGGGCTCGTACGTTGCGCTTCCGGACCACGGCTTCCGCATATCCGCAACCATCGAGTTCGAGCATCCGGCGATCGGCCGCCAGCACGCCGGGTTCGTCATCGACGCCGCGCGATTCGGGAGCGACCTGGCCCGTGCCCGCACCTTCGGCTTCCACGACGATGCCGCGAAGCTGCGGGCCAGGGGGCTGGCCCTGGGCTCATCGCTGGCCAACACGATTGTGCTCGACGGCAGCGGCGTGATGAACGACGGGCTGCGCTACCCCGACGAGTTCCTGCGCCACAAGGTCGGCGACATCGTGGGCGACCTTGCCCTGGTGGGAGGAAGGTTCCGCGGCCACGTCGTGGCCGAGAGTCCCAGCCACCGGGGGAACGTCGCGCTGGCCCGCGCCATACGGGCGCAGCACGACCGGCGCAGGCACGCGCGCAGGATCGAGGTGGCGGAGATCATGGACCTTCTGCCCCACCGCTATCCGTTCCTCCTTGTCGACCGAGTGGTCGAGTTCGAGTCCGGGAAGCGGATCGTCGGACTCAAGAACGTGACGATCAACGAGCCCTTCTTCCGCGGCCACTTTCCCGGGCATCCGATCATGCCCGGGGTGTTGATCATCGAGGCGATGGGACAGGTCGGGGGACTCCTGCTGATGGATTCGGTCGGGGATCCGAAGGACAAGGTCGTCTACTTCATGGCCCTCAACAACGTAAAGTGGCGCAAGCCGGTGACCCCGGGAGACCAGCTTCTCTTCGAGGTGGAGATGGTCAATCTCCGCCGGAGCGTCTGCAAGATGAAAGGGAGGGGAATCGTGGACGGAAAAACCGTCGCCGAAGCCGAGATGATGGCCCGGATCGTGGACCGGTGAGCGTCACGGCCACGCCCCGCACCGGGGTCGGCATCCACGACACGGCGATCGTCGACCGGGGTGCCGAGCTGGGGCCCGGTGTCCAGGTCGGGCCCTACGCCATCATCGGGGCGGGTGTGCGAATCGGGGCCAATTCGCGCATCGGCCCCCGCGTGCTGATCGAGAAGGACACGACGGTGGGAGTCAGCTGCCGGGTCGCCAACGGTGCCGTGCTCGGCACCGATCCGCAGGACCTCAAGTACGAGGGCGAGAAGACCCACCTGGAAATCGGAGACCGAACGGTCATCCGCGAGTTTGCGACCCTCAACCGCGGTACGGCCGCGGCCGGCCGCACCATGGTGGGCTCGGACTGCCTCCTCATGGCGTACTGCCACATCGCGCACGACTGCGAAATCGGCAACCACGTGATCATCTCGAACGCCACGAACATGGCGGGGCACGTCCAGATCGAGGACTGGGCCATCGTGAGCGGTCTGGTCGCCATTCACCAGTTTGTTCGTATCGGGTCTCATGCGTTCGTCGGCGGCGGGTCCAGGATCAACCGGGACGTTCCCCCTTTCTGCAAGGCCACGGGCAATCCCTCGCCCAAGCTCTACGGGCTCAACACGGTGGGGCTGGACCGGCGCGGGTTCTCGCCGGACGTGCGCCGGCGCCTCAAGAGCACCTACCGGGTTCTGTTTCAGTCCGAATGGAACCTCTCGCGGGCGCTCCGGAAGGTCGCCGACGATCCGGAGCTGATGTGTCCGGAAGTGGGGTACTTCCTCGACTTCATCCGCAGCAGCGAACGCGGAATCATCTTCTAGCGGGTGGTGGACGGTTCAAAGGTCGCACGGCAGGAGGCGGGGAGGCGCCGGGCCGGCTCGGCGCATCGTAGGGGGCTGCCGTCGGTCGGGGTGGCCGGTGTCGGTGCGCTGGGGCGCCATCACGCGCGGGTGGTGCGCGACCTCGACGGGGTGGCGTGCGCCGGCGTATTCGACACGGACGGAGATCGCGGCCGGGCCGTGGGCGACGAACTCGATATCCGGGTGATGTCGTCGCTGGCGGACTTGCTCGAGGTGAGCGACGCGGTGGTGGTGGCCGTTCCCACGACTTCGCACGAAGCCGTCGCCATCGAGGCGATCCGCGCCGGCGTCCACGTGTTCGTCGAAAAGCCGATGGCGCCGGGGTTGGCCGCCGCCGACCGGATGATCGCGGAGGCCGCGCGCAGGGGCGTGGTGCTGCAGGTCGGGCATGTCGAAAGGTTCAACCCGGCACTGGTGGCGGCCCGTCCGTACCTGGACCGGCCTCTCTTCGTCGAGTCCCACCGGCTGGCCCCCTTCACCCCCCGCTCACTGGATGTCGCGGTCGTGCTCGACCTCATGATCCACGATGTCGACCTCCTGTGCAGCCTGGTCGGCAGGCCCGTGACGGAGATGGCCGCCGCCGGGGTCCCGGTGCTCACCCGGCACGTGGACATCGCCAACGCCCGGCTGGCCTTCGAGGGCGGTGCCGTCGCAAACCTCACCGCGAGCCGGGTCTCGGTGAACCGGGTCCGCAAGTTGCGGGTGTGGCAGCGTTCGGGCTACCTGTCGCTGGACCTGGCGGCGGGCCGCGGCGAGTTCTACCGGCTCCGGGAGGGCGTGTCCGTGCTGGACGGGCCGGGCCTCCCGGCCGGCGTACCGTCGCTGGCCGGACTGGCCTCCGTCGTGGAACGGATTCCCGTCACCGGCGACGGAACCGAGCCGCTCGTGGCGGAAGTCGCTTCCTTCCGGGATGCCATCGCGGGTCTGGCGCCGCCACCGGTAACCGGCGAGGATGGACGGCGTGCACTTGAACTCTCCCTGGCCATCGAACAACAGATCGAGGACCATGTCACTCATACGCGTTCGGCGTCAGCGTAAGCGCGAGTGGATCGACGCGAAGAAGGGGAAGTCCCCGACCAGCCTCGTCCTCCTCTTCGCCGTCGTGATCGTCGTCATCTGGTACCTCGGGCGCGCCTTCTGACCGCGTAGCCCGGTGGTGCACCAGCAGGTGGCCGGCGGCACTCCCCGCCTCCGCAGGGTGATGATCCTGGCGGGCGAGGCCTCCGGCGACGCCCATGGTGCGCGCGTCGCCCGCGAGATCCGCCGCAGGTGGCCCGGCGTGGAGATGGCCGGGATGGGTGGGGGTGGGATGGCCGGGGCAGGCGTGCGGCTGGTCGCCGGTCTCGATGACCTGGCCGTCATGGGTTTCGCGGAGGTGCTCGGAAGGCTGCCCTACTTCCGGCGCCTCGAGAGACGGCTGGTGCGGCTTCTGCGGGAGGAGACCCCGGATCTGGTGATCCCGATCGACTATCCCGGGCTCAACATGAGGATCACCGCGCAGGCGGCGAGGCTCGGGATTCCGGTGCTGTACTACATCGGGCCGCAGGTGTGGGCGTGGAAGGCGGGGCGCGCCGAACGGCTGTCCAGGCTGGCGAACCGGATTGCGGTCATCCTGCCCTTCGAGGCCCCCCTCTACCGGGCGCACGGAGGGCGTGCCCGTTTCGTGGGCCACCCGCTGCTCGACGAAGAGGTCCGGCCCGACCCCGAATCGCTGGCGCGCGATCTCGGCATCGAGCCGGGCAGACCCGTTCTGGCGCTCTTCCCCGGATCGCGCCAACAGGAGCTGCGACGCCACGCCGGGCCCTTCACCGCGACCGCCCGCGAGCTTCGGCGGCGCGTGCCGGACCTCGCGGTCATCGTCAGCAAGGTCCCCTCGCTGGCCGAGTCCGAATACCGGTCCCTTCCGTTTCCCACGACCGAGGACGCCCACTCCCTGAGGGCGCTCGCCACGGCCGGGCTGGTGAAGTCCGGCACCGGCACTCTGGAAGCCGCCCTGGCCGAAATGCCCTTCGCGGTCGCCTACATCACCCATCCGGCCACGTTCTTCCTGGCCCGGTGCCTGGTCCGGGTCCCTCATGTCGCCCTTGCCAACCTGGTCGCGGGCGACCGCGTGGTGCCCGAGTTCATCCAGGGCGAAATGTCGCCTCCCGTCGTGGCCGGCGCCCTGGAGCCCCTTCTGGATGGATCGTCCGCCGAACGCCGGACCATGGTTGCGGGGTTGCGGGGGATCCGTCACGCGCTGGGGTCGCCGGGGGCCTCGGCCATGGTCGTGGATCTCGTGGAGGAGTTGTTGCGCGAGACCGCGGGCGGTGCCCCCGGCTGATGGCGGATCGGCTGCGCCGCCTTGTCCACGAGCTCTGGGAAGAGGACGACCCCCGGCCCGCCGCCCGGATACTCGGCCTGGCGCTGGCGCCCGCGGAGCTGGCCTTCCGGGCCGCCGTTGCGGCAAGGAGCGGCTGGCACGACCGGAGGCAGCGGCCCGGCCCCTCGATCCCGGTGGTATCGGTCGGGAACCTGACGGTCGGCGGGACGGGTAAGACGCCCATCTTACACTGGATCGGCGACTGGTTCCGGGGCAGGGGTGTCCAAGTGGCCGTGGCAGTGCGCGGATACGGTCGCGACGAAGTGGCGCTGTACCGGCGATGGTTCGGCGGCGAGGCCGTGTTCATGGGGGTCGATCGGTGTGCGGGCGTTCGGGCGGCGGGGGAGAAAGGGTATCGGGTTGCGCTGGTGGACGACGGGTTCCAGCACCGCCGTCTGGGGCGGACGCTGGACATCCTCGTCGTTGCCGCCGAAGATCCGTTGCGGGTGCGGATGCTCCCGCGGGGGCGGTATCGCGAACCAATCCGGGCGGCAGCGCGCGCCACTCACGTGCTCCTGACACGCCGCACCGCCGGGCGCGGTGCCGTGGAGGCGTGGAGGGAGAGATTGGCCCGGCTGGCGCCCGGTGTGCCGGTTCTGCAGGTGGAGATGACCATGGGTGACTGGAGAGATCTGGCCGGCAACCCGGCGAAGGCGCCGGGCCGCGACGTGCTGGCTGTCTGCTCGATCGCCCGCCCCCGCGCTTTCGCCGCCGGTCTGCGCCGGCTTCTGCCCGCGGCGCACATCGAGCTGGCCGCCTACCCGGACCACCACGAGTACACGGCCGGCGACGTGCGTGCGCTGCTGGCCCGCCGCAAGGGCCGGGCCATCGTCTGCACGGACAAGGACGCCGTCAAGCTGATTCGCCATCGCGAGCTGGCCGGCCACGCCGTGGCGGTGGGCCTGCGCGCGGGGGGAGAGCCCCGGGGAACGCTCCTCACGGCGCTGGAAGACGTGGCGCGGAGGCTGTGAGGATCTCGGTCGTGGTGGTCGGCAAGGCCCGGTCGCTCGGTCCGGCGATCAGGGAGTACGAGGAGCGAGCGGCCCGGCATTGGCGGATGGAGGTCGCCGAGGTGCGGCAGGCGCGCGGCAGGGTGGCCGCCGAGGTCATGCGCACGGAGGCGGCGAACATCCGGGCCCGCCTGCTCCCGGGGTTCGACCGCGTTGCGGTGACGCGCGAGGGGCGGCGGTTCACGTCGCCGGAGCTGGCCCGGTGGCTCGAAGGGGTTGCGCGGACCCCGGCGAAGGGTGTCCACTTCCTCGTCGGTGGAGCCTTCGGCCTCGACCCCGGCCTGCGGGACGAGTGCGGGGTTCATCTTTCCCTCTCCTCCTTCACCCTTCCTCATGACTTCGCGCGGCTCGTGCTGGCGGAGCAGTTGTATCGGGCGGGGACGATCCTGGGAAACCAACCCTACCACAAGGGATCACGGTGAGCGCCAACCCCTGGTTTCGCGACTGGTTCGGCAGCGAGTACCTGGCGCTGTACCCGCATCGCGACCGTGCCGAGGGACGGCGTGCCGTCAGGCTTCTGCGCGACGCGACCGGCCTGGGGCCGGGCACCCGGGTCCTGGACGTGGGGTGCGGGCCGGGCCGGCACCTGGCGGAGATGCACCGCATCGGCTACCGCGCCACCGGTCTGGATCTGTCGCCGAGCATGCTCGAGGCCGCCAGGGCCGCGGTACCCGATTGCGGGCTGGTGCGAGCCGACATGCGACGCCTGCCGTTTCGGGCCGCCAGCTTCGACGTGGTGACTTCCTATTTCACCTCGTTCGGCTACTTCGAGCACGCGGACGACGACCGCGGGGCGCTCCTGGAAGCGCGGAGGCTGCTCAGAGCCGGCGGCTGGTATCTGCTCGACTTCCTGAACGCCGCCGAGGTCGTCGCGCACCTGAAAACGGAGGACCGCCGCACGGTATCCGGGATGCGGGTGGTGCAGGAGCGGCGCCTCGCCGATGGCGGACGGATCATCGAGAAGCGCATCCGCATAGAGGCCGGCGGCGATGCGCCGGTGCGGGAGTTCGTGGAGCGGGTGCGGCTGTACCGGCCCGAGGACCTCAATGCCATGCTGGCAGGCGCGGGGCTGACTCCGGGCCCCACCTTCGGAGGATACGACCGCTCGCCCTTCTCGCCGGCGTCGCCCCGCTACATCGTGCTCGCCGGAGCGTCCGGGTGAGTCCTCCGCCTCGCCGCCTCCGGGTCCGGCCGTGCGGATCGGCTCACGGACCGCCTGCCTCCCCGGCGCGAAGGGGCACGCAGAGGTACCCGGCCCGATGAATCTGCTGCCACGGCCACTGGGCGGATCGCGCCTCGTCGGCGACTACCTGGCCGGCGCGGGGGCCGCGGGCGACTTCTTCCGCGGTTCGCCGTACCGCGGCGACACGTACGTCCGCAAGGCGGAGGCACTGGACCTGGCACGGAGCCGCCACACCTTCGCCACCGCCGAGCGGGTCGTCCGGCCGGCGGGAACCGAAGGGAAGGAGCTGCTTCGCCGGGTCGTGGCCGAAAGCGGGTACTTCGTCACCACAGGCCAGCAGCCCGGACTCTTCGGGGGACCCCTCTACAGCCTCTACAAGGCACTGACGGCGGTGCGGCTCGCCGGAGATCTGGAGGGGCTGCTGGGCCGGCCCGTCATGCCCCTGTTCTGGGTGGCCTCGGACGATCATGACTGGGAGGAAGCGAACCACGCCTTTGTCGTGGACGCGTCCAACCGGCTCGTGCGCCTGTCGCTGGGCCCCGCGGCGGAGGGACCCCCGCGCCCCCTGGGTAGCACGCCGCTGGGCCCCGCCGTCGAGCAGGCGCTGGACCGGCTCGCCGAAGCCATGCCTCCGAGCGAGTTCCATGCGCGGTACATGGAACCGCTCCGCGACGCCTTTCAGCCGCAGGCCACCATGGCCTCGGCCTTCCACGCCTGGATGGCGGAGCTCCTGGGGGAGACGCCCATCGGTCTGGTCGACGCGGGCGCCCCTGCGCTCAAGGAGGCCTGCAGGAGCGTTTTCCGGGCCGAGGCCGAAGACCCGGTGGCCAGCGCGAACGTGCTCGCGGAGGCCGCCGATGCCCTGCGGGACCGCGGCTACGGACTGCAGGTGCCGCTGATTCCGGGCGCCACCAATCTCTTCGTCGACCTGAAGCACGGCCGCGAGCGGCTGCAGCGGACGGAGGACGGTTTCCTGCTCCGACGATCACGCGGAAGACTTTCGCTTCGCCGTGTTCTCCACCTCATCGAGGACGATCCCGGTTCCGTCTCGCCCAACGTGCTTCTCCGCCCGGTGGTCGAGAGCGTTCTGTTCCCGACTCTGGCGTACGTGGGCGGACCGGGTGAGCTGGCGTATTTCGCGCAGCTGCGCGGCCTGTTTCGCCGCCACGGGGCCGGCATGCCCGTCGTGGTGCCGCGCGGGTCGCTTCTCGCGGTCGAGAACAAGGTGCAAAAGGTCCTGGAGAACTTCGGACTCGAGGCCGGCGACGTTCGCGACCCGGAGGCGCTGCTGACCCGCTTCGCACGCGACCGGCTGCCCGGGAACGTCCGGGACACGGCCGTGCAATGGCGACGGGCCGTGGAGTCGCTGGGCGGCGGGTTGGCCGACGCCGCGGCCACCGTCGACCCGGCGCTGCGCGGTGCGGTCATGAAGACGAGGAACTCCAGCCTGGCCGCGCTCGGAACCCTGGAGAAGAAGATCGTCCGGGCGGTCAAGCGCAACGCCGAAACGACCCGCGCCCGGATCGCCAAGGCCCAGGTGAACCTGTGGCCGGGTGGGAAGCCCCAGGACCGGATCCTGTGTCCCCTGCAGTACCTGCTGAGGTATGGACCGGATTTCCCGGCGCTGGCGTACCGCCACATCCACAGCCCCATCGACCCCGCGGGAGCGGGAGGGGACTTTGCCACTCCGGGCACGGACAGCATAGCTTAGACCCATGGCTCCATTGATCGTCATTCTGGTGCTTCTGATTCCGATCCTCGCGATCGTCCTGGACTCGGACCTGGGCAAGGCGATTGCCAGGCGGCTGGAGCGCGGGAGACGCACCGGCGGCGACGGTGCGTCCCATGACCGTCTCGTGTACCTGGAGAGCGAGTTGGAGCGTCTGGGGAAAGAGGTGGGCCGCCTGGAGGAGGAGAGCCAGTTCCTCCAGAAGCTGCTCGCAGAGCACAACGATCCCGATTCACTTCCACCCGGTGGCGGATCCGGGACGGCCGACCCGAAGTAGCCTTGGCGGCTTCCAGCGTAGCGGCAGGCATTCTGGTAAGCCGGATCTTCGGGTTCGCCCGTGAGATCGTCTTCGCCCACCACTTCGGCAACGGAGCGTTTGCGGACGCGTGGCGGGCGGCGCTGCGCATCCCCAACGTGTTGCAGAACCTTCTGGGCGAGGGGACGCTGAGCGCTTCGTTCATCCCGGTGTACGTACGCCTCCTGGAAGAGGGGCGCGAGGAGGAGGCGGGACGGGCGGCGGGGGCGGTGCTGGGGCTGCTGGCCGCGACCGCGGGGGGGCTGGCGGTGCTGGGCGCGCTGGCGGCCCCATGGCTCGCAGCGGTGATCGCGACCGGCTTCGCCGGAGACGAACGGGCCGACATCCTCGTGTCGCTCCTGCGGTTGCTCTTCCCGATGGCGGGAGTGCTCGTCATTTCGGCGTGGGCGCTGGGCATCCTGAACAGCCACCGGCGCTTCTTCGTGTCCTACGTGGCTCCCGCGCTCTGGAACCTGGCCATGATCGTGGCCGTGATCGTGGCGGCGGGGCGGGGGATTCTCGGCGCGCAACTGGTCTTCGCCATGGCGTGGGGAGCATTGGCGGGCGGGGTCCTGCAACTCGCCTTCCAGCTTCCCTTCCTGTTCCGGTTCCTGAAGCACGTCGTGCCCGCGATCAGCACCCGGATCACCGGGGTGCGCGAGATCGTGACGAATTTCGTCCCGGTGGTCGCGGCGCGGGGGGCGGTCAACCTCAGCGCGCTGGTCGAAACCAACCTGGCCTCGCACCTGGCTGCCGGGGCTGTCGGGATTCTGGGCTACGCACAGGTGTTGTACCTGCTCCCCATCTCGTTATTCGGTCTCTCGGTCGCGGCGGCCGAACTGCCCGAACTGTCCCGCGATCGGGCCGCGGGGGCGAAGGCGGTGCGTGATCGGACACAACGCGCGGTGGCGACCGTGCTCTTCTGGCTGATCCCGGTCACGGCCGGCTACCTGGTCTTCCACGAGGATGTCATGGCCATCTACCGCACCGGCGGGGCGTTCGGCGCGGACGACGCGAGGGCCGCGGGTGTGGTGCTGGCCGCGTATGCGATCGGACTGCCCGCTTCGGGGACGTCCCGCGTCCTGGCGTCGGCCTTCTACGCGCTGGGCGACACCCGGACGCCGGCTCGAATCGCCTACGCGCGGATCGCGGTCTCGGTAGCGGTGGGGATCGCGCTGATGTTTCCACTGGACCGCCTTGCGGTGGGGGCGCTGGGGCTGGGGGCGGCGGGTCTTGCCGCGGGGGCGTCGTGCGGCGCATGGCTGGAGCTGGCGCTATTGCGGCGGAACCTGGCCCGCAGACTCTCCGGCCTGTCGCTCGGGGGTTCCCGGATCGGGCGCTGCGTACTGGCCGCCCTGGTGGCCACGGCGGTGGGGCTGATACCCGGAGTGCTGTTTCCCGCGCTGCCGCCCCTTCCCGCCGCAGTGGCCTCGATCCTCCCTGTCGCGCTCGCGTACCTGGGGCTCGCGCACGCCCTGGGCCTGTCACCCGCCGGTCTGCGCCGACTGTACGGGCGAGGACGGCGGCGGTGACGCGTGGCATCCCCTTCACGCCCGAGTCCGTGGGGGGTCTTCCGGCCGACCCGGGCGTCTACCTGTTCCACGGAGAGCGCGGAGAGGTCCTCTACGTCGGCAAGGCGAAGTCGCTGCGCGTCCGCGTGCGCTCATACCTGTCCGGCGCGAGCGGCGTGGAGGTCAAGACGCGGGAACTGGTCCGGCGCACCAGGACCGTCGAGACGCTGGTCGTGGCTTCGGAGGCGGAGGCGCTCATCCTGGAGGCCAACCTCATCAAGGAGCACCAGCCGCGCTTCAACATCCAGCTGCGCGACGACAAGAAGTACCCCTACGTCAAGGTGACGGTCAACGAGGCCTTCCCGCGCGCCTACGTGACCCGGCGGGTCCGCGAGGACGGTTCCCGCTACTTCGGACCCTTCGTGTCCGTGGGACGCGTCCGCCGCGCACTCGATCTGGTCACGCGCACCCACGGCGTGCGCTCCTGCCGCTACGACCTGCCGCGCGAGGCTCCCGCACGGCCGTGTCTCGACCATCACATCGGCAGGTGCGCGGCCCCATGCGTCGGACTCCAGTCGCAGGAAGACTACGGGGCCATGATCGCACGGCTGCTGCGCATCCTCGGTGGGGACGTGGCGACGATTCAGGCAGAAGTTGAACAGGACATGCATAAAGCATCTTCCGACTTGGATTTCGAGAGAGCAGCGCTGTTGCGTGACGTGCTCGCGGGACTGGACGGAATCGCGCGGCGGCAACGGGTTCACATGGTCGGTGGCGGCGACCAGGATGTCGTCGGCATCGCGCGTGACGGACAGTTGGCGGCAGTGGTCACGCTGCAGATCCGGGGCGGAGTGCTGATGGGCCGGGACGCGCTTGCCATGACCGGGGTGGAAGACGAATCGGATGCGGAGCTCCTGGCCAGGGCGGTGTCGCACGTCTACCTGTCGCGCGGAAGGGAGTCGGTTGAAGACCTTCCCCGCGAAATCCTGCTCCCCGCGGACTTTGCGGATCGCACCCTGCTCGAGGGTATCCTGCGCGAACGGGCGGCCCGGAGGGTGGCGGTCCGGGTTCCGCGGAGGGGCGCCAAGGTGAGGCTGGTGGAGCTCGCGGTCAGCAACGCACGCCACTCGCTCTCGGAGCAGGTGAGAAAGGGAGAGACCGCCCGGCCCCATACCGATGAAGTCCTGTACGAACTGCAGGACCGCCTCGGACTCAAAGTCGTCCCGCGGCTGATCGTCTGCTTCGACATCTCGCACACCCAGGGCGCGGAGGCGGTGGCCGCCGCGGTCCTCTTCGAGAACGGGGAACCGTGCAGGTCGCGGTACCGGCACATGAAGATCCGGGGAGACTTCGGCAACGACGACTACCGCTCCATGGAGGAGGCCGTCGGGAGGTACTTCCGGCGCAGGCTGAAGGAGGAGGGGCCGCTCCCGGACCTCGTGCTGATCGACGGCGGCGCGGGGCAGCTGGCGGCCGCGTGCGCCGCGCTCGGGACCGGCGGGCTGGAGCAGGTGGCCGTCGCGGCGCTGGCCAAGAAGCGGGAACTGGTCTTCCTGCCGGGGCGCGCGGAGGGACTGCGCCTGCCCCGGACCGCGCGTTCGCTGCACCTGCTGCAACGGGTCCGCGACGAGGCACACAGGTTCGCCGTGCGCTACAACCGCAAGTTGCGCTCACGGCGCACCGTGCGGTCCGAGTTGGCCGACATTCCCGGTATCGGACCCAGGCGGCAGCAGGCGCTGCTCCTGCGTTTCGGTTCGTTGCGCGGCGTGAAGGAGGCCAGCGCCGCCGACATCGGCCGCATTCCCGGCTTCAGCGAGGCGATGGGAGTGAAGGTCCTCACCTACCTGAATCCGGGCTCCCGGTGACCGGGCGCCCCGGGGCGAAGCCCTTCGAATGCCCCGGAGGGTTCTCCACGGTTGCCCGGGGGCGGGGCGGGGGGCGAGGGCGGTACTTGGCCGGTCCTGCAACGACCCCTATGTTACTCCGTATGTTACTGCGCGTGGACGATTCCCGTTTCCGCCGGCCGGGGAAAGCGGGGCGAGATTCAACGACTTCAGGAGGATGGCTGTGAACAGATCGCGGTACGTGCCCATACTGTTGGCCGCGGGCGCACTCATGCTTGCCGGTTGTGCGTCCAGTGGCGGCTCCGGAGGAGGAGGCGGCGGTGGAGGTGGCGGGGACGGGCTCAGGTCAAACGACTTTACCCGCACCGCGGAGCTGTACCTGACGCAGGCCGAGCTGGGTGCCCCGGAGAAGTTCCAGGACGCGCTCGACGCCGCCCTGGGCTCGATTTCGGAAGACCCCACGAACCCCCTCGGCTACTACCAGGCGGCACGGGCGCAGGTGGGTCTGTGGGACTTCGTGGCCGCCGACACCCTGTTCATCAGGGCGCTCGATCTTCATCCCCCCTACGAACCCGAGATCGAGTTTCTGCGCAACCAGGCGTGGCGCGCGGCATTCAACGCGGCCGTCGAACCGATGGATGCGGGCAACATCGCGCAGACTATCGAACTCTGGGAGGCGGCCGAGGTCATCTACGGCGGGCGGTACCCCCAGGCGCTGATCAACCTGGCATCGGTCTACCCGGACGTCGACCGGATGGACGACGCCATTGACGCGTACGGCACGGCCCTCGAGGTGCTGCGGGATTCCGCCACCATCGAGATGATGATGACCGACAGCGTGCTGGGCGATGAGTGGCAGGACTACGAAAGGAACGTGGTCATCAACCGGACCGTCCTCCTGGCCGGGGAGGAAAGGTTCGCGGAAGCCGCCGCCGATATGGGCGTGTACCTGGACTCCAATCCGGGTGACATCGAGATTCTGGCCAACCGGGCTGCCGTCCTGGTCGAGGCCGGAATGCCCGATTCCGCCGAGGCGATCTATGACAACCTCATGTCCGGTGAAGGGCTTGGCGCGGGGGAGTACTACAACATTGGCGTGGGGCTGTACAACAGCGACAATCTGAGCCGGGCCGCCGAGGCGTTCGGCAGGGTGCTGGAGGTGTCGCCACAGCACCGTGAAGCCGCCTTCATGCGGGCGTACACGCTCAACCTGGCGGACGATTTCGAGCCCTGCGTTCCCGCCGCCCTGGCGTTGCTGGATCTCGATCCATACTACCTGGACAACTACCGGATCGCGGCGCGTTGCCTGGCGGGGACCGACAAGGGCCAGGAAGCGGCAGGCTACCTCCAGGACATGCAGAACCTCCCATTCAGCATCGGCGACGCCCAGCTGGTCCCCGGACCCGACGGGGGAGGCTCGGTCGCGGGCGAGTTCAGCAACAAGAGCCTGGAGGCCGGCGTCATGGTGACGATCCGGGTGCATTTCAGCGGGAATGACGGCGCCGCCGTCGGGACGGCCACGCAACGGGTGGAAGCCCCGGCACCGGGCGAAAGCACGACGTTCCAGGCCGACCTGGTCAGCGATCAGGAAGTGAAAGGCTACTACTTCCAGGTGATCCCACCCAGGTAGGAGCCATTCCCCACGGAGGGAATCCGGGTCCGCGGTTCCGTTCCGGGCCGGGAGCCGGGTGCCCTCCGTCGTTGGGCAAATGCGGCGGACTGCTCGCGGGAGTAGCTCAGGTGGTAGAGCATCAGCTTCCCAAGCTGAGGGTCGCGGGTTCGAGTCCCGTCTCCCG